>JBPCTR010000315.1:0-47913 GCA_051011575.1 Acidimicrobiales bacterium | reverse complement strand
GTGGGAACCCTTCGGGTTCCTTGGGAGTTTGCTGCGCAAACTCCAGCAGTGAGTGGGAACCCTTCGGGTTCCTTGGGAGTTTGCTGCGCAAACTCCAGCAGTGAGTGGGAACCCTTCGGGTTCCTTGGAAGTTTGCTGCGCAAACTCCAGCAGTGTGCGGGTGGGTGTTTTCAGGCCACCCGCTAGAGTTCATCAAGTCAAAATCGCATAACTCGCCGAAGACCTCCGGTGGTCCCCAAGGACGGGACCATAAGTCCGGAGCAGGTGGACCCCAAGCGCCGACCTGTGGTCGTGCACGCGGACGTTCGCTCTCTTCGGCGGACGTCCGTTCTGGTTTTTCTCGAACGGCACGACACCACAGGAGTTGCATCATGGGAGAACCACGAGCCGACAAGGTCGCGGTGGTCGCCGAGGTCAAAGAGAAGCTCGAGGCGTCCGACGGCGTCATGCTCACCGAGTACCGCGGCATGGACGTGCCCGCCATGGCCGAGCTTCGACAGAACCTCGCTCCGGCCGGTGGCGAGTACAAGATCTACAAGAACACCCTCGTGCGCCTGGCTGCGAATGAGCTGGGCCTCGAGCTCGACGAACTCCTCGTCGGCCCGACCGCCCTCGCCTTCGTCGGTGAGAAGGCCGACGGATCGGCGGGCGATTCAGCCGCGGTGGCCAAGGCTCTCCGCGACTACAGCAAGACCAACGAAGCCCTCGTGATCAAGGGTGGCCTGCTCGACGGTAAGTCCCTCAGCCAGGACGAGATCAAGGCGCTCGCCGATCTGCCCTCGCGTGAGGTGCTCTTCGCCGAATTCGCCGGCGCCATGGAGTACATGTTGGGTGACTTTGCCGGCCTCCTCGAGAACAAGCTCCGCGAGTTCGTGTACGCGATGGAGGAGCTCGTCGAAAAGGGCGGCCCCGGCGGAACCGGAACCCAGACCGAGGCCGCAGCGGCCGAGGCGGCAGCGCCGGCGGAGGACTCCGCCGACGAAGCGCCAGCGGACAGCGGCGAAGTCGCTGCGAGTGAAGGCGGCGAAGTCGCTGCGAGTGACAGCGGCGAAGTCGCTGCGAGTGACAGCGATGAATCCGACAACCCGACTTCTGAAGAAGAGTAAGACCGAGAAAGAGGAGAGCTGAGAAAATGGCTACCAAGGAAGAGATTCTCGAAAGCATCGAGAACATGACCGTCCTCGAGTTCAAAGAACTCCTGGACGATTTCAAGGACAAGTTCGACGTCACGGCCGCCGCGCCGGTGGCCGTTGCTGCAGCCCCGGCTGCCGGCGGCGACGCTGGCGGCGACGAGGACGAGCAGAGCGAGTTCGACGTCGTGCTCACCGCAGCCGGCGACAAGAAGATCGGCGTGATCAAGGTCGTGCGCGAGCTCACCGGCCTCGGTCTCAAGGACGCCAAGGACCTCGTCGATGGTGCTCCCAAGCCCATCCTCGAAAAAGCGTCGAAAGAAGATGCCGAGAAGGCGAAGGCCGCAATCGAAGAGGCCGGCGGCTCCGTCGATCTCACCTGAGAAATCTCATAGCGGGGCGTGTGATCCGAGACCTTTTGGGTGTCGGGTCACACGCTACGCTTGACCTCGTCCCAGGCGACTCGCTACCGTATGCCAAGTGCCCGCCACCGGCTGGTGCTGCCTTGGCATGCGCGTGTGGGGTTGCCCCCACCCCATATCTGCTATTAGGCTGCGATTTGTCGTGGCGTCCCGGTGTCTTCTTCTTGGCGTGCCCTTTTTGGGCGCGCGGTTCCCTGACCCCGCTCGCGCTGTGATCCGTCGTTCCGACGTCGCCCTCCGCTGTCCAGGAGACTGAAGTGTCCTCACGTTCTGTTGCCCTCGATCGTTATTCGTTCGGAAACATCGACGAAGCGCTCGAATTGCCCGATCTCATCGCTGTCCAGCGGGAGTCCTTTGTCTGGTTGCTCGAGGAAGGTCTCGCCGAGACATTTCGCGACATCAGTCCCATCAAGGACTTCTCCGAGACGCTTCAGCTGGAGCTCGAGTTCGATCCCACCGACGAAGACCTTCGCCCTCCGCCGAAGTTCTCGGTAGAGGAATGCAAAGAGAAGGACATGACCTACAGCGCGCCGATCTTCGTGCGCGCTCGGTTCATGAACTCGAACACCGGTGAGATCAAGGAACAGACGGTGTTCATGGGCGACTTCCCCATGATGACCGATCGCGGCACCTTCGTGATCAACGGCACCGAGCGCGTCGTCGTGAGTCAGCTCGTGCGATCACCGGGCGTCATCTTCCAGCCCGGCGAGCGCTACCGCCTCCGTAACCTCGCAAAGCATCAGCTCGTCACCGGCACGATCCACCCGTACCGCGGCGAATGGATCGAGTTCGACGTCGAGCAGAAGCCGGGCAAGGACGTCACCGCCGGCACCCGCGTCGCTCGAAAGCGTCGCCTCAGCCTGTTCGTGCTCCTTCGCGCTCTCGGCTACGACGAGGAGAACGCACCGGGCTTCCTCGACAAGTTCGTGAACCACTTCGACTTTCTCGAGGGGCAGTGGGAGAAGGACCGCGAGCTCGCGCCGACCCAGGAGGAGGCGCTGATCGAGATCTACAAGCGTGCTCGCCCGGGCGAGCCGCCGTCGGCCGAATCGGCCCGCAACTACTTTCGCAACGCCTTCTTCGAGTCGCGTCGCTACGACCTCAGCCGTGTCGGTCGGTACAAGCTCAACCGCAAACTCGGTCCCGAGATGGACCGTCTCGAAGAGTTGTTCGGCATCGAGCTCGAGCGCCCAGAGCAAGATCAGTCGGTACTCACGCAGGCCGAGGTGCTCGCCACCTGCTCGTACCTGCTGCACCTTGCCAAGGGCGAGCCGGGGTACCGCCTCGACGATCAGGATCACTTCGCCAACCGTCGCATCCGTTCGGTGGGCGAGCTGATCCAGAACCAGGTCCGAATCGGTCTCAGCCGCATGGAGCGGGTCGTGCGCGAACGCATGACGACCCAGGACGTCGAGGCGATCACGCCGCAGACGCTCATCAACATCCGGCCGGTCGTGGCTGCGATCAAGGAGTTCTTCGGAACGTCTCAGCTCAGCCAGTTCATGGACCAGGTCAACCCGCTCTCGGGCCTCACCCACCGTCGTCGTCTCTCGGCGCTCGGCCCGGGTGGCTTGTCGCGTGAGCGTGCCGGCTTCGAAGTTCGAGACGTGCACTTCAGCCACTACGGCCGCATGTGCCCTATCGAGACGCCGGAGGGCCCGAACATCGGCCTCATCGGAGCGCTCGCAACCTACGGCCGCGTCAACCCTTTTGGATTCATCGAGTCGCCGTACCGCGTGGTCACCAAAGGCAAGGTCACCGACGAGATCGTGTACCTCGCCGCCGACGAGGAAGAGGAGTACGTCGTCGCCCAGGCGAACGCGCCCCTCGACGACAAGGGCAAGTTCCTCAACGACCGTGTGCTCGTGCGTCGCTCGCCTCAGGCCGCATCACTGCAGGACCTGCGCCTCCAGCTCGAACAGGACGTCTTTTTCGGCGCCACCACCGAGATCTCGGCGGTTGCTCCCGACGAGGTCCAGCTCATGGACGTCTCGCCCAAGCAGATCATCTCGATCGCGACGGCACTGATCCCGTTCGTGGAGCACGATGACGCCAACCGTGCGCTCATGGGCGCCAACATGCAGCGACAGGCCGTTCCGCTCATCGCCGCGGAGGCGCCGTACATCGGCACCGGCGTCGAGGCTCGCGCCGCCCGCGATGCCGCCAATATGGTGATCGCCGAGGACGACGGAGTGATCACCGAGCTGGACGGTCGCTCGATCACCGTCGAGTACAAGAAGCTCGGCAAGAAGGTGTACCGCCTGCTCAAGTTCGAGCGTTCGAATCAGGACACGTCGATCAACCAGAAGCCTCGCGTCGCCGAGGGTGACGCTGTCAAGAACGGTCAGATCCTCGCCGACGGCCCTTCGACCGATCATGGCGAGCTTGCACTCGGCAAGAACCTCCTCGTGGCGTTCATGACGTGGGAGGGCTACAACTTCGAGGACGCGATCATCCTGTCGGAGCGCCTCGTGCGTGACGACGTGCTCACCTCGATCCATATCCACGAGCACGAGATCGACGCCCGTGACACCAAGCTCGGACCCGAAGAGATCACTCGGGACATCCCGAATCTCTCCGACGACATCCTCGCCGACCTCGACGAGCGAGGCATCATTCGTGTCGGCGCCGACGTCAACCCGGGAGATGTGCTCGTCGGCAAGGTCACGCCCAAGGGTGAGACCGAGCTCACGCCCGAAGAGCGCCTCCTGCGCGCCATCTTCGGCGAGAAGGCTCGCGAGGTTCGCGACACGTCGCTCAAGGTGCCTCACGGCGAGACCGGCAAGGTCATCGACGTCAAGGTGTTCAGCCGCGACGACAACCACGAGCTTCCCCCCGGCGTCAACCAGCTGGTGCGCGTGTATGTGGGTCAGAAGCGCAAGATCAGCGTGGGCGACAAGCTCGCGGGCCGCCACGGCAACAAGGGCGTCATCTCCCGGATTCTTCCGGTCGAGGACATGCCTCACCTCGCTGACGGCACCCCGGTCGACATCATCCTCAACCCGCTCGGCGTTCCGTCACGCATGAACGTGGGTCAGGTGCTCGAGACCCACCTCGGTTACGCGGCTCGTTGGGGCTGGGAGATCGACGGCAAGCAGGTCGGTCTCGATCCGATCATGGGAACCGAGTACAAGACCCGTCCCACCACCCGTCCGGCCACACTCGTCGCCACCCCGTCGTTCGACGGTGCCAAGTGGGACGAGGTCGAGCTGGCCGGCAAGCACCCGACTATTCAGGAGATCTTCCGCAACCTCAACGCAGAGACCACGGCCGGCGATCGCCTGATCCAGGACGACGGCAAGACCACGCTCTACAACGGCCGAACCGGCGAGGTGTACGACAACCCGATCACGGTCGGGTTCATGTACATCCTGAAGCTGGCGCATCTCGTGGACGACAAGATCCACGCTCGATCCACCGGTCCGTACAGCATGATCACCCAGCAGCCGCTCGGCGGTAAGGCCCAGTTCGGTGGGCAGCGATTCGGTGAGATGGAAGTGTGGGCCCTCGAGGCCTATGGCGCCGCGTACTGCCTGCAGGAGCTGCTCACGATCAAGTCCGCCGACGTCCTCGGCCGCGTGAAGGTCTACGAGGCGATCGTGAAGGGCGAGAACATCCCCGAACCGGGAATCCCTGAGAGCTTCAAGGTGCTGATCAAGGAGATGCAGGCCCTGTGCCTGAATGTCGAGGTCCTCGACCACCAGGGCATGGACATCGAACTCCGTGAGATCGACGACGAGATCTACCGCACTGCCGAGCAGCTCGGCATCGACCTGTCCCGCCCCGAGCGAGGCAGTGATGAAGAAGACGCACGCCGTGAAGCCGAGCGGGCCGCCCGCTTTGCTGGGAACTGAGGAAGCACATGCTCGATGTAAACGACTTCGATCAGATCCGTATTGGACTCGCCACTGCGGACTCCATCCGCATGTGGTCGAACGGTGAGGTCAAGAAGCCAGAGACCATCAACTACCGCACGCTCAAGCCCGAGAAGGACGGTCTCTTCTGCGAGAAGATCTTCGGTCCGACCAAGGACTGGGAGTGCTACTGCGGAAAGTACAAGCGCGTCCGTTTCAAGGGCATCATTTGTGAGCGTTGTGGTGTCGAAGTAACGCGTAGCAAGGTGCGCCGCGAGCGCATGGCCCACATCGAGCTCGCCGCTCCTGTGGTCCACATCTGGTACCTGCGTGGTACCCGGTCGTGGCTTGCATACCTGTTGATGGGCACCGAGCCCCGTGAAGAGCTCAAGGCCAAGCAGCTCGAGAAGGTCATCTACTTCGCCGCCAACCTGGTCACCTGGGTCGATGAGGAGAAGCGAGACGAGGATCTTCCGAACCTCGAAGCCGAGATGCTGGCCGAGCGCGACGAGCTCGAGAAGGAAATGGAGCTCGAGCTCGCCCGCGTGCACGAAGAGCTCGAGGCCGAAATCGCTCAGATGGAGAAGGACAAGGCAAAGGACACCGAGATCAAGGCTCGGCAGCGCGCCGTCGACAAGGACCTCGCGTCCGTGCGAGAGCGCTACGAGATGGAGATCGACGTCCTCAATCGTTCGTACGACGAGTTCAAGAGCCTCTTCGCCCGTCAGATCATCGAAGACGAGATGCTCTGGCGCGAGATGCACATTCGTTACGCCGACTACTTCGAGGGTGGCATGGGCGCCGGCGCGCTGGCCGCCCTGATCGCCCGCATCGACTTCGACGACGAAGAAATCAAGCTGCGGGCCCAGATCGATCCCGAAGAGGGTCAGAAGCCGCTGTCGGCACAACGTAAGCAGAAGGCCATCAAACGCCTCAAGATCGTTGCTGCGTTCAACCGTCGCGACGAGCGGGGCAACCGGGTCAATGATCCCCGCGCCATGATCCTCGACGTCGTGCCCGTGATTCCACCGGAACTGCGTCCAATGGTGCAGCTCGACGGTGGCCGTTTCGCGACGTCCGACCTCAACGACCTCTATCGCCGTGTGATCAACCGGAACAACCGACTCAAGCGTCTGCTCGACCTCGGTGCTCCCGAGATCATCGTCAACAACGAGAAGCGGATGCTCCAGGAGGCCGTTGACGCACTGTTCGACAACGGGCGTCGTGGCCGTCCGGTCACTGGACCCGGCAACCGACCGCTCAAGTCGCTCTCCGACATGCTCAAGGGCAAGCAGGGCCGGTTCCGTCAGAACCTGCTCGGCAAGCGCGTCGACTACTCGGGTCGTTCGGTGATCGTGGTCGGCCCGACCCTGAAGCTGCACCAGTGTGGCCTGCCAAAGCTGATGGCCCTCGAGCTGTTCAAGCCGTTCGTGATGAAGCGCCTGGTCGATACCGAGGTGGCGCAGAACATCAAGTCGGCCAAGCGTATGGTCGAGCGTCGCAAGCCCCAGGTGTGGGACGTTCTCGACGACGTGATCAAGGAGCACCCGGTGCTCCTCAACCGTGCACCAACGCTTCACCGGCTCGGCATCCAGGCCTTCGAGCCGGTGCTGGTCGAGGGCAAGGCGATTCAGCTTCACCCGCTGGTGTGCACCGCGTTCAACGCCGACTTCGACGGCGATCAGATGGCCGTTCACCTGCCGCTATCGGCAGAGGCGCAGGCCGAGGCCCGTGTGCTCATGCTCTCGGCGAACAACGTGCTCAGCCCGGCCAACGGCCGTCCGCTCGTCACGCCGACGCAGGACATGATCATCGGTGGTTACTACCTGAGCCAGGACGTCGACGGCGTCAAGGGTGAGGGTCGTGTCTTCCGCAACCTCGACGAGGTGATGTTCGCCTACGAGGCCGGAGACGTGGAGCTTCACGCCAAGATCCAGTTCCGTCATCCGTCGCTGATCGAGACGCCCGCCAACGGCGTTGCTGCGACGTATGCGACCACCACGGTTGGCCGGGTCCTGTTCAACTCGGTCCTCCCCGAAGATTTCGGCTTCATCAATCGCCCGATCGCCAAGGGCGTCATGGGCGAGATCGTCGACACGCTGGCACGCGACTATCCCAAGGCTGTCGTCGCTACAACCCTCGACGGGATCAAGGACGTCTGCTACCGCTATGCGACGCAGTCCGGTCTGACGGTGTCGATCGACGACGTGAAGACCCCCGACTCGAAGAGGTCGATCCTCGACGAACACGAGAAGGAAGCCGAGAAGGTCGAGACGCAGTTCCGCCGGGGCATCATCACCGATGGTGAGCGCCGTCAGAAAGAGGTCGAGATCTGGTCGGAGGCCACCGAGCAGGTGAAGAACGAGATGGAGGCCGGCCTCAAGGCCGACCAGTTCAATCCCATCGACATGATGGTCACCTCTGGTGCTCGAGGAAACATGATGCAGGTCCGTCAGATCGCGGGTATGCGCGGTCTCGTGGCGAACCCTCGTGGTGACATGATTCCCCGTCCGATCAAGAGCAACTTCCGTGAGGGCCTCGCGATGCTCGAGTATTTCATCGCCACGCCGGGCGCCCGTAAGGGTCTCGTCGACACGGCGCTTCGCACCGCCGACTCCGGGTACCTCACCCGCCGCCTGGTCGATGTGGCCCAGGAGCTCATCGTCAACACCGAAGATCCCTTCGAGGCCGGCGGCACGGTTCGTGGTATCTGGCTCGAGGACGTGAACCCCGATTCGGCCGGCAAGCGCACCTATCTCGAGACCCGTCTCCTGAGCCGCACGCTTGCCGACGACATCAAGACCGCCGACGGCACGAAGTTTGCGGCCGGCACCGAGGTCACCGAAGACATCATGATCGCCCTCCGCGACGACGCCACGATCGACCGGGTGCGGGTGCTTTCGCCGCTCACCGACGAGTCGACGCAGGGTGTGTCGGCTGCGTGTTACGGCACCTCGCTCGCCACCTTCGGCACGATCGAGCCCGGCGAAGCTGTCGGTGTCATCGCGGCGCAGTCGATCGGTGAGCCCGGTACCCAGCTCACGATGCGCACCTTCCACACCGGTGGTGTGGCCGGCGGCGGCGACATCGCCGGCGGTCTGCCCCGCGTGGTCGAGTTGTTCGAGGCTCGTTCGCCCAAGGGCAAGGCCACTCTGGCTCGCACGAGTGGTGTCGTGCGCGTGGGTGAGGACGACGGCAAGGGCCGCACGGTTCTCATCGTCGGCGACGACGGCGAGGAAGACGTGTACACCGTTCCGTCGCTCGCTCGCCTCGAGGTGAACGACGGCGACGAGATCGTTGCCGGTGACGCCATCGTCGAGGGTCCCCGCGATCCCAAGGAGCTCATGGACATCAAGGGTGTCCGCGAGACCCAGCGGTACCTCGTCGAGGAAGTTCAGAAGGTGTACCGCGATCAGGGTGTGTCGATCCACGACAAGCACATCGAACTGATCGTCCGCCAGATGACGCGCCGCATCGCCGTGCAGGAGCCGGGCGATTCCGACTTCCTGCCCGGTGAGCGGGTCGACACCAAGGTGTACTCCGATGTGAACCGTCAGCTGGTGCAGGAGGGCAAGCGCCCCGCGGAGGGTCGTCCCGAACTCATGGGTATCACCAAGGCATCCCTCGCCACCGAGTCGTGGCTCTCGGCCGCGTCTTTCCAGGAGACGACCCGGGTGCTGACCGAGGCGGCGATCGAGTCGAAGAGCGATGGACTCCTCGGTCTCAAGGAGAACATCATCATCGGCAAGCTCATCCCGGCGGGTACGGGCATCGGTGAGTACCGCAAGGTCGAGCCGCACGCTCCGGACTACACGCCCATGGAGTACTACAGCAGCGCGGACGAGGAAGAGCAGGACCTCGCCGACTGGTTGGCCAACCGCAGCGATGCGGTCGGCGGCCTGGTCGGTGGCCCCGAGTAGCGCTTCTCAACCGATCAACGTTCGAACCCGGCCGGTATCCACACCGGCCGGGTTCGGTCGTTTTCGACGCGGCCTGTCGCCGAGACGCGTCGTCGCGGTGCGAGACTGGGCTGGTGCTGTATGTGATTACCGGCGTCATGGCGGCGGGAAAGTCGACCGTGGCGCAGGCGCTTGCGGAGCGCTTCACGAGATCTGTCCACCTCCGCGGCGACATGTTCAGACGCTCCATCGTGAACGGCCGAGTCGACATGACTGTGGACGTGTCGCCGGCGGCGCTCGACGAGCTGAGGTTGCGATATGAGATGACCGCTTCAGCCGCAGATCGCTACGTCGCCGCCGGGTTCACCACAGTCGTTCAGGACACCATTCTCGGACCAATGCTCGCCGAGGTGCCCGACCTGTACACCTCGCGACCGCTCGCTGTCATCGTCCTTTCGCCGTCAGCGGCAGAGGTGGCACGTCGCGAGGCGGAGCGGAAAAAGACTGGATATGGCGCCTTCAGCCCTCAACAGCTCGACGCTGTGCTGCGCGGGCAGACGCCTCGGCTCGGACTATGGATCGACTCGTCCTACCAGAGTCCGGCCGAGACGGTGGACACCATCCTCTCAGGAACGGAGGCGGCGCTCGTGTAACGGTGTGCTCGCTCAGCGATCGAGAGGGTTGAGCCAGGGGTCGGCGCTGATCTCGAGCCACGCCTCATAGGCCTCGGGTGATGTGTCGAGGCGCCAATCGCGGTGGCCGGCATCGGTGAAATCTTTGTCGAAATAGACGAGGGCATCGATCTCGGGGAGCTCCGACTCGAGCAGCGAAGGAAGCGATCGGAGCCACTCGGCCTTCGCACCGGGTTCAGCCTCGCCTACGCCTGTCTCGGCGATCACGATCGGGAGGCCCCTGGGGGCAGCCCATTCGTGGAAGTCGGCGAAGATCTCGTCGATTCCGAGCCATTCGTCGCTCGTCGTGGAGTCGGCCCAGTTGTAGCCGTCGGCGCACAACCAGTCGACGTGGTCATCGCCGGGGTACCACTGGTCGGGGTCGCCGTCCCGGAAAAGAAAATCGTTCGGACACCAGACGAACTCGGCATTGGCTGCTCCGACCTCGTCGAAAATCGCTCGGATGTGAAGCCACGCGGCCACGTAGTTCGCACCGGAGTGCACGAGTGGGAGTCGGCGACGACCGTCCATCTCCCAGAACCACCGGAGGAGAACCCGGCGATCGAGGTCCCGAACCGCCTCGGCCTGACTCGTGATCCACTGGTCGTGCTCACCGTCGGCGATCTCGATCGTATCGGTGCCGTTCCACGAGATCATGAGCAGTCGGCCGTCGGCGATGTGGAAGTCGTCGTCCGCGGTGGGAATCGCTTTGTCCCAGGCGTGAAACACGTGGCCGATGTCGTACGTGCGACCCGCATCGGTCTCGAGGGCCTCCCAGCGCGGTTCTCGTTCGGCCTGGGAGAGGCCGGTCGACATGCCGAGAAGAGCGCCCACGAACGACTTTCCGGGGACGATGTCGACCCAGGGATCATCGGAGGGCGGGCCGACCAAACTCGTGGTCTGGCCAGCGCTCGACGGGGGAGTGGTCGGCTGGGTTGTCGCCGGCATCGTGCTCGATGGGGCCGTCGTTGGGGGAGTGGCGGCCTGGCTGGACGTGCACGAAGCGGCGATCACCGCCATCGCCGCAATCGACGCGCGCAGAGGTGCGCGGGTCCTCGTCCAGGTCATGGGTACAGGATCGGCGCCGAATCGACGGTTCTGAGGGCCCGATCCCACGGGTGCGAGCGCTCAAATCGGAGCCCGGGCCGCCGACGGCAACACGGAGCGCCGTATGCGCGCCGCGTGGATGGGTGACGAGAGCATGTACAACAACGAGGTCGAACTGGGGCACTACGGGCGAGTGTTTCGGCGCAGTTGGTGGATGGTCGTGGTTGCGGTGGTTGTGGGGGTCGTTGCGGCGCTCACGTTCCTGCCGGCTGCGTCCAACCTCCACGAGTCCACGGTTGCGGTGCTCCTCCGCCCGGGAGACGCCGACCTCGGCCGCTCGTCGGATCCGATCAGCGAGGCGACCGAGATCGGCATCGCCCGCTCCGCCCTTGTGGGTGGGGGCGTCGTCGCGAACAGCCCTATCGACGTGACACTCGATGAGTGGCAGGAGAACCTGGTCGTCACGTCGTGTCTCGATGGTGAAGGTTTCACATCGAACACTGATTGCGACAGCCAGATTCTCGAATTCACCTATCGCGCCGATACACCGGAGACGGCCGTCGCGCTGGTCGACCTTTCGGCCACCGGGTATCTCAATCATCGACTCGAGCGGGAGCAGATCCTCCGCACGAGCCAGCTCGACGACCTGAACACCCAACTCGCCGACCTCGACCTCCGTATCGCCAACGAGACCGCCGTGCTCACCGCTGCCGAGCCCGAATCGGTCGCGTTCACGCTGAGCGATCTCCGACTTCGCCGGCTCGAAAACGAACGGATCGACCTCCGTAGTCGCCTCAGCGTGATCGAGGGCGTGCCCGTCGATGTGGGATCGCTGCTCGGTGGCGCGTCGAGCCCGCTGGCCGACTCGACCGGAGTGCCGTTCCTCGCCGCAGTTCTCGCAGGCGCCATCATGGGCCTCATGCTCGGCACCTTCGGCGCCGTGCTCACCGATCGCCTCGATCGCCGACTGAGCAGCGCGGCCGAAACCGAGATCGATCTCGGGGCGCCGGTCCTGGGCGACATCCCGAGGATCACCGAGGACAATCCGGCGCTTGTGACCGCGCTGAGCCCGCAGAGCGCCGGTGCCGAGGCCTTCCGACGTCTCGCCGCGGCTGCGATCGTGCCCCGTGGTGGGTCGATGGCGGCTTCGATCACCGTGACGGGCGCCCACGACGGAGAAGGACGCACGAGCGCGGCCGCGAACCTCGCCATCGGACTCTCCCAGGCAGGTCGCAGCGTGGTCCTCGTGGCGGCCGACCGCCGCAACACGGCGCTCGACCGGCTGTTCGCACTGACAAGTTCGAGCGGGCTGAGCGATTACCTCCGCACCGACACCGACCTCTCCACCGCCCGTGAACTCCTCGACAACGCGCACGACCGGCTCGGAATTCGCGTCATCCCGACCGGTACCGGAACGCCGCCGCCACTCTCGGAGCATGCGCTTGCGGCCCTCATTGCTGCCGCTCGCGAAGAGGACGCGGTCATCGTGTTCGACTCCCCGCCCGCGCTCACCCATGCCGACGGCCTGCTCCTCGCCTCACTCGCCGACGCCGTCTACGTCGTTGCCTCGGTGGGTCGTACCCGTCGAAGCGAGCTGGCGGAGCTGCGCATCCAGCTGATGAACGTCGATGCGGCGGTGGTCGGTTCGATCCTCAACCGAACGAGCCGGCTCTCGCTTCTCCCGGCCGGTGCGGGCAATCTCGGTACGAGTGCCACAACGATGCCCTCCACCGGCGAACCGGCTCACTTCGAGGCTGATGGCGATCGGGTGCTGCGATCGCTCCACAACATGGGCAGGACCGGTCTCCCGGACACACTTCGGACCGACGCCAGCGTCGTCGAGGACGCCGATGAGGGGCCCGAGGATGCTCACGTCATCGAAGACGACGCCGACACCGAATCCGGTGTGGCGACCTCGGAGACAGAATCCTGATGCTCCTCCGGAAACGCACCGTGGACTTGGCCGAGGAAGGGCAGATGCTCAACGTAGGTCTCGTCGGGTCCTCCGGCGGACACCTCGCGCATCTCCTCGTGCTGAAACCGTGGTGGGAGCGCCACGACCGGTTCTGGGTCACGTTCGATATGCCCGACAGTCATGAACTCCTCGAGTCCGAGCGCATCGATTGGGCGCATTATCCGACGACGCGAAACCTTCCGAACCTCATTCGCAACTTCTCCCTCGCCTGGCGGGTCCTGCGTCGGGAACAGCCCGACGTCCTCATCTCAACAGGAGCCGCTGTGGCCTTTCCGTTCTTCCTACTCGGTCGTCTGATGGGAGTCCGCACGGTGTTCATCGAGGTGTACGACCGCATCGACAACGCGTCGCTGACAGCTCGACTCTGCGCTCCGCTGTCCAACAGCTTCCTCGTGCAGTGGGAGGACCAGCTCGTGTTCCATCCCCGAGCAGAGCTGATCGGGAGGCTGATGTGAGCGCGTACGACGGCTCTGCAGCGAGGCCGTTCAGCACCGACGGTATTGAGCGCCTCTTTCTCACGGTTGGGACCGACTATCACCGCTTCGACCGGGTGATCGAATGGCTCGATGAGTGGCTCGAGACCGACCCTCCCGTCGGACCCGTCATCGTGCAACGGGGGACATCGTCGGCGTCTCGTAACACCGAGAGCGTCGATTATCTACAGCGCACGCAGCTCATCGAGGAATTCCGGCAGGCATCGGTCGTCGTCTGCCATGGAGGTCCGGCAACGATCCTCGAATGTCGTTCCAACGGCCTCGTGCCGATCGTCGTTCCTCGGGAAGCGATCTTCGATGAGCACGTGAACGACCATCAGGTGGACTTTTGTGAACGGCTCGCCGCCCATGGAGAGATCCAACTCGCTCGAACCAAGGACGAGTTCTTCCAGTTCCTCGCGATCGCCGTCGAGCGTGGTGCCCCTGAGGTGGCGGTCGACGACGGTCACTCGGCACTCTCGCTCACCAGGTTCGAGAACGAGATGGTCCAGTTGCTCGGTGGTCGGGCACGAGTGCTGCCCGGAGAGCTCGCGAGCGTCACGCCGCTGCATGCCCACGGTGGGCCGGTCCCGGTCGTCTATATCGGTGCCGTTCCCCGATCGGGCTCGACGGTCATCGCCGATCTGTTGAACGAACACCCCCATGTCGTGAACGTGGGCGAACTCGTGCATCTGTGGGAGCGCGGCCTGATCGAGGACAATCTGTGCGGCTGCGGCGCCCGCTTCAGCGAGTGCGGATTCTGGAACCGGGTCGGCAAGATCGCTTTCGGTGGCTGGGAGCAGATCTCGGGCGAACGTATGCTCCAGCTGCAACGTCGGGTGGACCGCACCCGTTTCATTCCGAAACTTCTCTGGCCCGGCGCGCACCGGCGAGCCGGCACGTCGATTGCCCAATACGGCGCCGTCGTTTCCCGCATCCTCCGAGCGGCCCGTGAGGTCTCGGGCGCTCCCGTGATCGTCGACACCTCGAAGCACGTCTCGACCGCGCTCCTTCTCCGCCAGCTCCCCGACGTGGATCTCCGGGTCGTACATCTTGTCCGTGACCCGCGAGGTGTCGCCCATTCGTGGGCCAAGAAGATTGCTCGCCCCGAGGTGCACGACGACCGCGACATGGATCGGCTTCATCCCGGCCGAATTGGTCTGAGGTGGCTGTGGTTCACCATCGCCTTCGGGAACCTCGATCGGCTGGGTGTGGCCACCGCGAGGCTCCGCTACGAGGATTTCGTGGCAGACCCTGCCGCATGTCTCGACTCCATGTTCTCATTCGCAGACGTGGATGACCGAGGCTCGGTGATCGTTGGCGACGGCACGATCACACCCGTCGAAGACGGCCACAGCGTGGCCGGAAACCCTCGGCGACTCGATTCGGGCCCGATCCGGGTCCGACCCGACAACGGTTGGAAGGGCGGGGACCCGGCGATGCGTCGACTGGTGGGCCGCATCACCCGACCGCTTCGCCGCCACTATGACTACAAGGACGAGATCCGATGAGTTCCGCCGATGCGTCGACCCCGACGATCACGACGATCGTGGCCACGAGGGATCGCCCCGAGCTTCTCCGAGAGACACTTGCGGCGATCGAGAACCAGGACTACGCAGGCGAGATCGAGACGGTCGTCGTATTCGATCAGACCGACCCCGACATCGATCTCGAGGTGCATGACGGAGATCGACGTGTTCGCGTCCTGAAGAATGATCGGCGACCGGGCCTTCAGGGCGCACGAAACACCGGTCTGACGTCATCCGACGGCGAGCTGGTGGCGTTCTGCGATGACGACGACGTCTGGGAACCTTCGAAGATCCGGCGCCAGGTCGACGTCCTGAACGCGCATGGCGACGTGCACTTCGTGGGATCCGGTGTGACCGTGGCCTACGAGGGCGAGCGGGTCGAGCGGATCCGGACCGAATCACGAGTCACCTTCGCCGATCTGCTGCGTTCGAGGGTGTTCGAAGCCCACCCCTCGACGTTCCTGATGCGTCGCGCCGAGCTGATCGACCTGATCGGTCTCGTCGACGAGGACGTGCCTGGCGGCTACGGCGAGGACTACGAGTGGTTGCTTCGAGCGACTCGGGTCACGGACATGCTCCTTGTGCCCGAAGCACTGGTGATGGTGCGCTGGCACACGGCATCGTTCTATGCCGAGCGCTGGCAGATGCGAATCGATGGGCTGCAATACCTGCTCGACGCATACCCGGAGTTCGACACCGACCCGGTGGGTCGAGCGAGGATCACCGGCCAGATGGCGTTCGCGGCCGCATCTCTCGGTGATCGGCGCCAGGCGCTTCGTCGAATCGCGAGCACGATCCGCAACAATCCTCGGGAAGGGCGATCGTTTCTCGCTCTGCTCGTCGTACTCGGCGTGCCGTCGTCGCGAATCGTGTCCCTGCTCCAGAAGCGCGGCTCGTCGATCTGATGACCGCCATCACGGCTCGCTTCGACTCACGCAGCCGCGTGTCCGATCGGCGCCCCCTGTCCTTCGACGGGTTGCACGCACCGGGCCTCCCGTTCCATGTGATCGCACTGCTTCCCCTCTTCTGGGCGCTCGGCCTCGGGTACTTCTCGTTCGTGATCGCGTCGGTGCCAATGCTGTTGGGGCTCATGCTGATGAAGCCGATTCGGATCCCTCGTGGATTCGGCGCGTGGGCGCTCTATGTCGGCTGGATGATTGCCAGCGCGGCCATGCTCGATCCCACACTGACCCGATACCTGTCGTTCGCCCTGCGGGGATCCAACTACGTCGCGGCGACGATCATCTTCCTGTACGTGTACAACGTCGACCAGCGGCATCTGCCCACCGGGCGGGTACTCGGAATCCTCGGCGGCGTCTTCGTCTTCACGGCGGTGATAGGTGGTTACCTCGGACTCCTGCTCGGTGAGGTCCGCTTCGACACGCCGATGTCGCGGATACTTCCGGGTTCGATGCTGTCGAATTCGTTCGTGAACAACATCGTGCGACCGCCATTTGCGCAGACCCAGTCCTTTCTCGGATTTCCGATCAATCGACCGGCGATGCCCTTCTCGTTCACCAACGACTGGGGTGCGACCCTCGTCCCGGGGACATTCCTTGCGATCGCGGCGGCGGGGCGGGCCCGTCGCTACCGTCGTCTCGTTCATGTCGTGGCCCTCCTCGCTCTGATCCCGATGGCGGTGTCGGCCAACCGCGGCTTGTGGATCGCGCTCATCTGCGGCGTCCTGTACGTGGCGTTCCGCCGAGCGAGTAGCGGTCAGATGGTCCTGGCCATTCGGATCATCGCCGTATTGCTCGTCCTGCTCACCGCGCTCCTGGTATCACCGCTCGGCGAGATCGTGGGAGGCCGGGCCACGAGCACCCATTCGGTGGATGCGCGCAGCGACATCTACTCCGACGTTCTCGAACGCGTTCCCGAGTCTCCAGTGCTCGGTTTCGGCGCTCCGCTCGCCAACCCCAATCCCAACCGACCCGCAATCGGCACTCACGGCATGTTCTGGACGGCGCTGTTCAGCCAGGGAATTCCCGGTGCTGCGCTGTTCGTCACGTTCTGGGTCGGCATGGCCAGGCGGACAGGAACCAACATTCGAAATCAAGAGCACCTCTGGCTGCACCTGGCCGTGGCGTCGTCATTGCCGACCATGCTGTACTACGACCACCTCCCGGCCGCGTTGCCGATGATGATGATCGCGGCCGCATTGGTGCTTCGTGATCAACGCGTGGCAGACCAGCGACGCGAGCACGTCCTCGCGGGAGCCGCTCCGTGAGCGGTACGTCCAGCGACTGGTGGTCGAGAGTCCTTACCAACGGCGACGGCTGGGTCGGCAGGTCCGCGAACGCGTCCGAGCGTTACGTCGTTCTGCCCGATGTCAACGATCCTCGGACACTCATCGATCCGGCAAACTCGGCCGCCGTCGCCGATGCGCTGGGCCGATCCCGGGCTCTTCGGCGAGTGCCACGCGCCGCGATTCGAGTCGGTGCGGTCGGCGCCGCCCGAGTCCTCCAGCGTCGAGAGATGTGGAGCGTGCACACCACCCAGGGATCATCGAGCCTTCGCGACCATCTGCGCACTCTGCTCGGTTCCTCGGTCGACCTCTCGATCGCGATCGGTCCTGCTCGCCCGAATCAGAAACCGATCGTTCGCTGTTGGCGTCGGTCGGAACTCGTCGCCGTGGCAAAGCTCGGTCCCGACCCGCACACGGCCGAGATGATCGCGCACGAAGCGACATGGCTGGACGAACTCGAGAAGGCGCCTGTCGAGGGCGTGACCGTGCCAACGGTTCTCCACGTCGGTGAGTGGGGTGGTGGCGCGATGCTCCTCACCGACGCGCTCACGATCGACGATCCCCGACCGCTCAGACCCGACGACATGCCGATGCACCTGCTCGATCACTTCTCGGCACGCTTCCACGCCGACATGGAGCCTCGGGGTCTCCTCGCCGAACTGGCCGAACGGATACGTCCCGAGTCAGGGTCGATCGAGTGCGAAACGATCGATGCGCTGGCGTCCGACCCCCGCGTCGATCTCGTCACGCTCGGATTCGCTCACGGCGACTGGTCGCCCTGGAACGTGACGGCTTCACTCGACGGTACGTGGACGGTGTGGGACTGGGAGCGGGCGACTCGGTCGGCCCCACTCGGATTCGATCATCTCCATCTCTGCGTTCAGTACGGCGACGGCGATATCGATCGCGCGCTCGCCCACGCGGGCGTGCCCAGCGAATTGCACGCACCAACCGCGCTCATGTATCTGCTCGAGCTCACCGCTCGAAATGTGGAAGCGGGCCAACCGGCTGGAGGCCACCAGGAGCGAGTTCGTTCGCTGCTCGGCCAGTACCGAGCCGACCCGACCGGGGTCGCGACATGATCGGACGGAAGGCGCTGGGCAAACGCTCCCTCCCTCAACCTGTGCGCGATCTCTACGTCTGGGCGAATCGCAACGTCGGTCGACTCGATCCGGTGGAGCGTGTACTTCCCAACTTCGTCGTTGCCGGAACTCAACGGGGGGGCACGACCAGCCTGTTCATCTACCTGCTCGCCCACGATCTCGTGTTCGGTCCGCGGCGGGCGAAGGGCGTCCACTACTTCGACACGAACTTCCACCGATCGGCCTCGTGGTACCGATCGAACTTCCCACAGAGAATGCTCATCGATCGGCTCGCCGAGAAACACGGGACGGCGCCCGCCGTCGGCGAGGGGGCGCCGTACTACATGTACAACCCTCAGATCCCTGGACGGATTCATGACATCATCCCCGGCTGCCGGATCATCATGGTGTTGCGCGAGCCGCTCGATCGGGCGATCTCACATCACAATCACGAGGTGAAGCGGGGCTTCGAGACGCTGTCGCTCACCGAAGCGTTCGACGCCGAACCGGAACGACTGGCGGGGGAGTGGGAGCATATGGCGGCCGATGCGACCTACGTGTCCTCCGCCGACATCCATCACGCCTATCTTCGCCGGGGGCAGTACGCCGACCAGGTCGAGCGGTACGTCGATGTGTTCGGGCCCGGACAAGTTCTCGTGCTCGATTCGGGACGACTTGGGGCCGAGCCCGAGGCAACCGTGCGCGAAGCGACAGATTTCCTTGGGTTGAAGCCGGTCGAACAGGCGAGCTATCCCCTGTACAACCAACGCGATCACGATCCGGTTCCAGCCGAACTGCGTGAGCGATATGGCCACGTGTTCGCCGACTCGAACGAGCGTCTCGCTCGGCTCGTACCGGGCCGCCTCGACTGGATCGACGGCTAGCCCGCCGGACCACTCCCCGGCTGGGTCCAATCGGCCAGGCGGAGGTCTTCTGTGAGTGCCTTGGAGGCGATCGCCCGAGCGACCACCACCACGCTCGTGGCCACGGCACCCAGAACGAGAAACATGACCATCAGCTGGATGATGATCGCATCGATCGGATCGGTTCCGGCGAGAAGCAGGCCCGTCATCGCTCCCGGCAGAGCGATGAGGCCCACGACCTTCGTCCGCTCGATCTGGGGAATCAGGGCCGAGCGCAACACGGTGGTAATCGCGTGCACGGTCGATTGCTCCCGATCGCACCCGAGGGCCAGCAGCGCCTCGAGTTGACCGCGCTGTTCACGTAGCGTTTCCATCATGCGGTCGGCGCCGAGGACGACCGACGGCATGGTGTTGCCGAGCGTGATGCCCGAGATGACGACGATCGCAACAGGTTCGGGGTCGAGGATTCGCAGCAGGAACACCACGCTCAAAACGATGGCCGTCGTGAGCACGATCGCGAGCAGACCCATCCAGATCAAGCCCGGCACTTCGGGGGCGCGGCGTTCGACGATGACCGCCGACATGACGACCATCCCGCCGACCCAGATCCACGCCCACACATTGGCGAGGTCCGACGAGAAGATCGCCGAGAACAGAACACCGACCGCAAGAAGCTGCAGCGTGGCTCGAGCCGCCGCCCACAGGATCGCACGCTCGAGGTGTAGCCGGCGCCAGCCCGAGATCGCAACGACGACCGCCACCAGGGAGAACGACGCGATCGCGTCCCAGAAGCCGATTGACTCGCTCACAGCGGCCACCATATTGGCGCGGGACGGGGAGGGGCTCAGCGGGTCAGGAAACGAGGGTGCCCGTCGCCCCGGTCGCCTCCTTCCCGGTTGCGACCTTCGGGCGGGCCGCTCGGGCCGACCCGCGACGTAGCACTAGGGTCGGCGGGTGACCGGGCTCGAGATCGCTTTTGTTCTTGTGGCCGCCGTGCTCGCCACGCTGGTGAAGTCGATCACGGGTATGGGCTATCCGCTGATTCTCGTACCGGTCGTGGCGCTCTTCCTCGACGTTGTCGACGCCGTCGTCATCGTGGGTCCAGCCAATCTGTTCCTAAACGTCGTTTTGATTTGGCAGACCAGAACATGGTCACGAGATGCACACACACTCACTCCGTTCCTGGTTGGAGCCGCGCCGGGAGCGGTGGTCGGCGCGCTGATCCTGACGCAGATCCCCGATGGTCCGGTCCGCGTCGTCCTTGCAGCGGTCGTCGGCGTGTTTCTCGTCAACCGCTTTTTCGGGCGGAAACGAACCATGGAACATGGACGAGCATCGAAGTGGGCGCCGTTGGTGGGTTGGCTCGGAGGTCTGTCTCAGGGAGCAGCCGGTGTGTCCGGGCCGATCATCTCGCCTTGGTTTCTCAGCCTGGGACTTGAGCGGGACGCGTGCGTCCTCGCGCTGGCCACCGCGTTCGGCGTGACCGGAGCACTTCAGATTGCGGTCCTCGCCTTGCTTGGCGAATTCACCGGCGACGAAGCGAGCCTCGGGCTCGTCCTGATACCGATCGCAGCACTGGTTACGCCCGTCGGCACGAGGCTCCGCCGCCGGCTACCGGTTCATCTGTTCGAGATGCTCGTTCTCGCCGTGCTGTTCGTGTCGGCCGTATCTCTTCTCGTTCGGGTCTTCTGAGCGATCAGGGGGCGAGCAGAAGCTTGCCGGTCGTGCCGCGGGCCTCGAGGTGGCGGTGGGCGTCGGCCGCCTGGTCGAGTGGGTACACGGAGTCGATGCGAACGTCGAGATCGCCCGATGCGACGAGTTGGAACACATCGCCACCTCGTGCTCGCAACGCGGGGGTATCGGCGATGTAGTCGAACAGCGACGGTCGGGTGAGATAGAGCGATCCGCCCGACATCAGTCGGAGCGGAGGGACCGGTTCGACAGGTCCGGATGCGTTGCCGAACGTCACCATGACTCCTCGACGGCGTAGCAGGTTCAAACTGTCGTCGAAGACCGCTGCTCCCACGCCGTCGAACACGACGTCGAGTGGCTTCTCGGTGCCGGCCATCCGCCGCACCTCGTCGGCGAAGTCGACCTCGGTGTAGCGAATCACGTGGTCGGCACCGGCGCTGATGGCCAGCTCGGCCTTCTCGGGCGACCCCACGGTGGTGAAGACCTCGGCGCCGGCACGCTTCGCGAGCTGGACGAGCAGGCGGCCGGTTCCGCCGGCGCCGGCGTGAATCAGGCAGCGATGCCCGGGACCGAGTTGGAACGTGTCGGATGCAAGGTAGTGGGCGGTCATGCCCTGGAGGCTGGCGGCGGTCGCCACGTCGATTCCGACGCCGTCGGGGACCGGCATGAGCCGCTTCGCTGGCGCCGATCGGAATTCTGCGTAGCCCCCGGCGCCCTCGCTCACGGTGACCCGGTCACCCACCGAGAAGTCGGCCACATCGGGTCCGACGGCGGACACGGTCCCGCCGCACTCGGGTCCGGGGATGAA
This sequence comes from Acidimicrobiales bacterium, assembly GCA_051011575.1. Taxonomy (GTDB): domain Bacteria; phylum Actinomycetota; class Acidimicrobiia; order Acidimicrobiales; family SHLQ01; genus SHLQ01. The sequence goes on along the minus strand of JBPCTR010000315.1, from coordinate 26,223 downwards.
CGGGAAGTCCATCGGATACAGCCCGCTGCGTTGATAGGTGTCGATGAAGTTCACGCCTGCCGCCTCGACGTGGATGATCACCTCGCCTGGTTCGGGCTCGGGTGTGGGTACATCGGCGACGGTCAGCACATCGGGGCCGCCGGGTTCGGTCACAAGGATTGCGCGCATGGGCGCCAGTCTTGCGTAAACCGAGGACCGCTATCGGGCCGACAAGTACGATGACCCGAAGTTGCGGCGACGGACGAGGGGGAAAGCGTGCAGAAGGTACTGGTCGCGAACCGCGGAGAGATCGCGATTCGTGCCTTCCGGGCGGCCACCCAGCTCAGAATCACAACGGTCGCGATGCACACGTGGGAGGACCGCCGGAGTCTCCACCGGATCAAGGCCGACGAGTCCTACCAGATCGGCGAGCGTGGGCATCCGGTTCGCGCGTACCTCGATCACGATCTGATCGTCGAGACCGCGCTCGCGGCAGAGGCCGACGCGATCTATCCGGGCTACGGCTTTCTGTCGGAGAGCCCCGATCTCGCGGAGGCCTGTGAAGCGGCGGGGCTGATCTTCGTCGGGCCGACCAGGAGGGTCCTCGAGCTCACCGGCAACAAGATTCGGGCTCGCCATGCCGCCGACGCCGCCGGGTTGCCCGTTTTGCGGCAGTCGCCGCCGATCGAGGACCCGGCCGATGCGCTCGCACACGCCGACAGCATCGGGTACCCGTTGTTCGTCAAGGCTGCGGCCGGGGGTGGGGGTCGGGGTCTACGTCGAATCGAGGACCGGAATTCACTCGTCGAGGCGGTGGATGCGGCCCGACGAGAGGCATTGAGTGCATTCGGCGATCCGACCGTGTTTCTCGAAGAAGCGATGAGCGATGTGCGTCATATCGAGGCGCAGGTTCTTGCCGATTCCACGGGCGAGGTGATTCACCTCTTCGAGCGTGACTGCTCGGTGCAGAGACGATTCCAGAAGGTGGTTGAACTCGCGCCGGCTCCGGATCTCGACGTTGACGTGCGCGATCGATTGCTCGCCGATGCGGTCTCGTTCGCACAATCGATCGACTACGTGAACGCCGGCACGGTCGAGTTCCTCGTCGATCGAAATGGCCGGCACGTGTTCATCGAGATGAATCCCCGGATCCAGGTGGAACACACGGTCACCGAAGAGGTGACCGATGTAGATCTGGTCGAGTCACAGCTGCGGATTGCCGCAGGCGCAACGCTCGCGGACATCGGTCTGGCCCAAGCCGACATCCGCGTGCGCGGATTCGCCATGCAGTGTCGGGTGACGGCCGAGGATCCGGCCAACGAATTTCGCCCCGACACGGGTCGCATCGTTGCGTACCGCCCGGCCGGCGGTGCCGGCGTGCGACTCGACGGCGGCGGCGGGTACCAGGGAGCTGAAATCACCCCGTACTTCGATTCGCTGATCGAGAAGGTCACCTGTCGTGGACCCGACTTCGACACGGTGATCAGGCGCGCGCAGCGCGCCCTGCTCGAGTTCCGGGTGCGGGGTGTGTCGACGAACCTTCCGTTCCTTCAGGCAATCCTGCACGACGAGGAATTCATTGCAGGTGCGGTCACCACCACGTTCATCGACGACCACCCGCATCTCACGGCGGCCTCGGTGGGCGCCGACCGGGCCACTCGGCTCTTGCGATACCTCGCTGATGTGACGGTCAATCAGCCCCACGGACCCGCCCCGACCCGCGTGGACCCTGCATCGAAGTTACCGGCCCGCCCGGACCACGATCCGCCCGCGGGCTCGCGGCAGCGGTTGCTCGAGTTGGGCCCCGAGAAGTTCGCGACCGAGCTGAGAGCTCAAACGCGCGTGGCGATCACCGACACGACTCTCCGCGACGCTCACCAGTCGATTCTGGCGACCCGGGTTCGTACGATCGACCTGGTCGCGGGCGCCCGTCAGATCGCCCACACCATGCCGGAGCTGCTCAGCCTGGAGTGTTGGGGTGGCGCCACCTTCGACGTGGCGCTCCGGTTCCTCCACGAGGACCCGTGGGAGCGACTGGAACGGCTGCGAGACGCGGCGCCGAACATCTGCACACAAATGTTGCTGCGCGGCCGGAACACGGTTGGGTACTCGCCGTACCCGGACACCGTCGCGCGCGCTTTCGTGGCCGAGGCCGCAGCGACCGGCATGGACATCTTTCGTGTGTTCGATGCCTTCAACAGCCTCGATCAGATGCGTCCGGCCATCGAGGCCGTGCTGGAATCGGGTGCGGTCGCGGAAGGCTCGATCTGTTATTCGGGCAATCTCTCCGACCCCGGCGAAACGTTGTACACGCTCGACTACTACCTCGATGTCGCCGAGCAACTCGTTGACGCCGGTGTCCACATTCTTTGCATCAAGGACATGGCGGGATTGCTCCGGGCAAATGCCGCTCGAACCCTCATAGCTGCGCTCAGGGAGCGCTTCGATCAGCCCGTGCACCTCCATACTCACGACACCAGCGGAGGTCAGCTCGCCACCTATCTGGCCGCCGTGGAGGCCGGCGTCGATGCGGTCGACGCTGCCGCACCACCTCTCTCGGGTATGACCTCTCAGCCATCGATCGCCGCCGTGGTGTCGATGACCGAACACACCGACCGCGACAGCGGCGTGTCGCTCGGTGCAATCGGCGATCTCGAGCCATATTGGGAGGCGGTGCGCCGGGTCTATGCACCCTTCGAGGCCGGTCTTCAATCACCGACCGGCACGGTGTATCGCCACGAGATTCCCGGCGGGCAGTTGTCGAACCTGAGATCGCAGGCGGTTGCCCTCGGCCTCGGACATCGCTTCGAGGAGGTCGAGCATCTCTATGCAGCCTGCAATGAGATGCTCGGTCGGCCGATCAAGGTCACTCCGTCGTCGAAAGTCGTCGGCGACCTGGCGTTGCATCTCGTGGCCAGCGGGGTTTCCCCCGAACAGCTTCGCGACGAGCCGACAAGCGTCGATCTACCCGACAGCGTCGTCGGGTTTCTGCACGGCGAACTCGGTACGCCCCCGGCAGGATTCCCAGAGCCCTTTCGCACGAAGGCGATCGCCGGTCGAACGTGGGAACCGCAGGGTGAGGACTTGTCTCCCGCCGACGAACGCGGCCTTGCCGACGATCGTCGCGCCACCCTGAACCGACTGCTCTTCCCGACACCGTCGGCAGCGCGTCTCGAGCAGCGCGCCCGATTCGGGAACCTTGCCGTGTTGCCTTCACCGCTCTTCTGGTACGGGCTCGACCCGGGGGACGAAGACGCCTCGGTCGGCCTCGGCCGAGGAGTGCGCCTCCTGCTGGGCCTGGATGCGATTGGCGAACCGGACGACGACGGTATGCGAACCGTGATGTTTCGCGTCAACGGCCATGGTCGCCCGATCGACACGCGCGACCGTTCGGTCGCGTCGGATCGCCCGGAGACCGAACGGGCCGACGCGACGCGGCCCGGCCATGTCGGGGCTCCCTTCCGAGGAGTGGTCACGCCTTCGGTCGAGACGGGAGACGCCGTCAACGCTGGCGACACGGTGGCACTGATCGAAGCGATGAAGATGGAGTCGTCGATTTCCGCTCCGATCGACGGCACGATCGAACGAGTCGTCATCGCAGGAGGAACATCGGTCGAGCCCGGCGACCTCCTGTGTGTGATCCGGCCCTCGGGCCGAAGCGGAAGCCCCGAAACCGACATCGGTGCCTGACAGGCTGCATACTCGATGAACATGTTCGACGATTTGAGTCCCGAAATCCTTGCCAAACGACGCAGCGTCAAGTGGACGATGCACGACAACGACGTGATCGAGGCTTGGGTCGCCGACATGGACTTCGACCTCGCGCCCCCGATCCGCCAAGCGATGCAGGACCTCCTCGATACCAACGACATCGGTTATCCGGGCTACGACCTTCGCGACGAGGTGCGCCAGGCCTTCGCCGATCGGATGCGCACCCACTTCGGTTGGGACATCGAGCCGGACGACAGTTGGTTGCTCACCACCGTCGTGCAGGCGATTCACGTGGCGCTGACCCTCGCAAGCGAGCCCGGCGACGGTGTTGTGCTGCTCACACCTGCCTACCCCCCGTTCCTGGCTGCGATTTCACAACTGAACCGACGGATGGTCGATGCCCCGCTCGCCTGGAACGGCACCCGGTTCGAGCTCGACGAGGAGGTGCTCGATGCCGCGATCGACGAGGGCACGCGGATCCTGCTCCTCTGCAATCCCCACAACCCCACCGGCCGGGTGTTCAGCGTGGAGGAGTTGGAGGCGATCGGCCGGGTGGCCCGTCGCCACGATCTCGTGGTGGTGGCAGACGAGATCCATCAGGACCTGCGATACGCCGGCCACGACCACCATGTGTTCGCCGTCGTGAATCCTGACCTCGCCGAACGGACGCTCACGCTGGCGTCGGCTTCCAAGACCTTCAATCTCGCCGGCAATCGCTGCGCCGTGATGCACTTTGGGTCGTCCGACCTGCGGGCGCGATTCGACGCCTACACGCACCGATTCTTCGGGGAGGTGTCGCTAATGGGCCATGTAGCGACCCTCGCGGCCTGGACCGACCCCGGCAGCACCGGGTGGCTCGACGCGCTCATCGAGTACCTCGACGGCAACCGGCGGTTTCTGTCCGAAGCGCTCACTGAACGGCTGCCGCTCGCCGTGCACAGCCCGCCCGAAGGTACGTACCTGTACTGGGTGGACCTCAACGCATATGACGTAGGCGAGAACCCGGCAGAACTGCTGTTGGAGCAGGGTCGAGTCGCACTCGGGATCGGGCCCGATTTCGGCGTGCACGGACACGGCTTCGTGCGCATCAACATGGCGACATCGCGGGCGATCCTGGCCGAGATCGTGGACCGAATGGTCGCCGTGCTGGCTTAGTCGCGGCTGATGAGCAGTCGCAGCACGTACCAGAACATGGTCATGAGTGATGTGAACAGGGCGATTGCTGCGGCGACGTGGCCGTTCACGGGGTAGCGGCGAACCACGTTCTGAGTCTGGTAGAGGATCGAGGCGCCGGCGAGGCCGATCATGGCCACCGAGAACCAGGTGCCGAGGCCGAACCCGAAGAGCACGCCGCCGATGATGGCGATGAGAGCGAGGCCGAAGCCCCACATGACGAGCGGCCGCAGGAAGGAGAGATCCTTACGGGTGAACAGGCCGATTCCGGTGAGCACGGCGAAGCCGATTCCGGTGATAACCGCTGCCTGGGCGACGGTGGCGCCTCCGTCGGCGGTGTCGAACACATAGGACAGGAACGGGGCGAAGATCAGCGCCTGGGCGAACGCGGAACCGAAGAGCCCGAGATACTGGCGCGACGGATTGCCGAGGTCGGCGGCGGCGTTCGCTGCGAACCACTGCACGATCATCACGCCACCCATGAGGAGCAGCCAGGTGCCACCGCCACGCCCGAGGAAGAAGTCGCGCATGCGGTCGGCAATTCCCGCGGCGAACAGGAGCACCTCGAATGCGACGAATGCGGCCAGGGCGCCGGCCACGTGCTGATACACGCGGCCCACGAAGGTCGCCCGATCGATCTCGGGAAGGTTGATGACGGGGGTGTTCAGGGTTTCGAACGAGCTCATGGCGGGTCCTTTCACGTACCGAATCCATTGTACTCGCGGTTGGGTTCGGCCTCGTAGTGCAATCGGCAGTTCGAGCCGATGACATGAATGAACGCCGAAACGCCTTGATTTACTCCAGACTTGGGGGCATGCAGCAGGAATCGGGCCCGATCAGGGTCACGGTGAGTCGCGACGTCGTCGAGAGCGAGCACCTCGTGGACGCGGTCATCGTGGGCGAATCCGGCGTCCAGCAGGTGTTCGGCGATGCCGATGCGCCGGTGATCCCGCGGTCGGCGATCAAACCAATCCAGGCGATTCCTCTCGTGCGAACGGGCGCCGCCGATGCGTTTGGTCTGTCCTCGACCGAACTCGCGCTCGCCGGCGCGAGTCACTCCGCTGAGGCGGCTCACGTCGACGCGGTTCGTGCATGGCTCGGCCGGATCGATCTCACCGAAGGTGCGCTCGAATGTGGGGCCGACCGCCCGATCTCCGAGGCCGCCGACGATGCGTTGCTCGCCAGCGGCCAGAGCTTCGAACCGATCCACAACTGCTGCTCCGGCAAGCACTCCGGCTTCCTGTCGGTGTGCCGTCACCTGGGTTTCGATCCGTCCGACTACATCGATCGAGCACACCCCGTCCAGCAGCTCGTCACCGAGGTCACCGAGGAGTTCACCGGCCTCGACCTGAGCGAAGCGTCGTCGGGCCGTGACGGATGTGGCATTCCTACGTTCTCGATGCCCACAGTCACGTTCGCCAAGGCGATCCAGCGACTCGTCCGGCCGGTCGGGATGGACGCGGCGACCGTGGAAGCGTGTGAACGAATCGTGTACGCCTACGACCAACACCCCTGGTGGGTCTCGGGGACCGATCGAACCGAAACGCGATTCCGCCCAGAGGCCTCGGAGCCGCTTCTCCTCAAGGGTGGCGCCGAGGGAGTGTTCGTGGCAGCTCTGCCCGAGCGGGGTGTTGGTATCGCCCTGAAGGCCCGCGACGGAGCGCATCGGGCAGCGGAAACGGCGATCGGCGTTCTACTCGAACACCTCGGCGTGATCACGGACGGCTCGAGCCGGGCCGAGGTGCGCAACAAGCCTGGTGCCGTCGTCGGCGAGATGATCGGCATCATCGAATGACCGCGACCGACCCTGGAACGGAGCACGAGGTCGAGACGGTCGTGTTCTCCGCCGAGGCGGCGCGAGGTGGCGTGATCTCATCGGCGCGTGAGGCATGGAAGTACCGGTCGTTCATCACCTACATGACCCGCCGCGACCTCCGCACCACCTACCTGCGCAGCTATCTGGGATGGATGTGGGGGTTGATCAATCCGCTCGCCGAGCTGGCGATCTACAGCCTGGTGTTCGGCGTGATTCTCGCCGGCGAGCGCGGTCTTCCGGCGGCGCCTGGCGGTTTCAACTCATTCCCGCACTTCCTGCTCTCCGGCATGGTCGTGTGGAACTTCTACCGAGCGACGAGCTCGAAGGTCTTGAACAGCTTCACCCAGACCGTCAAGCTTCGGCGCAAGCTCTACTTCCCTCCGGTTGCGCCCGCCATATCGCAAACGTTGACGACGATCGTGCAGAACTCTCTCGAGATCGTTGTCCTCATCGTGTTCTTCGTGGTGGTGGGTCACTTCTCCATCACGGCGATCGTGATCATCCCGGTAGCGCTGCTCGCCGTGACGTTCGGACTGGGAATTGGCCTGCTCCTCTCAGTGGCGAACACGAAGTACAACGACGTGAGCTACCCGTATGCGCTCGTACTTCGGCTCTTCTTCTACCTCGTGCCGATCATCTGGCCGATCGAGTTCGTCGACAACCGAATCGACATCCCGGCCCTACGAGCAATCGTGAAGTGGAACCCCATCGCGAAGTTTCTCGGGATCTCGCGTGACGGGTTGTACATGCAACAGTGGCCTCCGCTCACCGACTGGGTGTACGTGACGGGATGGAGCGCAGCCGTGCTTCTCGCCGGATGGATGGTATTCGCCCGGTCGTCGGCCGACGTGGCCGAGGGGCTCACATGACCGACACCCAGACCCCGCCCACAACCGAAGCGTCGAATGAACCGGTGGCTGATGACGTCGCCATACGGGCCACGAGCGTGTCGAAGAGGTTCACGCTCACGACGAACGGGACGAGTGTCAAGGACCGCCTGACGGGCTTCAGTCGAAAGACTCGTACCGAGTTCTGGGCCGTGCGCGGCGTATCGGTCGATGTGCCCCGCGGGTCGATGCTCGGGGTGATCGGGCGGAACGGCTCAGGAAAGTCGACCTTCCTTCGAACCCTCTGCGGCATCTACCGCCCCACAACGGGCGAGATATCGGTGCAGGGTCGGGTCACGGCGTTGCTCGAGCTGGGTGCCGGCTTCCACAACGAACTGTCCGGCCGCGAGAACGTGTACATGAATGGCGCGGTTGTTGGATTGTCACGCGAGTACATGGATTCGGTCATGGGGGAGATCGTCGCGATGGCCGACATCGGCGAGTTCATCGATGCCCCGGTCGATACGTATTCGAGCGGTATGCGAGCCCGGTTGGGTTTCGCCGTGTCGGTGCAGCTCCAGCCCGAGATCCTGCTCGCCGATGAGATCACGGCCGTGGGTGACATCACGTTCAAGGACCACGGTGCCCGCCGAATGCGGGCGCTGAGGGAGTCCGGGGTCACGATCGTGCAGGTCAGTCACAACCTCTCGATGCTCCAGGAGAGCTGCGATTCGATCCTGTGGCTGCACCACGGAGAAATGATGGGCTACGGCGATCCCGTCGACGTGATCGCCGACTATGTGGCGCATGCGGCCAGCCAGGAGGAGACGGCCAAGATCGACCGTACGCCGGAACACGAGGCCCGCAACCCCACGTGGTTCACCCGGGCCGACATCGCCACCGGCCTCGGTACCACTCTGCCCACCCTGGGTGACTCGCTTCGATTCGTGATCGGTCTCGACCTTCCTGAGGCGGTGCTGTCGCCGTCGCTGCGGATCCGGTTCACGCGACCCAACGACGTACCGGTCGGGGTGGGGATGGCGACCGACGATATGGGCAACTCCGCGAGTGGTTCGCTCGCCGTGAACTGCGTGATCCCGAAACTCCAGCTCCCCGCCGGCCGATACCGGGTCGTGATCGAGTTGTGCTCCGCTGACGAGGTGGTGGCAAACAAGAGGATCCCGCTCGAGGTGACGGCGCCGGTGCTCGGCGAGGGTGTGCCCTTCCTGCCGATCGACGTCGAGTGGGACATCCGCTGACGGCGTCAGTCGAGGGGTACCGACATCGTTAGGCTGACCCGATGTCGAATGTGACCATCGTGGGTGCCGGCCTCGCCGGGTTGGCCGCGGCCGTGACCCTTGTCGAAGAAGGCAACGACGTGGTCGTGCTCGAGGCTTCCGACGGGGTTGGTGGCAGGGTTCGCACAGATCGTGTCGACGGTTACCTGCTCGACCGCGGCTTCCAGATCCTGCTCACCGGCTATCCCGCCGCCCGTGAGATTCTCGACTACGACGCGCTCGACCTACGCCGCTTCCACGCAGGTTCGAGGGTGCAGCTCGACGGCGAGCGAGTACTACTGAGCGATCCGCTGCGCCGGCCCGCCGACCTCCTCGACACGGTCCAAGCGCCGGTCGGAACACCCATCGACAAGGCCCGCCTTCTGATGTGGCGACGCAAGGTCATGGAAGGCTCGATCGACCAGCTCCTCGGCCGCGGCGAGGTCACGACCCACGCCCGTCTTTCAGACCTGAAGTTCTCGTCGCAGTTCGTCGATTCGTTCCTCGGTCCGCTGTTCGCCGGAATCACGCTCGACGCTGACCTGCTCACGTCGAGTCGCTTCACAGAGTTCGCGTTCCGGATGCTTTCCGAGGGGTACGGCGCCGTGCCCTCCCGCGGCATGGGCGAGCTGGGAGCGCAGCTTCTCGACAGGCTGGGAGAGCAGAGTGTTCACCTCAACACCCGAGTGCGAGAGGTTGCTGAGGATCACGTGGTTCTCGACGATGGTGAGCGCATCGACTCCGACGCGGTGATCGTGGCCACCGACATGCACGCCGCCGCCGAGCTGGTCGGAACCCCCGACCTCGGCTGGAACGGGATCACCACCCGCTGGTACTCCTCCGACATCGCACCGATCGCCGACCCGATCCTGCTGTTGAACGGAACCGGCACCGGTCCGATCAACAACCTCGCCGTCATGTCGAACGTGTCGCCGCACTATGCGCCGAAGGGCAAGGCGCTGATCGCCGTCTCCCATCCAGGCGGTCTGGCCGAGTCCGTGGCCGACGAGAACGTGGTCGCACAGCTGCGTACCTGGTTCGGCCCGAGCGCCTCCGAGTGGGAGCTGATTCGCACCGATGTGATCGACCGGGCGCAACCGAAGTACCTGCCGGGCGAGCTCATGCCCGCCACCGCTCGGCTGGACTCCGGCGTCTTCGTGGCCGGCGACCACCGCCAGAACCCCTCGATCGATGGAGCCCTCCGATCCGGCCGCCGCGCGGCCCGATCGGTCGTCCGCGTTCTCTCCGAGCGCTGACGAACCGAGGGGTCGACAACCCCGCTCCATACCAGTGACTCGGGTCACAGGGGGCGCGTGTCGTTCGCGTCATGAAATCGTAACGTTCACGAAGGGTGAGGATTTTCGGGCACCCATCAACGCGCGAATACGCGCGATCGCTCACGGACAAACGCGAAGCGCGGTCGTCGAATTCGGATCGTCGGCAAGGCTTGACGTAGGTGTAATTACAGAGCTGTAATTGCAAGTCCACCCGGTTCTCGAAGTGCAGCGCAGCGCGCGGCTCTCGGCGGAGTAGCGCTTCGGCGTCCGGGCCTGGGGACTTGTTGGCTGAAGATTTGTACGTAGGTGAGCGCACACATGACCATGACTGATGACCGCGGAACGACACTGCTCTCGGCGGCGGGTACGACCGAAACCGAGGAGCCGGTCGGCACCGGCATGCAGGTTCGAAAGCGCAACGGCTCGCTCGAACCGGTCGATCTGAACAAGATCGTCAACGCGGTCGCACGGTGCGCCGAAGGCCTCCTGAACGTCGATGCGATGCGCGTCGCGACCCGCACGATCTCGGCCCTCGCCGACGGAGCCACCACCCGAGAGCTCGACGAACTGTCGATCCGCACGGCGGCCGGACTCATTGTCGAGGAGCCCAACTATTCCAAGCTCGCCGCCCGCCTGCTCTCCACCTACATCGACAAGGAGGTGCGCAACCAGAACATCCCGTGGTTCTCGGAGTCGATCCGCGCCGGGCACCGACTGGGTCTGGTCGGCGACGACGTGGCCACCTTCGTCGAGGCCAACGCTCCCGCGCTCAACGCCGCCATCGACTCCGATCGTGATCGCAAGTTCGAGTTCTTCGGTCTTCGCACCGTGTACGACAGGTACCTGCTGCGCCACCCCGAAACGCGCGAGGTCACAGAGACCCCGCAGTACTTCTTCCTCCGTGTGGCGTGCGGGCTGAGTCAGAGCGCGGAAGAGGCCGTGCGGTTCTACGACCTCATGTCGAGCCTCGCCTACCTGCCCTCGAGTCCCACGTTGTTCAACTCGGGTACTCGCCATGCCCAGATGAGCTCGTGTTATCTGCTCGACTCGCCCGAGGACTCCCTCGAAGGCATCTACAAGCGCTACACCGACATCGCCCGCCTCTCGAAGTTCGCCGGCGGGATCGGGGTTGCCTGGCACCGTGTGCGCGCGAAGGGCAGTCTCATCCAGGGCACCAACGGGCTGTCCAACGGCATTGTGCCCTGGCTCAAGACCCTCGACAGCTCGGTCGCAGCCGTGAACCAGGGTGGCCGCCGCAAGGGCGCCGCATGCATCTATCTCGAGAGCTGGCACGCCGACGTCGAGGACTTCCTGGACCTCAAGGAGAACACCGGCGACCACATGCGTCGGGCCCACAACTTGAACCTGGCGAACTGGATCCCAGACCTGTTCATGGAGCGGGTCGACAAGGACTGGCAGTGGTCGCTCTTCGACCCCAAAAAGGTTCCACACCTCACCGACCTGTTCGGCGACGAGTTCCGCGCCGCGTACGAAGAGGCCGAGGCCGCTGGCCTGTACGAGCGCCAGGTGAAGGCTCGCGATCTCTACAGCCGCATGATGCGCAGCCTCGCTCAGACCGGCAACGGTTGGATGACCTTCAAGGACGCCTCCAACACCAAGTGCAACCAGACCGGTCAGAGCGCCGACGATGGCACCGCCAACGTCGTGCACCTCTCCAATCTGTGCACCGAGATCATCGAGGTCACCAATCAGGACGAGACCGCCGTGTGCAACCTCGGTTCGGTGAACCTGGGTGAGTTCGTCGACGCCAGGACCAACGAGTTCGATTTCGATCGTCTCGCCGAGGTTGTGCAGCTCGTCGTCCCGTTCCTCGATCGGGTGATCGACATCAACTACTACCCGACCGATGAGGCCGGGCACTCCAACAGCAAGTGGCGCCCGGTCGGTCTGGGTCTCATGGGTCTCCAGGACGTGATGTTCAAGAAGGGTCTTCCCTTCGACTCCGATGAGGCCCGTGCGCTGTCGGCTCGCATCTCCGAAGAGATCTACCTCAACGCACTGCTCGCCTCGACCGAGTTGGCCGAAGAGTTCGGTCCGCACGAGACCTACGGTCGCACTCGCGCCGCGTCGGGCGACCTCCAGTTCGATCTCTGGAACGTCGAGCCAACCCAGACCGATCGCTGGACCGACGTGCGGGCCCGCATCGCCGAGCACGGTCTGCGCAACTCGCTCATGATCGCGATCGCTCCGACCGCGACCATCGCCTCCATCGCCGGCTGCTACGAGTGCATCGAGCCGCAGGTGAGCAACCTGTTCAAGCGCGAAACGCTGTCGGGCGAATTCCTCCAGATCAACCGGTACCTCGTGAAGGAGCTCCAGGCGCGAGGTCTGTGGGACGCCGAAATGATCAACGACCTGAAGCAGGCCGAAGGTTCGGTCCAGGACGTCGAGCGCATCCCCGAGGACCTCCGCGAGGTGTACCGCACGGCGTGGGAGATCCCGATGCGGTCGCTCATCGACATGGCCGCCGAACGCGGCGCCTACATCGATCAGAGCCAGTCACTCAACCTGTTCATGGAGTCGCCCAGCATCGGGAAGCTCAGCTCGATGTACATGTATGCCTGGAAAGCGGGCCTGAAGACCACCTACTACCTGCGGTCGCGTCCCGCCACCCGGATCAACAAGACCACCACCACCACGACGACAGCGGCGCCGGCGCCGACCGAGCCGAAAGCCTTCAGCGACGCCGAAGCGATCGCCTGCTCGCTCGAGAACCCCGAACACTGCGAAGCCTGCGACTGACCTCCCGGTTACCCCTCGTCCAGCCACCCCTCCATCCCGAAAGACCCTGAACACATGGCCCTCACCGAGAACGCGCTAGAAGACTTCGACGCCGCTCCGCTTCTTCAGCCGCCCGCGGTTCCGATCACGTCGACTCGTCCGCAGAACATTCTCGACCCGGGTTTCGACCTCACGTTGCGACCGATGCGATACCCGGTGTTCTACGGGATGTACCAGGACGCAATCAAGAACACCTGGACGGTCGACGAGATCGACTTCTCCGATGATCTGATCGACCTCGAGCGCAAGTTGATGCCTGCAGAGCGGCACCTGATCGAGCGTCTGGTGGCCTTCTTCGCCACCGGCGACTCGATCGTGGCCAACAACCTCGTACTCAACCTCTACCAGCACATCAATGCGCCTGAAGCGCGTATGTACCTGTCTCGTCAGCTGTACGAAGAGGCGCTGCACGTGCAGTTCTACCTCACGCTTCTCGACAACTACATCCCCGATCACGACCAGCGCGCCGAGGCGTTCGCGGCCGTCGAGAACATTCCCTCGATCCGGAAGAAGGCCGAGTTCTGCTTCAGGTGGATCGACTCGCTCGGCGACATCGATCGAATCGAGACCCCCGAGCAGCGCAAGCAGTTTCTCCTCAACCTGATCTGTTTCGCGACCTGCATCGAGGGACTTTTCTTCTTCGCCGCCTTTGCCTACGTGTACTTCCTTCGCTCCAAGGGCCTCCTCAACGGCCTCGCAGCCGGCACCAATTGGGTGTTCCGCGACGAGAGCTGCCACATGAACTTCGCTCTCGAGGTCGTGAACACCGTGCGGACCGAGGAGCCCGAACTCTTCGACGCCGACCTCGAAGCCCAGATCAAGGCGATGATCGACGAGGCCGTCGAGTGTGAGTACCAGTTCGCCGAAGATGTGCTCGCCGAAGGTGTGCAGGGCATGAGCCTCGCCGACACGAAGATCTACCTCCATTACGTGGCCGACCAGCGACTCCGCCAACTTGGCCTCTCGCCGGTTTACGGCGCCAAGAACCCCTTCGACTTCATGGAACTCCAGGACGTACAGGAGCTCACAAACTTCTTCGAGCGGACCGTCTCGGCCTACCAGGTCGGTGTCGAGGGCGAAGTCGGCTTCGACGAAGAGTTCTGACCTTCGCCGCGGGCCGGATCCGTCGCTTCGCTCCTCGACCGGCCTGCGGAACGCAAGCGCCTTTTCGTCCGGTACGGCACAGCCGACCGGACTTCCGCTTAGGTGCTGCGGTTGCGCCGATCGCTACGTGCCGGTGAGGAGGGCGATGACGGGGCCGGCGTCGGGGTCCGGTGAAGTGATGCTGACCACGAGGTCGGGGCCGTTCTTGTCGACGGTGATGTCGAGGAATGCGCAACAGGCTTCTTCGCGGCGGGCGAGATCGCGCACGTCGGCCTCGATGTCGGCGGGAAGCACGAAGCGAACGCCATCGCTGATTGTTTCGACGCGCTTGGCGCGTCCACGAACGGCGGTCCACTCGGACAGTTGATCGGTTGCGGCGCGAGCATCGAGGGTGCAGGCGATGGGAATCCGCTTCCGCGTCATGCGCCGAGCGTAGGCGATGTTCCATTCTCGACCACGGCGTCTGCATGGCATAGCTTCGATTCATGGCGTCCACGATCATTCCGGCGATTCGATACAGCGATGCGCGACAGGCGGTCGACTGGTTGCAGGCAGCGTTCGCATTCGAGGCTCAGATGGTCATCGACGGTGACGATGGCCAGGTTGTACACGCACAACTCACCCACGGCGCCGGGTTGGTGATGGTGTCGAGCCCGGGCGAAGGCTCGTATGACGACCTGTTCGATCGAGGTGCGGCGGGATCGACGGGTATCTACGTCGTCGTGGACGATCCATCAGCCCACTGCAAGCGGGCTCGAGCTGCCGGGGCCGAGATTGTCATGGAACCCGAAGCTCAGGAATACGGCGGATCTCTGTACACCTGCCGCGACCTCGAGGGAAACGTCTGGAGCTTCGGCAGCTACGACCCCTGGGCATGAGGGGACACGCCGAACGGGCGGAGTTCGAGGCGAACCTTCGCGAGCAGCTCGAGTCGATCTACTCGGCCCACAGGTGGGTGTCTGTGAGCGAGGTCATCCAGGGCGCGGTTGGCGGCGCGGGGTTACTCAAGGGTGCCGGTGCCACCGAGACAATCGCGGTGTCGGCCACGGGTGGCGTGGGCGACGTCGACGAGTCGGTCGAGGCTCATTCGATCGGACTCACGCCTTCGGGCTCTCATATGGACAACATGCGGCGGGGCACGGCTGCGCTTCTCGATCCGCCACAGGGGATTCTCGATGCGGTCGATCGGTTCGACCCTGACGGACGCGCCCGCACCTTTGTCGATTTCACCTTTGGGCAGGGCGTCTACGCAGGAAGGCCCACCTTCGGGGCCCGACCGCCGGAGTGGGAGGAATTCGAGGACAAACTGCTGATCGAGGAGGTCTGGCAGAGCGCCGGAATCCGGACGTCGCCATCAGAGGTTGTGGCGCTCAGCCAGCCCGGTGCCGCAGTCGACGCGCACGAACGGCTCGGCTCTGCTGAGGGAACGGTGTGGGCGGTCGACAACGACGACGGCTGGCACGGCGGCGCGCATGGAACCCACTGGATTCGATCCATTGCGGAAGCCGAGGAGGCGGCCGCCAACCTCACCGAGCTCCACCGGCGAGTGCGGATCATGCCCTTCGTCGAGGGTACGCCGTGCAGCATCCACGGGATGGTGGTCGGCGACCGAACGATCGCTTTCCGGCCCATGGAGTTGATGATCTACCGGAACCGAGCGCAGGCCAAGCTCGTGTACGGAAAGGCCGCCAGTTTCTGGGACCCACCGGTCGATGACCGCAACGAAATGCGCGCCGCGGCCTGCGCGATCGGCGACGAGTTGCGCCGGCGGGTCGAGTATCGGGGCGTGTTCACGGTCGACGGCGTATTGGGCGCCGAGGGATTCGTTCCCACCGAGGTGAACACCCGGTTCGGCGGCGCACTCCCGAGCGGCATCGGCTCTCTGGACGGGCCGCCCATCCACCTGTTCCTCATCCACACCGCGATCGTCGAGGGCGTACTGGCCGTCGACCCGATCGCGCTCGAACAGTGGGTTCTCGCCGACCTCGACGAGCATCGCCGGTGCTATGGCATGTTGCAGACGGCGAACGGCCCCGAGGCGGAGAAGTCGGCCCGGGTATTCGTCGAAGCCAGCGGTGCCTTCACCTTCGACGAGGCGGAGCAGGACAACTCCGAACCGACCGATGACGATCTCGAACCGCTCGCGCACCTCACCTGGGGAGCTCGTGGTGAGGAGGGCCTGTTCTTCCTGCGCGGCACGGACAAGGTCCCGACCGGCCCCCCATCGGCTCCGCTCGTGCTCCAGATCGCCCAACTCGCCGACGACGTGTGGAACATCGGCCTCGAGTCACTCGAGCCGGCCCGACCCGTCTGAGTGTGGCAGCCGAATCTCGATTCGGGCACCACCGAGCGGAGAGTCATGCACAGCGACCGATCCACCATGGCGAGCGACGATGTCGGCCACGATTGCGAGGCCGAGGCCCGTTCCGCCCGTGGCGCGACCGCGTGCAGAGTCGAGCCGGGCGAAACGCTGGAACACGAGCGACCGGTCGTCGACCGCTATCCCGGGACCGTCGTCGTCGACTCGAAGCACGACGGCCGAGTCCTCTGCATGGACGCCTAGTCCCACCGCCGACGATGCGTGTCGTTCGGCGTTGTCCACGAGGTTTCGCACGACTCGTCCGAGCTGCGCGCGATCGGCCCGGGCCACGACGGGGCCGACACGGCTCGCGTCGACCCGCACCAGATCGCGCTGTTGCAGGCGGCGGGCCTCGTCGAAGAGCATCCCGTCGAGTTCGACTCGAACGAACTCACTCGACACATGTCCTTCGTCGGAACGCGCCAGCCACGTGAGGTCATCGATGATTGCCTCCATGCGCTCGACTTCACCAACGACGTCGGCGCGGATGGCCTCGAACTCGCGCGCGTCGCCCGTCTCGACGCGGGCGCGGATACTCGCAACCGGACTGCGGATTTCGTGGGACGCGTCGGACACGAATCTTCGCAATGCGAGGGTGCTCGCATCGAGCTGGCCGAGCATGTCGTTGAGGGTGGCCGCCAGCCGACCGATCTCGTCGGTGTTCTCGGGCTCGGTGACCCGCCCGCCGTGACCGACGTCGGCGATCTGCTGGGCGTCGCGGCGTAGTCGCTCGACCGGGTGCAGCGCTCGGCCGGTCAGCACCCAGAACAACAGCGCGCTCGCAGCACCCGCGAGCGGAATCCCGACGACGAGCAGGGTGCGAACGGTCCCGAGGCTTTTGTTGACCTGCTCGAGTTCCGCAGCCACGACGACGACCCCGCCAGCGCCGGTGGCCGCGGCGATTCGGACCTCATATGCCTCGATCTCGTTTTCGCGCAGCTCGACCAGCTCGACTGTGTGCGTCGACACGGTTCCGGGAGTCAACTCGAGTTGAGCAAGTTCGCTCGGATCGTCGAACCCCTGACTTTCGAGAAGCGTCCCGCTGGGGTCGAAGACGGCGATCGCGTTCTCTCGCCCGATCGACGTGCGGATCGCCTCGGGATCCAGGCCCTGCGCGAGTGCGGCGGCCCGATCGTTCGCCTGCGTAAGGAGCGTCTGGTCGAGGTTGTCGACCAGACGATTCTCGAGCACCCGGTCGAAGGCGAGAGCGCCGAGCGCCAATCCACCGATGAGGAGGATGGCGCCGAGCAGGGTGAGACGGAGCCGGATCGAGCGTGACGGCGACAGGTGCTCGAGCATGGCGGTCACGAGGCGGATCGCAGTCGGTATCCGGCGCCCCGAACCGTTTCGATCACGTCTGGAGCGAGTTTCTTGCGAAGCGAGCCCACGTACACCTCGACGATGTTGAGATCGCCATCGAATTCGATGTCCCATACGTTCTCGACGATCTCGGTCTTGGAGAACACCTCGCCTGGGCGACGCATCAGGAAGTGGAGAACCGCGTACTCCTTTGCGGTGAGGTCGATCGGTGCCCCTCCGAACTCGACCGACCGTGCGGCTGGGTCGAGCGTGACACCACCGGCATCGATGGCGGCCGGCCGTTCGTTGGCACCTCGGCGCAGGAGTGCTCGCAGTCGGGCCAACAGAACCACGAAACTGAAGGGTTTCGTCAGGTAGTCGTCGGCGCCGGTGTCCAGCCCCTCGGCCACATCGAATTCTCCGGCCTTGGCGGTGAGCATGAGGATCGGGGTCCAATTCCCCTCCTCGCGGAGCGCCTGGCACACCTTCCAGCCGTTCACCTTCGGGAGCATCAGGTCGAGGACGATCGCGTCGTAGGCGTGCTCGCGGGCATACCAGAGCCCCTCCTCGCCATCGGCTGCGACGTCCACAGCGAAGCCGTCGGCCTCGAGGCCATCGCGTAACGACGACGCGAGGAGCTCCTCGTCCTCCACCACCAGCAGTCGCATCAGACGGCCCCGACGGCGACGGGCCGGCGTTTCGGTCGCCGCGTGAGGACTCGGTACGTGCTCAGGAACACCGTGGCCAGAGCCATCGCAACGACGCCCCCGATGTACGCCGGATTCGACGCATCGGTGCCCGCCATGAAGCCATGAACGATGCCCGCAAAGAAGAGCACGAAGCTCGACATGTGGATCGCACGCCAGACCCGGCGCGGCAGTCGTCGCATGAGCAGCGACGTTACCTGCACCGCAGCGAGGAGATGGAAGCTGACGACACCCCATGCGATCGCCCACCGGCCCGGTTCCTTGCCCGAGAAGAACGGGACGAACAGGTCGGCGAACGAATACTGGATGTAGCTGTCGAGCCAGAGCCCGAGGACGTGCAGACCGGTGAAGGTCACAGTGAGTCCGCCGAGCCAACGGTGGAGCCCGAGCAGCCACTTCTTCGTAGGGTTCCGTTCGAGATATCCCGTCGACAGGAGAAGGCCCCACAGCACCGATGCCCCGGCGAGGAATAGTGACACGATGCCGCCCGCCCGCGCCACGTACCACCACAGCTGTTCGGTCACCATTCGAACCTTCGCACATCGCCTCGACGGTGAACCGCCCCTGTTTGGTCGACAACGATGGCAGCGGCTCGTTCCTCATCAATGTCCGCGTTCGCGCCATCGACGAGAAGCTGGGTGGCAACCGCCTCGGCGAACCACGCTTCCGCGGCGATCACCGTGGCGAGCGCGGGGCCGGTCGTCGATCGACCGGTGCGAGGATCGAGAACATGATGGCGGAGCCCGTCGGCGGTCGACCACGTTCGTTTCCGCGTCGTGCTCGTGGCCACGGCGCCATCTCCCAACCGGAGCATGGCCAGTGGTTCGGGAGCGACGGTTGGCTCGAAGAGCTCGATCGTCCATCCGCCGTCAGAGGCGGCGCCGCGGCACGCGATGTCGCCGCCGATGTTGATCAGCGAACCCGTCGCACCGGCCTGCAACGCTTCGTGCGCCAGCAGGTCCGCGGCAAGGCCCTTGCCGATTGCGCCGGGGTCGAAGCGTGTGCCTGGGCCCAGCTTCACCAGCCGAGTCTCAGAGTCGACTTCGATCTGCGCGCAGCCCGGCGCAGGAGTTGCAGCACCACTGGGGACCTCTCCGCTCAGCTGTTCGAAGCTGGTGCGGTATCCCGCAACCTCGACCGCGCCGAGCACAGTCGGGTCGAGAGCGCCATGGGTGGCGCTCCAGGCGACGATGGACCGTTGGATTAGGGCCGCCGTGTCGGCCGAGACGACGTGCCAGCGGTCGGGGGCCGCGTTGATGGCGCAGATCTCGCTGCTGTCGATGAACCTGCTCCAGCGGCCTTCCAGCTCCTGGAGACGGCCTTCCAGCTGGTTGAGTAGTGCTTCGGTACCTCCGCGCACCATCAGGTGTGCTTCGGTTCCCATCGCTCGAACTCGCCGCTCCTGGTGACTGCTCCTGTCTGTTGAACACGAAGACCGGGTGGGCATCATCAGCTCCCCTGCGTCTGAGTCATGGGCGCAGCCGGCTCCGGTGTAGCGGTCGCCTGGGTCTCGATCACGATCATCGGGGGTGCCTCGGCGGCCGACACGGGACCGGGAAGGCTCCCGCCGACCACGACCGGCTGTTGCACCACGATCACGCGAGTTGCGGGAGCCGGGGCCGGTGTGACCGACGGCGTCGACGGCGCCGCCGCGAGCACAGCCATGGTGCCGACGAGCCCGATCCCGGCGGCCACGCTTGCGCCCGCCGCGATGATCTTCGCACCGGTGGCATCGGAGGCCGGCTTTGCCGGCGCAGCGTCGTTCGAAGACTTCGCTGCCCTCGCCGCGGCGGCCCGTTCCCGGACCGCCTGCGGAATTCGGTCACGAGGAGCGGCGTCGGGTTCAGTCATCGTCGCCCTCGGCTTCGTACTCGTCGTGGTCGCCTTCTTCCTCTTGGTAGGCCTCGGCGCCTTCCTCTTCGTATTCGTCGTGGTCGCCTTCTTCCTCTTCGTAGGCCTCGGCGCCTTCCTCTTCGTATTCGTCGTAGTCCTCCTCGTACTCTTCTCCGTGCTCCTCGTCATATGCAGGCGCCGCGGCAGAGAGTGTGTTCTCCGGCGCCGGGGCAATCACCGGGTCGATCGGAGTGACGGTGCCGTTCTCGTCGACGTACTCGACGACAACTTCGGAAGCTGGCACCGGGGCGGGCAGCGCCGGCGCATCGTCAGCGGAGGTCAGCACGACGGCGCCGCCGGCGGCGGTCGCCGAAAGCATCACCATCGCTGCGGAGGCCGCAATAGCCGTTCTGTTCTTCATGGTCTCACCTTCTGTGAATCACCGACGCCGAGTGCGTCGAGGTGTTGGTGAGACGATGACGAAGCGATCCTGAGGATTTGCTGAAGTCAGCTGTTCCGCGCTCGACGCGTCCGGTCGAGATCGGTGGCCGCCAGTTTCAGGGCACCGGTTCAGTCGGGAGGAAGCACCTTCTTCGCCAGCGATTTCGGGGCCACCAGGGTGTAGCTGGTGAGCACCCACTCCTCGAACTCCTGCCACTGGGCGGCACTCATGGGGTCGGGCCGATCAAGGCTGATCCAGCCATGTCGACCGAGTCCGTAGCCCATGGGGTCGACCCTGTCGTCGGTGGCGATCACGGCGGCCGCTTCCTCTTTCGACAGCTTCACCCCGAGGCTCGTGGCGGTGTCGTTCGTGAACACGAAGTTCTTGTTCCGTACCCGGAACGTGGGGTGGTCGCCCCATTCCTCGACGTCGACTCGAACGGCCTCGGGCAATGTGGCCACCAGAGCCTCGAGTCGAGACATATTCGAGTGCTTCTTCGCCATGCCCGAGAGCGTAGCCAAGGGCAGAATACGGGGGTGAGTGAATACGTGCTCCGAGCCGAGGTCGACGGACCCACGATCTGGACTCCTGAGGGAGAGCCGGTCGACCCGCGCGCGTTGCCGCTGTCGAGTCGCCTCCTCGAAGCCCTCGATGATTGGGCCGCGTTCCTCGACGACGTGGGCGGCGAGATCTCCGACCACGACGTGATGGATGCCTTCGTGAGTCAGGGATTCCGCATCGCGCACGCCATGCGACGAGAGCTGAAGGGCCGCACCGTGTGGTTGCAGCGGCTCGACACCGACGAGCGAGTACTCATCGAGAATCGGACTCCTCGCTGAGCCCGGCCACGAACCGTTGTTGTTCGGCGTGGTGCCCGCCGATCTCGTCCACCAACTTCACCTTCGCGTCCTGGCCCCGCAACTTGGCCAGCGCATCCTGCTGGTCGCCCACGTAGCCAAGCGCAAAGGCACCCTGCTGGTACCCCATCATGCGGAGCAGGTCGTCGGGCAGGGAGCGCGCAACATCGGGTGAACACGCCAGATACTGGTTCTCTTCCTGACGAACCCAACCGACGGCGTAGGTGATGTTCACGCCCTGTCGCATGCCGTTCGAGGTGTTCGCGCCGGCGCCGTGCAGCACCTTCCCCTCGTAGAACAACACGCTGCCCCGGCGCATCTCTGCCTGGGCGTCGGCCACCGCGGCGGCAGAGTCGTCGTCGAGGCTCGACGTGCCCGGATGGATGTGGGTGGCGCCGTTTTCGGCCGTGAAGTCGGTGAGCGCCCACATGGTGTTGCACTGGACGTGGTAGTCGGATGGGAAGGGGTAGTAGTCGAAGGCCATCTGGTCGCGGTGAGGCTTCTGCTTCGTCTCACCCGGGCCCACGCTGATCAACTGCGTGAGGTGGAGCTGAATCGAAGTGGCATGACCAAGGAAGTGCTCGACAGTCCTGACGGCTATGGGATGCATCACCAGCTCGCGGGCCGCGGGCGATCGCTCAATGAGCGAACCCGTGCGGCGGGTGCGGGCGCCGTCGTACTCGTCGCGTCCCGTATCGCTGTCCTCGACCCAGGGCGCGATCTCATCGGCGAACCGGTCGAGCACATCGGCGCTCGCAGCATCGTCGACGATCGCATAGCCGTGCTCGGCCAGGAACGCACTGATCTCGGCCGGCGGCGTGTCGGGGGCGAGGTGGTCCAGGGCCATGGAGCGATCGTAGATGGATCTGTGACCGGAGCGGATCGTGGCCGAGGTCCAACGAATGGGTAAGGATGCAGAAATGACGATCGAGGTGCGCGAACCCATCCCCGCCGACGAGGCGGCTTGGCGTCGAATGTGGACCGGATACGTCGAGTTCTACGAGGAGCCCGAACATGCGGTGCGGGGCGAATCGCTCTGGAAACAACTCCTCGACCCCGACGACGCGTTCCAATGCCGCCTGGCCGTTGCAGCTGGGGAGATGGCCGGGTTCGTGAACTTCTTCGAGCACCCGGATACCTGGTTCGAGAAGCCGGTCTGTTACCTCGCCGACCTGTTCGTCGAACCTTCGGTTCGGCGCGGCGGGGTGGGGCGGACGCTCATCGAGGAGGTCGAACGAGTCTCGAAGGAGCGCGGCTGCCAGCACGTGTACTGGCACACCCAGGACCACAACGACACCGCCCGCTCTCTGTACGACGACATCACGGGTGGCACCAGTGGCTTCATCATGTACGAGCTCCCTCGGGCCGTCGGACCATGACAAAGATCGTGATCCACGCCGACGACGTGGGGATGTGCCACGGCACCAACGTGGCGTTCGAGGAGCTGCGAGCCCTGAACACGATCACCTCGGGGTCGGTCATGGTGCCTTGCCCCTGGTTCTCCGAAATCGCCGAAATGGGCGCCGCCGACCCCGCGCTCGACGTGGGTGTTCACCTCACCCTCAACGCGGAACAACAGCATTACCGCTGGCGCCCGATCAGCGCTGCGGGACCGTCGTCGGGCCTCGTCGACCTCGACGGGTTCCTCTGGGGCACGGTCGCCGAGACCCGAGCCAATGCTCACCCGGTTGCGGTCGAAGAGGAGTGGCGAGCCCAGATCGACCGCGCACTCGCGGCAGGGATCGACGTGACCCATCTCGACGCACACATGGGCGCGGCCCTGGCCCCCGAGTGGTGCGAGCGCTACATCCGCGTCGGCATCGACTACGGCGTCCCAGTGCTCATTACCCGGACGTTTGATGGTTATGGCCCCAATAATCATCTCGGCGGAACCACCAACGAGCAGTTCGCCGAGTTCGTGGCCGAGGCCCGAGCGGCTGGTATGCCCATCTTCGACGTCGTGCTCGAGACCGACTTCGCCCGCGTGCGAGGCGTCGCGCCCGACTACGAGGGGATGCTCGTCGACCTCGCTGAACACGACCTCGTGTACTGCGCCTACCACCCGTGCGCTCCCGGCCCGGGCGAGGTCGAGGTGATCGAGCCCGACCAGCACCATGTACGAACCGATGAGTACGCGCTGTTCCGCACCGACGAGTGGGGTCGCTGGCTCGACGCCCAGCCATTCGAGCGGGTCACGATGCGCGAGCTGGCGACGAGCTGATTCAGCCGAAGACGCGATCGAGGTAGTCGTTGGTGAAGGTGCGTGTCGGGTCGAGGCGGTCGCGGACGGTGATGAAGTCGTCCCACCGGGCGTAGGCCGGTGCGAGGTCGGCGGCGCTTCGGTCGTGCAACTTGCCCCAGTGCGGGCGGCCCCCGTGTTCGCGCATGATCGCCTCGACGGCGCCGAAGTACGGCTTGTGGTCGAGCCCTTTGTACCGGTGCACGGCGATCCAGCCACTGTCCCGCCCGCACCCGGTCGACAGAGGAATGTCGTCGGCCGCCGACACCCGGACCTCGACCGGGAAGCCGGGCGGGTCGTCCATTCCGGCCACCAACTCCTGGACTGCGGCGAAGGCCATGGGAACGGCATCGACCGGCACGCCGTACTCCATTTCGAGGAACCGCACGTGGCGAGGTGTGGCGAAGATGCGGTGGCTCACGTCGACCCGTTCAGACGATCCAGCCGCGGCGCCGATCAGCTTCTGGATGCGGGGGCGGGCGGCCGGGAAGCGTCTACCAACCCGCATCGCCGTGCCGAAGGCCACGTTCTCGAGCACCAGCTTTTCGGCCGCCGCCCGCATCGTTCCCAGTCGGGTTGGCGACTGGTCGGTACGGTCATTCCGCTTCACGAGACAGCGACGCGTTCCGGGCATCCAGAAGAACTCGGCGTGCTCGGCGCTCGCCACGAAGGCATCCCAGTCGCACATGACGTCGTCGACGAGCTCTTGAGTCTCGACCGAGCGCAGGCTGAAGGCGGGCACCGTCTCGACGGCGATACGTGTGATGACACCGAGTGCTCCCAGGCTCACCCGGCCCACGTCGAAGACCTCGGCGTTCTCATCGCCGTCGCACCACATCACATCACCGGTGGCAGTGACCAACTCGAAGCCCACGATTCCCGCAGAGAGGTTGGGCAACGCCGCGCCCGTGCCGTGCGTGCCGGTGGCGGTG
This sequence comes from Acidimicrobiales bacterium, assembly GCA_051011575.1. Lineage (GTDB taxonomy): Bacteria > Actinomycetota > Acidimicrobiia > Acidimicrobiales > SHLQ01 > SHLQ01. Next base: position 1,589 of record JBPCTR010000315.1, on the reverse strand, counting down.
GCGCCAGCCAACGTCTGCACGTCGATGTCGCCGAGATTGGGGAGGGCCCGCCCCGCGGCATGGAGCGCCGCGCTGAGCTCGCGCAGCCGGATTCCGGCGCCAACCATGGCAACGCCCGATTCGGGCTTGATTCGTTCCACCCGATTCATGGCGGACAAATCGAGCAGGGTGCCATCGGTGAGCGCGGCGCCGGTGAACGAATGCCCAGCTCCGATCGCCCTGACGCGTCGGCCCTCGCGCGTCGCTTGTTCGACAGCTGCGCTGACGTCGCTGAGTGTCCGAGCGGCGATCGCGACCTTGGGGCGGCACGACTGGTTGCCGGCCCAGTTCCGGAAGCCGCCTTGGCGGTCGATGCCCATCGCCGACGAACATAGCCGGATGGCGCCCGATCCTGAGATGCTTGACCAACTCCCGACTCCCGCTCTGGTCGTCGAGTCCTCGATCCTCGACGCCAACCTCGGCGCGATGGACGCCGTTCGCCCGGGGCTCGCGCTCCGACCCCACGTGAAGGCATTCAAGTCAACCGCGCTGGCCCGGCGGTTGGCGGCCGATGGCCACACCGCCTTCTGTGCCGCCACACCCCGTGAGATCGAAGGTCTTGTAGCGGCCGGCCTGACCGACGACCTTCTCATGGCCAACGAATCACTGGACGTGGCCCGGCTGGGTGGGCTCGCAGATCACGCCCGAATCACCGTGGCGGTCGACTCCGACACCGTTCTCGAAGCCGCGATCTCCGCCGGCATTCGATCCGTTCTCATAGACGTCGAGGTTGGGCTGCCGCGGTGCGGCTGCAGCGTCGAAGATGCCCCGCGTCTCGCCGAGAAGGCGAGGGCGGCAGGGCTCGAGGTGAGGGGTGTCATGGGATACGAGGGGCATCTGATGATGGTCGAGCACCGGTCGGAACGGATTGAGCGAATCGAGGAGTCGATGTCACAGCTACGTAGCGCCCACGACGCGGTGGGCGGCGACGTCGTGTCGGCCGGCGGGACCGGCACCTTCGACACCAACACATGGTGCACCGAGATCCAAGCCGGAAGTTACACCTTGATGGACTGGCACTACGACGGTCTCGACCTACCGTTCCGGCCCGCGCTCTCCGTCTTGGGAAGGGTGGTCTCGGTGAGCGCGAAAGGATGGATCGTGGTCGACGTCGGTCTCAAGGCCCTCGGGATGGACCATGGCGACCCGGGGTGGCAGCACGGCGATGTCTTCTTCTGCTCGGATGAGCACGCGACGCTCGTCCCCACCGACGGCGTCGGCGGCTGGTCGGTGGGGGACACGACCCGCCTGATCCCCGGCCACGTCGACCCCACCGTTGCCAAACACGAGAATCTCTGGCTCGTCGATGGAGAGCGGGTGATCGACCGATGGGAGATCGATCTGCGCCACTGGTGACCGATACGGTGTGGTCATGATCGCGCTCGATATCCGGCCGCTCGAGGCTGCAGGCGCCGAGGTCATGGGGGTCGACCTCGCCGCCCTCGACGACGCCACCTCTGCCGCCATCCACCAAGCCTTCGCCGACTACGGCCTGCTCTTCTTCCGCGACCAGGACATCGACGAACTTCAACACATCGCCTTCGCTGAGC
>JBPCTR010000314.1:0-12901 GCA_051011575.1 Acidimicrobiales bacterium | reverse complement strand
GCGACCGGGTGCGCCGCTGCGTGCGGCAACCTTCGGCTTCTTTTTCGAACTCGACGAACGCGAACCGTTGCCCGCGTTCTTGGCGCCTCCGCCCTTGCCGCCCCCCTTGGCGGAACCACCCTTGCCGCCGCCCTTGGCACTGCCGCCCTTGCCGCCTCCACCCTTGCCGCCGCTACCCTTGCCGCCGCCCTTGGGCGAGCCTCCACCAGATTTACCATTGCCACCGGAGCCACCTTCCTCGCGGGTCGCACGGACCTGGGCCCCAAGTGAATCGTCTCCGTGGTACATCGAGCGGGTGATGTAGACCTGCTGTCCGATCCGGTAGATGTTCGACACGAAAAAGTAGATCACGATCGCGGCGGGGAGCGTAAACGCGAATACGGGCAGGAAGAAGGGCATAAACTTCATGATCATTTCCTGGGTCGGATTGATCGCTGCCCCGGTCTGGCGGGCTCGAATCATTCGGTGCTGGAACCAGCCGGTGCCGCCGACGATCAGGACGAGCAGCAGATAGGGAAACGACGCGGTGAGGCCGTCATTGCTCAGCACCTCGGAGGCGGAGCGGGCGAGGTCGAAACCGATACTCTTCATCTGGTTCGCGTTGGAGAGATCGTTGAACAGCTCCGTGGTGTCCTCGAGGTAGGCGGGATTGAAGTTGCGACGACCGAGGTCGATCACCTCGGGGCTGGAGCCGGCCTCGAGCGATCCGACCACCGAACCGAACTGCGAGCCGACGTCGGTCGCACGCCGAGTCAGACCCAGAATCACGCGGTAGAGCACGAGAAAGACGGGAATCTGAATGAGCATCGGCAGACAGCCACCGACCGGGTTGATGTTGTTCTCTTTGTAGAACTCCATCAACTCGGCGTTCATCTCCTCCCGCTTGTCTTTCGGGTACTTCTCCTGAATCGCCTTCAGTTCCGGCTGAAGAATCTGCATTTTCAGCATCGACTTGGTGCCCTGGATGGTGAAGGGGGTGGCGATGATGAGCACCACGAAGGTGAGCATGCCGATCGCGACTGCGTAGTCGCTGGTCGCGTCGTAGAAGTACGAGAGAATGTTTGCGATCAGATCGAACATCAGTTCGCCTTTCGACTGGGAATGGGGTCGTACCCGTGTCCACCCCAGGGGTGGCATCGGCAGATTCGGCGAATGCCGAGCCAGGAACCTTTGGCCAGGCCGAATTCGGCGATGGCTTCATCGGCGTAGTGCGAGCAGGAGGGAGAATAACGACAGCGCGGCGGCCGAGTCGCGGAGAACGACTGATAGATGGAGATGACTCCGCGCGCCATACGCTTCACGGTGCTACTTCCGTTGATTTCTCAAGCTTTTCCAACAGTTCGAGTACCTGCCTTCGGAGCTCCTGATAGCTCCGGTCACGTGCCCCGGGGTGAACGATCACGAGGGCTGCTCCATTCGGAAACGACGGTTCAGTGACTCGACATTCCTCGAGTACGCCTCGAATCCGGCGGCGAATCCGATTTCGGGCCACCGCCGGACCGACCTTTCGTGGGATCGCGTAGGCAATCCGGAGGTCGTCGTGGGTGGATTCCGCAACGAATCGCAACCGCAGATCAGAGGACCGAACCTGTACCGCCGACCGTCGTAGCTCGGCGAATGTTTCACGGTCGCGGATTCCGCGGATCAAGCAGCGAGCTTGTGACGGCCCTTGCGACGACGATTCTTTAGAATCTCGCGCCCGGCGCGGGTGGACATCCGTGAACGAAAGCCATGCTTCTTGGCCCGCTTGCGGACATTCGGTTGATCGGTGCGCTTCATGATTTCTCCGCGTAGTAGGGGCGTCTGACCGTGCAGACTCCGGTGCCGAGTGCAGCCGGAGCGTCGAGATCGGGACACACCCGTCGAGACACCTAGAGAACCAACACACCACGCTAGGGCGCGCGAAGCCCGCGTTCCAACCATCGGTAGGAGGTCGGCCCCTTTGCCGCCCACGATGAATGGCGTTCAAACTCCGGGTCGACAGACGCCAGAAACCGCGCGAAGCTCGCAAGTCCGACGGCGATCCGCAACACGCGGGACATGGAGCAAGGGGTGTGTACCGGTGGTCGAGAGATGATTCCACGCCCAAGCGGCGCTGATTTTCCGGGGATTCTCGCGGTTATCCACAGCCGACTGGTCACGACCTCGAAGGTCGCGCGAAGGTGAACGACCGGTCGCTGTCCACATCTGTGGAATCGCCTGTGGATAGTTCCAAACCCACGTCTGGAGACGACCCTGTGCACATTGCCGAAGAGATGTGGGTCACCTGCGCTGAATTGATCAGAGCCCAGGTGTCCGATGTCGTGTGGAACACCACCTTTCACGGCCTGGAGGCGATCGACCTCACCGACGACGAACTCGTCGTGGCCGTCCCCTCACGCGTCGTGAAGGAACGGATCGAGTCGCGGTACATCGGCATCGTCACCGAAGCGCTGCACGAGGTGAGTACGAATCCGATCGAAATGCGGATCGATGTCCGCGCGGACGACCAGACTCTGCTCGGCCTCGACGCCACCGTGCTCGATCTCACGGCCGACAGTCCCGCCGCGCCCGCAGTGGTTCCCCAGCCCACACCCGAACCCGGGCCTTTGCCGAGCACTGGCGAGTCGGGCGAGGTCGCACTCGAGCGCTACACCTTCGAAGACTTCGTGACGGGCACCGGTAACCGTTTCGCCCATGCCGCGGCGCTGTCGGTCGCGGAGACGCCCGCGAAGTCGTACAACCCGCTCTTCATCTACGGCGACGCCGGTCTCGGAAAGACCCACCTCCTCCGCGCCATCGAGCACTACGTGAACACGCACTATCCCCACTTCTCGGTCAGATACGTATCCACCGAGACGTTCCTGAACGAGTTCGTCGATGCAATTCGTCAAAACACCACGATCCAGTTCAAACGGCGCTATCGCGAGATCGACGTGCTTCTGGTCGACGACATCCAGTTCGTGGAGGGTAAGGAAGGGCTCCAGGAGGAGTTCTTCCACACCTTCAACACACTGCATCAGGCGAACCGTCAGATCGTTCTCACCTCAGATCGGCCGCCCGACAGCATCCCGACACTCGAGGATCGACTTCGGTCACGATTCAAGATGGGCCTTATCACCGACATCCAGCCGCCCGACATCGAGACCCGCATGGCCATTCTCCAGAAGAAGGCAGAGAAGTCGCGTCAGGAGATCCCCGATCACGTGCTCACGTTCATCGCCGAGCGCGTAACCGACAACATCCGAGAGCTCGAGGGCGCTCTCATTCGGGTCACCGCGTACGCGAACCTCACCGGCGAGGCGCTCACGGTCGATCTGAGCCAACGAGTGCTGGGTGATCTCCTCACCACGAAGCAGCCCCGTCAGATCACTCCTCGCATGATTCTCGACGAGACGTCCGACATGTTCGGATTCGGGGTCGACGAGATCATTGGAGCGAGCCGGCGGCGCCCGCTCGTGACCGCACGTCAGGTCGCAATGTATGTGTTCCGCGAAATCACCGACCTGTCCTACCCCGCGATCGCCCGCGAATTTGGCGGTCGCGATCACACCACCGTGATCCATGCGGTCGACAAGATCTCGAATCTCATGGCCGAGCGACGCCAGATCTACGACCAGGTCACCGAGCTCACCGCTCGGCTGAAGAACACCAATCCGTGAACAAATTCGCGCGCCGTGTGTTCACAGGTGGGGACATCCTGTGGATGAGTGAGGCCAGGCGGGGGGACGCCGCTGTGGAATTGACGCGACGATCTGGGGGCGACAATCGTGTCATCCACCGCGGCAGGCCAGGACCCATGTCAGCCTGTGAACGACAGTGGATCATGAGTGGACAGACGATCGTTGGAAAATCAGGCCGTGATCGTGGTCATCCACAATCCACACGCCTACCTTCACCATTACCGAATCCGATCCTGAACGTTAAAGAGATGTGGAACACATGAAATTTCGATGCGAACGAGATGTGCTGCTCGAAGCACTCAGCACCGCAGGACGGGCCGTTGGTGGTCGCGCCGGCAATGTTGCGCTCTCTGGCTTGCACCTCGAACTCGACGGTGACGTCCTTCGTGTCACCGGCTCCGACCTCGACCTCACCATCACTCAGGAGCTCACGGTTGGCGGTGACACCGACGGTGTCGTCGTGATCCCGTCAAAGCTGATCGCCGACATTGTTCGAGCGCTCGGCCCGGGGGCCGTCGACGTCGTGGTCGAAGGCGACGAGGCACAGATCACTGCAGGGCGGTCCGAGTTCGCGATCCGCACGATCCCGGCCGACGACTTCCCTCGGTTGGGAGCACCCGCGGCCAACGAGGTCACCCTCAGCGCCGCCGACCTCTCCGACTCGCTGAAGCAGGTCGTGAAAGCGGCGTCTGGCGACGACTCCCGGCCCATCTTGACCGGCGTGCTTCTGGCCGCCGAAGGCGACGACCTCCGCCTGGTGTCGACCGACTCATATCGACTCGCGGTTCGTGATCTGCCCGGATCGTCGGTTCTCGACTCCGACCAGTCGGTATTGGTGCCATCGCGTGCACTTTCCGAACTCACCCGTGTCCTCGGCGAGAACGAGAAGGTTGCGGTGCGTCTCGGCGAGCGCGACGCGAGCTTCTCGGTCGGAGGTACCGAGGTCGTGACCCGCCTCATCGAGGGTGAGTTCCCGAACTATCGCGGGCTCATTCCGGATTCGTACCCGAACAAGCTGACGGTGAACCGGGCCGAGCTGCTCGATGCAGTTCGTCGAGTTCGTCTGATGGCCCAGGAAGCGACGCCTATCCGGTTGAACATGTCTTCGGATGGTCTCGAACTGGTCGCGGTCACCCAGGACGTTGGTCAAGCCCAGGAAGCGCTCGATGCGAGTTACGACGGCGAGGATCTCACCGTTGCTTTCAATCCCGACTATCTGATCGATGGCATTGAAGTGACGTCGGGCGAAGAGGTGACTCTCCAGACCGTCGACCCGCTGAAGCCCGCGGTCATGCGCGACTCGACCTCTGACGACTTCCTTTACCTGTTGATGCCAGTTCGCGTCTCGTAACGACGGGTATGCCCACGGTCTCTAGATTGTGGAGATGACCATGTCGCTCGAACCACTAGCTGCCGATGCGATTCAGCGCCGTCCGGTAGTGATCGTGATCGCCGACGGCTTTGGCTGCGCCGCCGCTGGTCCGGCCAACGCGGTTTCGTCGGCGGCCACGCCCACGCTCGATCGATTGCTCCGCACCGATCCACACATCGAGCTCCTCGCGCATGGACCAGCGGTTGGCCTGCCGAGCGATGGCGACATGGGCAACAGCGAGGTCGGTCACAACGCACTCGGGGCGGGGCGCATTTTCGCGCAGGGCGCAAAGCTCGTGAATCGGGCGATCGCCGACGGATCGATCTTCGAGAGTGTTGTCTGGAAGGACGCCGTCACCGCGGGCCGGACCGGCACACTCCACCTGCTCGGGCTCCACTCCGACGGCAATGTGCACTCGCACACCGACCATCTCTATGCCCTCCTGCGCCGCGCAGCTGTCGAGGGCGTCGCGAGCTGTGCGGTGCACATTCTTCACGACGGGCGCGATGTCGAGCCCCGCTCGGCGCTCCGGTACATCGACGCCACCGAGGCCGTCCTCGCCGAGATCAACGAGACTCATCGGGGTGCGAGCTTTCGAATCGCGTCGGGCGGAGGCCGAATGACCATCACCATGGATCGGTATGGGGCCGACTGGCCGATGGTTGCTCGCGGGTATGCGTGCCACACACATGGCCGGGGCCGCGAGTTCGCATCGGCCCGGGAAGCGGTCGAGAAGATGTACGCCGAATCTGATTCGGGCGATCAGTACCTCGACGAGTTCGTGGTCACCGACGATCACGGCGATCCGCTCGGTGCCATGCACGACGGCGACGCGGTGGTGCTGTTCAACTTCCGCGGCGATCGAGCGATCGAGATCAGTCAAGCCTACGAAGACGACGAGTTCGAATACTTCGACCGCGGCCATCGTCCGGACGTCTTCTTTGCCGGTCTTCTGCAATACGACGGCGATCTGCTCGTGCCGAAGCAGTACCTGGTCGACCCGCCTGCGATCGACCGGACGATGGCCGAGTTCCTGTGTGCTGAGGGTCTGCGAAGTTTCGCCATCTCCGAGACGCAGAAGTACGGCCATGTCACGTATTTCTGGAATGGCAACCGGTCGGGCTACATCAACGACGACCTCGAGACGTACATCGAGATTCCCTCGGATGTGATCGAGTTCGACCAGGCGCCGGCGATGAAGGTGCGCGAGATCACTCGGGAGACGATCGAGTTGCTGCGTGCCGGCGAGGTCGACTGGGGTCGGCTCAACTTCCCCAATCCCGACATGGTCGGGCACACCGGTGACCTCGATGCGACGATCGAGGCGGTGCAAGTGCTCGACGAGTGCCTCGCCGATCTCGTCGAGGTGATCGACGAAGTCGGTGGCGTGCTGATCTTTACTGCCGACCATGGCAATGCGGACATCATGTACACGGAGAAGGACGGCGTGCGGATCCCGGTCACATCGCACACATTGTCGCCCGTTCCGTTCGTGATCCATGACGCGTCGGGATCGGCGAACTACGCGCTCGATCCGCCTGCCGATGCCGGTTTGAGCCATGTCGCCGCCACGGTGCTCAACCTGCTTGGCTACGCCGCCCCGGCTGACTACCAGCGGTCGCTCCTCTCCTTCGCCTGAGCGGCGCGGGTGAGCGGGGTCAGCGCAACGGGGGTCAGACCCCTCCTGCGCCGATGGGCTCTGACCCCTTTTTTGGGAAAGGTGCCAGAGCAAACCGCCGGGTTGCGAAACATGGGGAATAACGGCAGACCCGCCAAAGTTGAGTGTGATCGACTAAGAAACCTCGGCCAAACCGCGATGAGGCTCTCAGATCGGTAACATTCGATCCGACAGAGTGCCCAGATGGAACCACAGTTGAGTGGACTCCACGCAGGTTTGGCACAACAAACAGGAGAATCCCCCACATGTCAAAAGCAGTAGGCATCGACCTGGGCACGACGAACTCCGTCGTGAGCGTGCTCGAAGGCGGCGATCCCATCGTGATCGCGAACTCCGAAGGCTCGCGGACAACGCCGTCGGTCGTTGCCTTCGCCAAGGATGGCGAGGTCCTCGTCGGTGAGGTCGCCAAGCGTCAGGCCATCACCAACCCCGACCGCACGATTCGCTCGGTGAAGCGCCACATGGGCACCAACTGGAAGATCGACATCGACGCGAAGAGTTACACCTCTCAGGAGATCTCGGCCCGCACGCTGATGAAACTGAAGCGTGACGCCGAGGCCTACCTCGGTGAGTCCGTCACCCAGGCCGTCATCACCGTTCCCGCATATTTTGACGACGCCCAGCGCACTGCGACGCAAGAGGCCGGCACGGTCGCCGGTCTCGAGGTGCTTCGAATCATCAACGAGCCCACGGCGGCTGCGCTCGCCTACGGCCTCGACAAGGGCGACGAAGACCAGACGATTCTTGTCTTCGACCTCGGTGGAGGAACCTTCGACGTCTCGGTTCTCGAGATCGGCGACGGTGTGTTCGAAGTTCGCTCCACCCACGGCGACACCGCTCTCGGCGGCGACGACTGGGACGACGCGATCATCGAGTGGCTGGTGACGAGCTTCAAGAACGATCACGGAGTCGACCTCGCCGCGGACTCCATGGCCGGCCAGCGGCTGAAGGAAGCAGCCGAGAAGGCCAAGATCGAACTGAGCCAGGTTCAGCAGACCCAGATCAACCTGCCGTTCATCACCGCGACAGACGCGGGTCCGCTGCACCTCGACTACGCGCTGTCGCGCTCGAAGTTCGAAGAGCTCACCTCCAACCTCCTCCAGCGCACCCGCGTGCCCTTCGAGCAGGCGATCAAGGACGCCGGACTCACCAAGGGCGAGATCGACCACGTGATCCTCGTGGGCGGCTCGACTCGTATGCCGGCTGTGGCCGAACTCGTCCAGGAGCTCACAGGCAAGGAGCCAAACAAGAGCGTGAACCCCGACGAGGTCGTGGCGATCGGCGCCGCCGTCCAGGCCGGCGTACTCAAGGGTGAGGTCAAAGACGTTCTGCTCCTCGACGTCACCCCGCTGTCGCTCGGTATCGAGACCAAGGGCGGTGTGATGACCAAGCTCATCGAACGCAACACAACGATCCCCACGAAGCGCACCGAGGTGTTCACCACCGCCGACGACAACCAGCCGTCGGTCGAGATTCATGTCCTCCAGGGCGAGCGCGAGATGGCCGGCTACAACAAGACGCTCGGCAAGTTCCAGCTCGTCGATCTCCCGCCTGCCCCGCGCGGCGTCCCGCAGATCGAGGTCACCTTCGACATCGACGCCAACGGCATTGTCCACGTGTCGGCGAAGGATCGGGCCACCGACAAGGAGCAGTCGATGACCATCACCGGTCAGTCGTCACTCGACAACGACGTCATCGATCAGATGGTGCGCGATGCCGAGGCTCACGCCGAGGAGGATTCACGCCGTCGCGACGAGGCCGAGACCCGCAACAACGCTGACTCGCTCGTGTATCAGACCGAGAAGCTTCTCTCGGATCAGGGCGACAAGTTCGAGGGTGACGAGAAGTCCGACGTCGAGTCGAAGCTCGCCGACCTACGCACCGCGCTCGCGGCCGAGGACATCGAAGACATCAAGACGAAGACCGAGTCGCTCATGACGGCCAGCCAGGCGTTCAGCCAGCGTCTGTACGAGGCTGCTGCCGCCGAGAATGTGGCCGACAACCCTGACTTCAGTGAACCGACGCCCGACGATGTGGTCGATGCCGAGATCATCGAGGACGACGAGCCCGTCGGTGCCGACGAGGCATGAGCACCCGACAGGATCCGTCGGCGCTCGACGCGCTGATCGACGAGAACATGGCGCTGCGAGCTGAGCTCGCGGCCCGGGATGAGACCACGACCGAGGGGTCGGACACGCCCGTCGTCGAGCCGGATGTCGAGAACCCGACCGGTGTCGACGGAGGCATACCCGAGGTCGGAGCACCCGTCTCGTCCGGTTTCGGTCGCGTCGGGCTGCGCTTCGCGAACTCCGACGAGAACGAGCAGAACGGCCGCGCCGAACTCGGTGAGCTGGACGTAGCCACGATCGTCGCCGAACGCGACACCTACCTCGCCGATTCTCAGCGCCTGGCCGCCGACTTCGCGAACTACCGGAAGCAGTCCGATAAGCGTGTGGCCGATACGGCCGCGGCGCAGTCGGCGGGGCTCGTGCGCGGGCTCCTGCCCGTTCTCGACGCCTGCGACAGCGCGCTCGAACAGGATCCCGAGTCAGCAGCGGCGCCCATTCGTGGAGCGCTTCTTGCCGAGCTCGAGCGCAACGGCCTGGAACTGTTGGCCCCTGCATCGGGCGAGACATTCGATCCCGAAATGCACGAGGCGGTCATGCACGAGGACGGTGGGGATGATGGCGTCGGTCCCGTCGTCGACGAGGTGTTCCGTTCCGGATACGTCTGGAAGGGCAAGGTTGTTCGGCCGGCGATGGTGAAGGTCGTCGGCTGATCGATGGAACCGCAACGCGAATGGCTCGAAAAGGACTATTACAAAGTCCTCGGCGTCGACTCAGGGGCCTCGGCGAAGGACCTTTCGAAGGCGTACCGATCACTCGCACGCAAGTACCACCCCGACACGAACCCCGGTGACGCCAAGGCCGAGGAGAAGTTCAAAGAGATCTCCGCCGCCTACGAGGTGGTCGGCGACGAATCGGTACGCGAGAAATACGACGAGTTCCGGCGCCTGGGTGGCGGAGGTGGCTTCGGTGGCTTCGGCGCTCGGCCCGGCGACGGGTATGGAGATCTCGGCGATCTGTCGGATCTCCTTGGTGGGCTCTTCGGCGGAGCTGGCCGATCGAGTGGTCGCGGTTTCGGAGGCTTCGGGCCAATGCCGGGAATGGATCTCGAGGCGCGTCTCCAGCTGACCTTTGAAGAAGCGGTGCAGGGTGTGACCAAATCCGTCCGGCTCACCTCGGATGCCTTGTCGGGTTCCATGGAAGTCAACGTTCGGATCCCCGCCGGTGTGAAGCAAGGCCAGCGGATTCGCGTCCCGGGCAAGGGTGCTCCCTCCCAGGACGGCGGCGGCGCCGGCGATCTGCTCGTCACGATCTCGATCGACTCACACGATGTGTTCAGCCGCGAGGGCAACAATGTTCTCGTCACGGTGCCGGTCACCTACACCGAGGCCGTGAAGGGCGCCGACATCAAAGTGCCCACGCTCGCCGGCACGTCGGTGACCGTGCGAATCCCTCCCGGAACCCCTTCGGGCAAGGTACTGCGTGTGCGTGGCCGTGGCGTGAAGACCAAGTCCGAAATGGGCGATCTCCTCGTGACCGTGCTGGTCCATGTGCCAACCGATCCATCGGAGGCCGAACTCGCTCTGATCGAGCAGCTGGCTGACGTCGAGAGCCCCGCGCCCCGGGGTGGACTGGAGGTCTGAGATGGCCGACGAGACAACAGCCGCGGTCTACGTGATCTCCGTGGCTGCGGAGCTCACCGGCATGCATCCTCAGACCCTGCGCATCTACGAACGCAAAGGACTGGTCAGTCCGGCCCGGACCGGAGGCGGAAGCCGGCGTTATAGCGACGACGACGTTGCCCTTCTCCTTCGCATCGCCCACCTCACGTCCGAGGGAATGAATCTTGTCGGTGTGAAACGGGTGCTCGATCTGGAGCAGCGGGTGGCGCAGCTCGAGGCTGAGTTGGCGGCGGTGCGGTCAACGACCGATCGCCGGTATCGGCGCGATCTCGTCCCACTCCGTCAGAGCATCGCGATCTACGAGCGCGAGTAGTCCTAGGACTGTCGGGACTTCCCGCCCGACGTCCGCGGCTACCGATGTGGGCGCTCCTCGCGGGTTCGCTGCCCTGCGGGGTTCTTCGCGAGTGCTTGGGCGGCCCGTCGCTCTTCGCCCGCACGTGCAAGTGCTTCAGCATCGTCGGTGGGCATGAAGGTGTCGCGCCAGCTCGCATTTCCGGGCCACACCACGGGCGCGTGCACCGTTGATCGGGGGCGGGTAGCGGTGCCCGCCACTTCGAGCGCCAGTTCGAGCGTGGCGATCTGATCCTTCGGACTGTCTGGTGGGCCGTAGGGATTGCCCAACGGCAGGTCGGTGAACACGAACCGAGGAACACCGATCTCCTCGATGATGTCGCGGGCTGAGCCGACAACGACGGTGCTGATGCCGCGCTCCTCGACGTGTCTTGCGGCCAGACCGGCCGTTTGGTGGCAGACGGGTCAAAGCGGAGAGAAGATCGCCACGTCGACATCGTCTTCGCGGAGCCATGCGACGAGCTGCGCGGCCCACCTCAGCGTTCGTTGCTGGCTGTAGATGGTGGGAATGCCGTAGTACCGCGGGGACGCGGATCCAACCGTGCCGGCCTCGGCCAGGGTGTCCAGGTGGGCCACGGGCAGGAACGATCCGAGGTCGTCGGTGTGGGTCGCCGTCTGGTGCCAGTGCAGGTGGTCGGTGGCCATCTGTCTAGGCGGGGGAGTAGTCGTTGCCGCGAAAGGCGTGAGCGCGTCGCTCTCTTGTCGGAGCGCGGTGGTGATCAGACCAACGCGCGCCTGGGATACGGGGCGACTAAGAGGATGCAGCGGCGCATCGGTGTGTGAGGCCCAACGATACGGCTGTTCGTATCCTTGGGCCGCGTAGTACTCACGCGAGTGATCGATGTAGCTCAGGAATCGAGGCCGGTCGCTCATCAATCCATGGTGGCCTATGCAGAATGTGCGTTCGAACCGGAGAGCCCCAGTACGGCTTCGGGAATCGGGGCGTCGACTCGGAGATCGGAAGCGCTGTACGCCTGACCCCAGGTGCTCGTGAGCGGAACAACACCTGCCCAGTGCGGCCCGTCGAGGTCCTGATCCTCGTCGACCGGGTCGCCAGCGCGGATCTTCGCGGAGGCTTCGGCGAGGGGTATGGAAAGCACGAGGGTCTTCTTGAAGTCGCTGTCACTCGGGGGCCGCCCGGTTTCCCAGATCGGGGCGAGGTGATTGTTGATCGTGCGTAGCGCCGCGGTCTTCTTTGCCGGGTCGTCGATTGCGGTTGCTGTTCCTCGGACCACGACCGATCGGTAGTTCATCGAGTTGTGGAAGGGCGTTCGACCGATGACGAGCCCATCGATGATCGTGACGGTGACGCACACGTCGAGCGACCGGCCGGCTCGCATCATCGCGTTCGCGACGGCGCCGTGAATCAGGATGTTGTCGTCGTCGACGCCATACGCCATCGGCAGCACCATCGGACCGTCGTCGGTGTTCACGCCGACATGCGCTACGACTCCTGCGGCGAGCACGGTTTTCACGTCTTCGCGGGCGTAGTGAGCTCGATTCTTCGCCCGCCGCAGCGTTGTCCGCTTCGATGGTGCCTCACTCATACCTGCGCTCCCTCTGCTAGCGGGTCAGACCCCTTCGCCTTGATGGGGTCTGACCCCTCCGAGCGTTGGGGGTCTGACCCCTTGTGGATAATTTGTACTAGTACAAATATTGTTTGACCTAGTACAATAGTAGAATGGCGAGATCATCGGCCGCAAGCATCGGCGCGCGAATCGAAGCAGACATCGCGGCAGGGGTAGTCCATCCGGGTGAGCGACTGACACCTGTACGCAAGCTCGCCGAGGAACTCGCTGTCTCACCGGCCACCGTCGCCGCGGCCTACCGAGCACTTCGCGAACGCGGCATCGTCGTGGGGCGCGGTCGACAGGGAAGCATGGTCGCACCTGCCGTCCGCCCTCCGATGAGTCAGGTCGTCCCGCTTCCCGACGGCGTCATTGATGCGATGCGAGGATCGCCCGACCGCCGCCTCCTGCCGGACCTCGGTCCTGCGCTCGCCGCCGCGGCTGCGCAGCCGCAAGTCGAACATTGCGACAGCCTCCCCGACAGCAGCCCGGCCAAAACCGCCCACATGCTTTTCTCAAACA
>JBPCTR010000313.1:0-14469 GCA_051011575.1 Acidimicrobiales bacterium | reverse complement strand
CTTGCCATCGTGTTCTGGGTGAAATATGCGCGCATCATGCGCGGCCAGGTGATGACGGTGAAACAGAACGACTACGTCGATGCAGCGCGCGTGGTGGGTGACTCGCGGCTCGGCATTTTCATGAAGGACGTCCTTCCGAACTCGATCACCCCCATCGTGGTTCAGGCAACGATGGACATGGGCAACATCGTTCTCGTCGGCGCAACGCTCAGCTTCATCGGCCTCGCCGAAGCTGGGCTCGCCGAATGGGGAGTGCTCGTGGCTGAAGGTCAGGCGGGTATCTCTGCCGGCCGATGGTGGGCGTCAACGTTCCCCGGACTCATGGTCTTCCTCTGGGCGCTGGGTTTCAACCTCGTTGGTGACGGACTACGCGACGTACTGGATCCGCGGACCGAAACAGCTCGATGACAACAACACCCCCCGACCCCGGACAGTCTGCGCGCGAGGCCGAATTTCCTCCGTCTGCGATCGTGAGTGTGCGAGACCTCCGCGTACATTTCCGTTCGAAGGCTGGGGTCGTTCACGCGGTCGACGGTGTCGACTTCGACATCGCTGATGGTGAGACGCTCGGTCTGGTCGGGGAAACCGGCTGCGGCAAGAGCGTGACTGCCCGCTCGTTCCTCCAGCTGGTTCCGAGCCCACCCGCGCTTCCCACGCAGGGGTCAATTCTCTTTCGCGAGCGTTCCGCCGGAGCGCAGGCCGTCGACCTCGTCGACGCCGATCGCGAACACATCGGCGACATCCGCGGCAACCGGATTGCGATGATCTTCCAGGATCCGGGAAAGGCGCTGAACCCGGCGCTGTCGATTCGAGATCAACTGGTCGAGGTCTTTCTCGTCCACCGCACCGAGGAAGTTCTCACAGGAGCCGGGATCTCGCCGGAAGACACCGGCTTTGGTGCCCGGTTGCTCCGGCGCGAGGCCGGACTTCGCACCCGCCGGCTTGAGAAGTTCATACTCGGGATACCGCCACTGCGCGCAAGGCGCCACGCCATCAGAGCTGCCTCGAATCGGCTGGTTGAGGCCGCGCTGTCGGA
The DNA here is from genome assembly GCA_051011575.1 of Acidimicrobiales bacterium. Lineage (GTDB taxonomy): Bacteria > Actinomycetota > Acidimicrobiia > Acidimicrobiales > SHLQ01 > SHLQ01. The sequence goes on along the minus strand of JBPCTR010000313.1, from coordinate 13,433 downwards.
GACGCAGATTCCGAATCCGGCGAACGTGATGGATCGGTACCCCCACGAGTTGTCGGGGGGCATGAAGCAGCGGGTCATGATCGCCCAAGCGCTCGCCTGTAACCCCGACCTGTTGATTGCCGACGAGCCGACGACTGCCCTCGATGTCACCGTGCAGGCGCGGATCATCGAGCTCATCAAGGAACTGCAGGTTTCCCACCAGACGTCGGTGCTGTACATCAGTCACGACCTTTCGCTGGTGCGCAGGGTGTGTGACCGGATTGCCGTGATGTACGCGGGGCGGATTGCCGAAATCGGCCCGGCTGACGAGATTTTCCACAATCCGCAGCATCCATACACCCGAGGGCTTCTCGCGGCAATCCCGTCGTCGGAGTCGAAACGAGGACACCTCGACGCGATCGAGGGAAGCGTGCCCGAGCTCATCGATCCCAAACCTGGGTGTCGTTTCGCCACCCGGTGCCGCCACGCCACCGATCTCTGCCGAACCGAGGATCCCGAGTTGCTACCGCTCGATGGAGCCCACGAGGTTGCCTGCTTCATCCACCATCATCACGACGACGCGACCGCGCCGAGTTTCGATCGATCATCGGATCCGGTGATCGCGTGATGAGCGAGCAAGCCACAGCGGCCACCGAGGCAGCCGCGGAGCCGCTCCTCTCGGTGCGCGAAGTGACGAAACACTTCCCGATCCGCGATGGCGTGATGCAGCGCGTCACGGGTCACGTGCGGGCTGTCGATGGCGTGAGCTTCGATCTGCACCGAGGCTCGACCTTGGGCCTGGTCGGCGAGAGCGGCTGTGGCAAGACCACGCTCGGCCGACTCGTGGCCGGGCTGACCGACCCAACATCGGGTGGCGTGTACTTCGAGGGAGGACGTGTCGACGAGGTGAAGGGCGATGCTGCTCGCTCGTTTCGCCGCAACACCCAGATGGTGTTCCAGGATTCGTTCTCGTCGCTCAATCCACGCCATCTCGTGCGAGACATCGTCGGTCGACCCCTCAAGGTGTACAAGGAAGCGAGCGGCTCCGACCTCACCGAGCGCGTGGTCGAGCTCCTCGAATCGGTCGGACTCGGTCGTCAGCACCTGTATCGGTATCCGCATCAGTTCTCGGGCGGGCAGCGGCAACGGATCTCGATCGCCCGGGCCCTCGCACTCGACCCGGCCATGGTCGTGCTCGATGAGCCCACGAGCGCGCTCGATGTCTCGGTTCAGGCGCAGATCCTCAACCTGCTGCACGAGCTTCAAACCGAACGCGGTCTCACCTACCTGTTCATCACACATGACCTTTCGGTCGTGCGACACATGGCCGAGCGCATCGTCGTGATGTACCTGGGCCGGGTGGCCGAGACGAGCGCCGCCGAGGCGTTGTTCGAACATCCGTATCACCCGTACACCCACGCACTTCTTCAAGCCAGTCCCGACATAGAAGGAGACGGGTCCGGTTTCAAGGGGCTCGAGGGCAGTGTTCCCGATCCGGCCCGGCCGCCCGCGGGCTGTCGCTTTCACACGCGGTGCTCTTCGGCGACGCCGACGTGTGGGTGGGAGATCGACGACGTCGTCCGACAGCTCGAAGACATTCCCAAGTTGTTCGACGAGCTCGCCGGCGTCGAGAGGAGCTCAGCGTTTGATGCCGAGCTTCGTTTCGAGTCGCCTGCTGGCGCCGAAGGTCTGGTCGAAGCCCTCGGCGGGGTGGACGTCCCCGGCGCAATGGCCCAAGCCATGCACCCGGTCGAGGTCTCGGGCAACTCCGTGAGGGTGCGCTTCGATGAGGTACCCGAGGTGACGCTGTCGGCGCGCGGCAACGGGCGAGAGGTCGCGTGCGTTCTCGACCCGTTCGATCCGAATCGCTAGCGCTCAGCCGGCAGGGCTGCTTTGGTGCATGTTCAGCTCGAGCGGCGGTCAGGCAGCAGCCGTGGTTGGGTCGATGATCTTGCTGATCTCGGTCACCGTGGTCGCCGGGAAGCCGCTCCGCTCAGCATGTTCGGCGATCAGCGATGGGTCGTCGGCGACGTAGATGCAGTAGGTCTGATCGCCCGCAACATAGCTGTGCTCCCACTGGATGTGCTTGCCTTCTGATTGCATCGCGCTGAGGACGGTGTTCGATTGCGCGGCGGCACCTTTCAATGCTTCACGTTCGGCGGAGCCGATGTCGGGGATTGCTCTTTCAATGACGTAGCGCTGCATGTTTAACTCGCTTCTCTGGTGGGTTGTCAACGCTAAAGGATCGTCAGATACACGTCGAGGGACCTCAGCGGTTGGCGAACTGGTCCACAACCTGATCGCACTCAGAACGATCAGGGCGGGTCGACCACGCCCACCCACATCGTGCGAGGTCCGCTGTCCTCGTTCGTACTGACGAAAATCGTGTTGCCGACAACGGTCGCGCCGGCGCTCCCGGAGCCCCGCGGCTCGCGGATGTCCAAATCGATCACTTGCCAGGTAACCGCATCGGGCGACACCCACAGGCCGTTCATGTCGTGGAACGGGTCGCGGTACCAGCCGAAATCGGCGGCGGTCGGCCCGTCGAAGCCGTCGAATTCAACGGCGCTCGGTGTCCATGTGACGGCGTCGGTCGTCGTCCACATTTCTGGACGTTGATCGAAGTCGGAGCTCACGATCATCGTAAGAAGCAGCGAGTCGCCTGTTGCCACCATCTCGATGTGGTCGATCACGCCGCCGCTGGCCGCCGGCAAATCGAGTTCCGTCCACGTTCGGGTATCGGAGCTCGTCCAGAGCGCCCAATCGGGCATCCACTCGCCGGGCGTAGACCGATTCTCCGTGAGAACGAGGGCGAGCAGCTGCGAACCAAGAGTTCTGAGCGCCACGACGTTCGAGGCCGGCCAAGGAACCGGCTCGATCCGGAAGTCTCCTTCGGACCCGATGAGCAGTTCGGTGTGTGAGAAGCCGCCTCCGATCACCGCACTCCTCAGCGCGTCGTCGAAGAGGTCGGGCGTCGCGACCACGGTGGTCACGATCTCGCCACTGTCCACATCTCTCAGGTCAACTCGTCCGTCGGTCCCGCTGGTTAACTCCGGCGCGAGCACTGCTACCGGTATCTCAGAATTCGCGAATACGTCGACGAGCCTGATCCGCTCGGTCACGACATCCCATTCGGCGTAGAGCATCGGCTCGCCATCGGGTGGGCCGTTCGGCGGTGGGGGTGGCTCGCTCCCCTCGTAGAAGTCCGTCCATGGCACGTCGTACCAGGTCTGTGCTGGTGCGATCGCGAGCTCACCGAACTGCACCAACTCACCGAAGTTGGATCCTCGTGCCTCGAGGCCGTCGATCCTTGGCGCGCCCGACGAGGGGAGATCGATCGAATCGAACGACGTTCCGTTCCATCGGACCAGGTCTGGTGCGCCCGTATTGGAATAGACGAGCCCCCAGGTCTCGCCGTCGAACTCGAATGGATTGAACCACCCGTCGACGAGTGGTTCACCACGTGTCCAATCGATCCCATTCGAGGACCGCCAGGCCAAACCCTCGCTTTCGGTCGATCCGAAGAACTCCCCCTCGAACTCGAATGCAACGTGCTCGGGTTGAGTGGTTTCGTCTCCCTGGAGCAGCGTCCACGTGATCTCGCCCACGATGGTTTGCTGTGTTTCGCCCGAAGCCGGCCCGGGGAGCCGTTCCGGATCGATTGGTGCAGGCCTACTTGTATCTACCGGCGGCGCAGTCGCGCTCGGCTCATCGGCGGGCGAGGCGGCCGCGCGGCTCAGCGTCGTCTCCGTCTCGGGCTGGTCGGTGATGATCGTCTGCTCGCCGTCATTTCCGGAAAAGTCGATGAGCACCACCATCCCAACGACGACGGCAACCGCGGCGGCGGCGAGCGCGAGGTAGTGGCCATTACGACCCGGGACCTGAGCCCGTTCGACGCGTTGCTCGACCTCGTCGATCGTGACCGGACGGCATCGCCTCTCCGCCTCTTCGGCGAATCGCTTGATCATCAGTTCGGTCTCAACCATCTACGGACACCTCCAGGCGGGACCTCAATTTCTCCATGCCACGCACGAGATGATTTCGAACGGTGCTCACCGAGACCTCGAGCAATTCGGCGATCTCGTCATACGTCCAATCGAAACCGTGACGGAGCACGACGGCGACCCTCTGATGTTCGGTCAGCTCGTCGAGGCTGCCTTTCAGTGCAGGTTCGATCCATGGCTCGTGCTGCTCGTTGTGCGGGGGGTCGAGACGGAGAACGCGTCGGGGCTTCGCGCTCGTTACGCCAACTCGGTAGAGGTATCCGATGGGGTTCTCCATCACGCTGACGCGGTCCCAATGCTTCCACCCGTAGACCATCGCCTCGAGCGTTGCATCGCGTCCGCGCTGAACACCCAGCCGTCCGATCAGCGACTGACGCAGCCGCGGTTCGGCGGTTGCCATGAAGGCCGTGTAGGTCGGCATTGCATGCATGGCCCCTTCTTCCCGCAGACGGAGAGCGGCGCTCGTCACTATAGAAAGGGCGCGACGATCGTGGAAGTGTCACGCGCTGCCGCGAATATCAGATGCAGCCAAGTCCGCATCCGCCCGCCCGATCACCCCTCAGGCTCACGATGTCTCCAGCTGGAATCGTCGCGTCCTCGCGGGCGAGCCGGGCGGTAATGTTCGCAGACGTGCCAGGGCAGGAAACCCGAGCGACCGACCAGCGCACAATCCCTCTGCCCGTAGGTGGCTGGATCTACCAGCGCCTCACTTCGGTCCCGGCGTGGGGTCTGTGGTTCCTGGCGGCCCTGTGGACCTTGCCCACCGGTGCGCTCCTGGTGGACTCGTTCCGGGGACGAACCGACCAGGTCAGGAGTGGATTCTGGACCGTCGCGACGGATCCGAGTCAGCTCACGCTCGACAACTACCACAGCGTGCTGAACCGTGGCGGTCCAGTCAGCATGTTCGACTCGCTCATCAGTTCGGTCGGAATCGCGATCCCCGCGACGGTCATCCCGCTCGCACTCGCGGGGTTGGCCGCGTACGCCTTCGCGTTCATCGAGTTCCGGGGCCGCGAATGGCTCTTCATTGGCACGGTCTCTCTCATGGCGGTTCCCTTCCAGGTGGCGCTCATCCCGCTGCTCACACTTTGGGTGCAAGGCGCCCACGTCACGATCCCGTTCACGGCGAAAACGCTCACCGTCTTCCCGGACCTCGACGTGAACATGCGCGGCACCATGGCGGTGTGGTTGACCCACACGGGATTCGCGATCCCGTTCGCGATCTTTCTGCTCCACAATGCGTTTGCGCAGCTGCCGCAGTCCCTCCTCGACACGGCACGGATCGATGGCGCCGACCACGTGACAACGTTCCGACACGTGGTGGTCCCGCTGACACTTCCCGCGTTCGCCTCGCTGGCAATCCTTCAGTTCCTCTTCAGCTGGAACGACTTCCTCGTTGCGTCGACCATGACCAGCGGCGCCGACCCAATCAACCTGCCCGCCACGGTGCGGCTCGCGAACATCGCTGGAGAGGTCAGCTCTGCCGGTCCAGAGGCGGCCGCCGGAACGTTCGTACAGATCGCTGTCCCGGTCATCGTTTTCTTCGCGCTCCAGCGCCACATCGTGCGAGGCCTACTGGCGGGATCGGTCAATGGCTGAGAATTCGTCTGTCTTCGCGGGCAACAGATCTGATCGGCCGGACTAATTCTTCGGATGTGGAGTGTTCAAACGGTCATGAGGACCGCGGCGCACGGGCTGTTCACTCTTGGGCTACTTGTGGCGGCTGGCGCTTGGCTTGCGACTACTTCCGATGAGCTCGGGGTGGGTCCGGCGGCGCTGGCTGTTGGAATCCACGATCCTGTGCGCGCCGGTGAGCCGACGCCTGTCAACTTTCGTCAGTTGCTACGTCGTGATGCGATCCATCCCATCTACGACCCGTCGTTCCGGACCACTGATTTCACCGACTGGCCCGATGAGGCAATTGTCATCGGCGTTGAACACAACGGTGAGGCGAAGGCCTATCCCGTGACATTCCTCAACCGTCGCGAGATGGTCGACGACTGGATTGGCGGGACGCCAGTGCTGGTCAGTTGGTGACCGCTCTGTGGAACGGCGATGGTTCATCGCCGAGAAGTGAACGGAGAGGTGCTCGTTTTTGGCAATCAAGGTGCGCTGTGGGGCAATGCGATGACGTGGTTCGACCACGACACCGGCAGCGTGTGGAGCCAGCCGCTCGGCGAGGCCATCATCGGTGAGCGGAAAGGCGAATCCCTCGACCTGCTTCCGGTACAGCTGACGTCGTGGGGGTCGTGGAAGCGGAATCATCCGAGCACTCTCGCGCTGGATGCTCCCGCGAGTTCTTCGCTGTTCGATCTCGGCTTCCTGTCGATCGTCGTCGACTTCACCGATGAAGTTGGGGTGTATTCGGTGGCGATACTCAGCGCGTGGGGCCCGGCCAACGACGTTGTGGCTGGGGTGCCGATCGCGGTGGTGATCGACCCCGACCAGAGCGACCGGTGGAAGGTGTTCCACAGGCGGGTTGGTGAGATGCTGCTGACATTGTCGGTATTGGACGGTGTCCTGGTGGATGATCAGACCGGCACCACATGGGACCCGGGCACAGGCCGGGCAATCAAGGGTCGGCTCGAGGGAGAGGTCCTCGACACCCTTCCCAGCTTCACCTCCCAAGAAGCCGACGCACGGACCTTCTGGCCCGACGCCAAGTTCTGGGGCCGGTCGGACTGAGGTGACGACGTGGGGGCAGGTACCTGGCCCGCGCTCCGCGTGAGCGAGCCGCACGCGGCGGGTCTAGCCGGTCGCTTGTCACCACAGCTCCTAGAGATGAATTCCGAGATGGCCTGTCTGGTGGCCTGGATTTCGGACTGCTATCCGCTCACAACGAGATCGTCGAGCACGATCATGGTGTCGGTTGTATCCATACAAACTGTGAAGAAGTTGCCCGCACCGTGATCGAAGAGAACGTCGGCGGCGGATTCCGGGCCGAGTTGATGGATTTCGAGCGCGTCGATGAACTGCGGCCTGACGGACACGTCCCTGCCGTAGGCAACCAGGTCATCGCGACCGAAGCCGTCGGCGTACGTGCCAATGATGAGAGCCATGGATGTTGGCGTGTCATTGACGATCTCGATCGGGAGCGCGCCGGTCGGCCAGGTTCTCGGTATCGACGAGGTGCATCCTGACCCGTCGAGGATCACTCTTGCCGGCATCTCAGAGTTGTCGCTCGCGACCTTGCCGATGATGTTCAGATGAGCGATCGGTCCAAAGGCGCGGCTGTCCTGATCCAGCGAGGCCGGCCTGTTGTCGCCCATCACGAACACGTGCCCCTCGGGAATGGTGACAGACCCAAACCAGCTGGTCGGCCGTTGGACCGTGGCGGGTTGGTCAACTTCCACCCCATCGATGGAGAGACCGTCGAATCCGTTGTATTCGAGCAGCTCCCCGTCGAGTGCAAGCACACGATGGACGTACTCGTCGATCGATCCGTCTGCTCCGGTTTGGCGATACAAGATGATGTCGAAACGTTCGATGGGCGAGTTGACGTAGGCATTCGGGTCGACCGAGATGACTTCGCCCTCTGGGATGGCCGATTCCATTGCGCTCGACCGGATCCTCGACGTGTATGTGTCGTCGGACGGTTGCGAGGCCGACGCCACGGGTTGCGATGTTGGGGCGAGATCGATCGCCGTGGTTGTCGGCGGCGCGAGCGTGGACGACGTCGTGGGCGTTGACGTGGGTTCGTCTTCTGCGACCGCGTCCATTGAACTACAGGCCGAGGCAGCGATGCCGAGCAGCAACAGCGTCGTAAGTAGCCATCGATTCACGATTCGCCAACCCTCACATCAACAACGATCCGCCCACCGTGTCGATGTTGCAAGGAAAACCGGCTCATGCGCTGCAGCTCGCCGGCCGATGAACTCACCCGAGCGACCAAACGGCGGGAGCAAGACATGATTGGCACGACTCTGAAAGCAGAAACCGTTCTGGACGTGATCCAACGGTTGGACCCCTTGCCGATGTCGGTGAATCGACTTCTCGAGATCTCGGGGTCGGCAGACGGCGGTCTCGAGGAGGTCTCCGAGGTGGTTCGATTCGATCCGATTCTCAGCTCGGACGTGCTCCGCAAATCGAACACGCCGATGTACGCCGGTCGCGACAAGATTCTCGAGGTCACCCACGCGGTCGGTCGACTGGGGGCATCGGAGGTTCTGAACATCGCCATGGCGCGCACCATGCAGGGTCGGATGGCGGCTTCGTTGCCCCAGTTCGGCCTCGATACGAATCAACTCTGGCTTCACTCGTTGACCACGTCGATCGCCGCCGAGACGATCGCGCGTTTCAGCAATCGGCCCGGTCTCGCGAGCGCCAGCATCGCCGGGCTCATCCACGACGTGGGCAAGCTCGTCCTCGCCAGGTGCGTTCCCGCTTCCAGCCTCATGCGAATGCGCGATCGGGCGAGACAAGAGGGCCGCCCGATGCACGAGATCGAGACCGAGGAATTCGGTGTGCACCACGGCGAGATTGGAGGGACGGTCGCGCGATGCTGGGGCCTTCCGCTCGCTGTTCAGGTGGCGGTCATCGGCCACCATCCGCCCCACAACTCCGATGATCTGCTCTCGATCGCGGTCAGGGCTGGGAACCAGGTCGCCCACGAGATCGAACAGTACCGTCAGAACTCGGAGTACCAGTTCGCCGACCATGCGAGGAAACTGTTCGGCCGGATGGGGCTGGAAGGCCGGGACATGAAACCGCTGTACGACCGGATCCTCGAAGGGCTCGAATCAGCCCTCTCCGCCTACCGCTAATGCGGTCGCCACCGCCGGTCGGGAGCGATCATTTCGGTCACCATCCCCGACCGGCGTTGGCACCTGGACCTCAGTCGAATATCGCCACCCACCAGCACCCGCACCCTGGATTACCCGTCGGGATCGAGAACTCGCCAGGCAGTGTCGCCGGATCGAGTTCGCCGTGGGAAGTTATGGCCACGTGAAACTCCGCCCCACCGGGGTTCGACAGCGGATGAGGCGTCACACCCGGGGGCGCACCGGCCGGGTCTCCGACGCCGAAGCGGCCACTCATCGTCAGCCATTGCCCGGCGTTGACGTGGCCCGTCACGTTGTAAACACCGAACTCGACGTCGGGATTGTTCGTGTCGTCGCCACCGCAGGGAAACGAGCAGTGCTCGGGATGGTTAAAGACGAACGCCCACAACGTGAAGACCTCCGGCGAGCCGGGCGTCACGCCCATGGGATACACGTATTGGCCAGGAACCGGTGCGGGGATTCGGACCGAAATTCTGGCACCGTTCGGCTGACGAACCAACGAAGCTCCGTCGGCGGCGAACACGTCGATCCCGTTCTGGTCCATGACGTCGGCGGTTTCGGGCGCTGCTGCCGACGCCATCGACGGCACTGCAAGTACGACGGCAACGAACAGTGCGAACACAAGTCTTGCTCTTCGCATGATCTTCTCTCCTCGGTAACAGCCGAGATCGACTGATCCCGGCAGGATCGGATCGTTGCGACCATCGCTTACCCCGGCCTTAGTGACGAAGGGCCAGCGGCTCTCCGGATCGACGCCATCCGGCTCATGCGCCCGGAGAAGGTGATTAGGGCGCTAAGGGACAGGAAAGGTAGCTCTGTTGAGCTGCCTATGCGATGATTCCGCCTATAGCGCCGGAGGGACAGATGGATTACTGCATCCTCGGTCCGTTGGAGGTTCTCGACGATGGGGCGCCGGTCGAGATCGGCCCCCGGCAGCGGCGCGCGCTGCTGGCGCTGCTGCTCGTCAATCTCAATCGAGTGGTTTCCACCGAACGAATCCTGGAGCAGATCTGGCCCGACGATCCCGACGGCAAGGAACGGACGCTGTGGGTGTACATCTCGAAACTACGAGCCGTTCTCGAGCCGGGTCGAGAGACACATTCCAAGAGCAGCGTCCTCATCACGAAAGACCACGGGTACATGCTTCGGGCCGATCGATCTCAGCTGGATGCGAACCGGTTCGAAGATCTCGCTGCCGAGGGAAACGCACTGCTGGTCGACGATCCGGAGAACTCGGGTGGGGTGCTGCGGAACGCACTCTCCCTCTGGAGAGGGTCCGCGCTCGAGGAGTTCATGTACGACGACTTCGCTCAACCAGCGGTCGCCCGGCTGGAGGAGCTTCGGCTGGAGGCAGTCGAAGACAAGGTCGATGCCGAAATTCGAAGCGGTAGGCACCGAGAGGTTCTCGCCGAGCTCGAACAACTGGTTCTCGACCACCCTTTTCGCGAACGGTTCGTCAGTCTGCAGATGCTCGCTCTCTACCGTGGCGGCCGCCAGGCCGACGCACTGCGAGCGTTCGAGCGACATCGGCTGTCGATCGCGCACGATCTTGGTCTGGAGCCGTCACCCGAGCTTCGGCGCATCGAAGAGCAGGTGCTCATGCACGACGAACGTCTCGAGCCGAGAGGGGGACCGGTTTCCGTTAGGGAGGCGCCGCGATCGACGAATCCGTTCAAGGGACTCCAGGCTTTCGGTGAGGGGGATGTGGCGACCTTCTTCGGTCGGGAGCGCCTCGTCAGCGAACTCGTTCGCCGGGCTGCTGACGGAGCGAGATTGCTGACGCTCGTCGGCCCGAGTGGATCGGGGAAGTCGAGTGTGCTGCACGCCGGACTCGTGCCATCGATCCGAAAAGGGGCCATCGAAGGCTCCGACAGGTGGTTGGTTGCCAAAATGGTGCCGGGATCGCGGCCCTTCAGAGAAGTAGAGGCGGCATTGTTGCGGTCGACACTCGACGCGCCCGATTCGCTCTCCGATCTACTGGATGATCCTGAGGATGGCCTGCTGCGCGCGTGCCTCCGGCTGCTCCCGGACTCCGATGGGCGGATGCTCATCGTGATCGACCACTTCGAAGAGCTCTTCACTCTCGGCGCGACCGCCGAAGAGATCCGGCGTTTCATCCGCAACTTGGAAGTTCTGCTCAACGATCCGTACGAGAGAGTCCTTCTGGTGATCGGCCTACGCGCGGACTTCTATGACCGGCCGCTCGAGTACCCACATTTTGCCCAGCTGCTTGGCGACAGCATCGTCAACGTCGTCTCACTCCTGCCGGACGAACTCGAAGCTGCGGCAGAGGAGCCTGCGGCACTGGCCGGCACAAGACTTGAACCAGCGCTGGTCGTGCAACTGCTGGGGGATGTTGCGGGGCAGGCCGGAGCTCTTCCCCTCTTCCAGTACACACTCACGGAATTGTTCGAACGGCGAGATGGATCCCTTCTGACATTGGAGCTGTATCGCCAGATGGGTGGCATCGGTGGCGCACTGACGCGACGGGCCGAGGACCTTTATCTGCGGCTTGATCAGGAGCAACGAGACGCAGCAAGACAGCTCCTTCTCCGACTCGTGACGATCAGCGAGCAGGGAGCTTTGAGCCGCCGGCGCGTGGTCGCGTCAGAGATTGTTGCGATCGCGGACGTGATCGCTCTGAATGTCGTGCTCGACGGGTTCTCGACGCATCGCCTCGTCACGTTCGATCGGGATCCCGCGACCGGGTCGCCGACCGTCGAGGTCGCCCACGAGGCTTTACTCACGCGGTGGCCGAGACTTCGCGAATGGATCGAGGATGGTCGGCGCGATCTGCAGCAACACAGTCTTCTCGTGAACGCGCTGCTCGAATGGAGCGCTGCCGACGAGAAGGCCGACTACTTGCTCTCCGGCGAGCGTCTCGTGGACTACGAGGAGTGGGCCAATATCGGCCGCATGCGCTTGAGCTCGGAGGAACAGCGCTACCTGGATGCGTCGATTGTGCATCGGGAGGCGGGTCTGCTCGCCGAGGATCAGCGCGTCGCCCGCGAGCAAAAGCTCGATCGACGCGCGAGGAGGCGCCTCTGGGCGCTGGTTCCGGGCTTCGTGGCAATCGCCGCGATCCTGGCCCTCGCAATATTTGCCTTTCTCAGCAAGGGGCAGCCAGCGATCGCTGTCGTTCACGGCGCAAGCGGCGACCAGGGGATTGCCGACATGATGATCGCGGGCGTCGGTCAATCGGAGCGCAATCACGACATCGCTGTAGACCTCGTGAGTCCACTCGTTGATCCGGAAGAGAAGCTACGCGAGCTCGCCGAGGCCGGGCTCGATCTGATCGTGGTCGGGAGCGACTTCGATGCGTACGTGGAAAGGGTGGCGCCCGACTATCCAGATGTGCATTGGGTGGCCATCGACCCCGTGGCTCTTCACATCCAGCGTCCGAACATTTCAGAGGTTCACTTCGCTGTCCAGGACAGTGCGTTCATCGCCGGTGCCGCGGCGGCGCTCTCGACCGAGACGAGCAAGGTGGGGTTCGTCGGCGGACTGCAGTCGTTTCGTACCGAAAGTTCGCGCAACGGGTTCGAGCAGGGTGTCGGTTTCGAGGATCCCTCCATCGACGTGAGGTCGGTGTTCATCGGGCCGGTCGCCAACCCTGTGGCGGCGATCGAGACCAGCGACGACCTGGCGTACGACCTCGCCATGGAGATGTACGGCGACGGTGTCGATGTGATCTTTCACGATGCCGGCGAGGCAGGAGAAGGGGTTGTTCGGGCCGCACGGGAATTCTCGGCGCGAGATCAACATGTGTGGACGATCGGATCGGATGCCGACGAGTTCCTGACGGTATCGGCGACGGATCGCCAACATGTCCTCAGCTCGACCATCAAGCGTTTCGACATCGCGGTCGAAGCTGCGATCGAGGACTTCATCGACGGGACGCTGGATCCCGGTGACTCCGTGCTCGGCTTGACCGGGGACGGTGTAGAGCTCTCACGCACTGGCGAACACCTGACCCCTGTCGACGGACGATTGACGAATCTCGAGGCAGAGATCGCATTCGACCACCTGCGAGTGTCCCCATTCGCGACACGGGAACCCGAGTGGCAGATGACACCGGACGTGACCGTTGACCTGACGCTCCGAGACGATGCGTGCGAGGTCGCCGGGGTCTCCGGAGCGACACTCGACGGTCATGAGCTCCCTGTGCACCGAGGCCACACGATCGTGTTTCGTCTCTCGAACCAAAGCGCTGTCGAAGGCGGCGTGGCGATCCGATCGATTCCCGCCAACGTCACCTTGACGGACCTGATCGGAGAAGCCGAGATCGGAATTCCGACGTCGTTCCAGGATCTCACGGCGATCACGCTCGTCGAACTCGGAGGGGTGACGTCGGCCGCTGCGGTCGTGACGGGCTCCCCCCTGGTCCCCAACTGTCTCCACTACGAGGTCGAGACCACACCGAACAACTTCCCGGCACTGATTGTGAGGCCAACATCATGAATAGAGATCGAATCGCTGAAGCTCCGTCTTACGCTCGCAACCCGATCACGCCTGCTGACGAGAGGGCGGTTGGAGGCAGCCGGCTCGTGGTGGCGATCGCCGCCGTCGGCGTAATCGCCGTGCTTGGCGGGCTCCTTCTGGCGACGCTCCTCGATGGTGACGAGGGCGGTGTCGAGACGGCCGACGTTTCGGGGCAAGGGGGTGCCGA
>JBPCTR010000312.1:0-9609 GCA_051011575.1 Acidimicrobiales bacterium | reverse complement strand
CGCGTCTTCACCTTGTCACTAACCGCGCCAGCAACTCCGCTCTCGGTGGTGCCGTTGGCGACGAGGACCGTGACTTCAGCAGGAGGTCGGGTAACTCCCGGATCGTCCGGCGGAGCAGCCGTGATCGTGGTGACGGCCTCGGTCGTAGCGGGTGCATCGCCCGAGTCGCCGCCCGGTGTCGTGGTGGCGGTCGAGTCGTCAGTGCCGTCGTCCGAGCCGTCGGCGACCCCTCCGTCGTCCGGCTGCACCGTGTCGTCGGCGGCGACCGGCGTTCCGGGGTCATCGAGAGCGAACGCCAGGAGGACGAGGCCGATGATCACTGCCAGCGCAATGAGCATCGCACCGCGGGCCGCAGCGCCGCCGGTCGACCGCGCAAACGACCCATCGTCGGCGGCGTGAGAAGGGGTGCCGGTCACCGTGCGGGCGGCTGTTCGATCTGACGCTCGAAGCGAGCCCGGCGACGACGGTCGCGGAGGCGGCGCAGGCGTCGGATCACCAGCGGATCAAAGGCGTAGGCCTCATCGGAATCGATGAGCTCGGCAAGCAACTCGTAGTAACGAGTCGTCGAGAGTTCGAAGCGTTCACGAATGATCGATTCCTTCGAGGCGTCCTCTGACCACCACGTCTGTTCGAACTCGATGATTGCGCGATCTCGGTCTGTCAAGGCCATCGCCGCCAAGTGTTGTACGTGCGCCAACCCAATACAAGGACCCCCACCTGCTGTCGCAGTGGGCCGGGACGAGCTCGAAGCTGCGATCCCACTGGAGGCCGAGGCGTTTTTGCCCGCGCAGATCCAGTGGCAAATCGAGGAGGTTCAATTGGATTCGGTGAGAGCGGTGATCACGTCGAGCGCGGTGTCCTGGCGATCGTGGTTGGTGAGGTGTGCCTGCTCGCAGACCACGAGCGGTCCGGTCATCTTCTTTGGTTTCGAGGTGTAGGTCCGGCCGGTTTCGTACGCACCTCCGACATTGTGAGCGACATCTAGGTACCGACTCGCGCCATCGGCAATGGGCTGGTCCATACCGACGAAGCGGCCAAACCGCGACATGAAAGCGATCATGAACTTGAAGGCGCCCTCAGAGTGGCGCGCCGCGTTGGTGCCCATGTTTGCTCCCGGTGAGACGGTGTAGAACCTGGTGGATCCGTCGTGCTTCCGTGTCATCGCGGCCGACCACCACGACGAGAAGGCTTTCGTCGTCGAATACTGGCGTTGGCCGTTGTAACCAGGCCCGGCCGATGCGGTTGCAAAGCTTCTCATCGCCTCGGACGCGGGTGATCCGAACTCGGACGACTCGCCCAGCACGAAGTCGTACACCGACATACCCATCGCCCGTGGGAGGTCGTTGTTCGCAGCTTCGGATCCCACAAGCACGATCGACGCACCGTCGACCAGGTCGGCATCAAGAAGTGTGGTCGTGATGATGTGATGACCGATGAGAGACGCGGCGAAACACATCTCGATTCCGTCGGTGGTTCGATCGAGCCGACTCGGAACCATACCGGCGTTCAACAAGACGACATCGAACGACCGGGACCGGCTCGCAAGCTCGGACGCGGCCTTGCGGGAAGACTCGATGGACGCGACATCGACGACCAGAGTTTCGAAGACGTTAGCTCCGGTTCGCTCGACGAGTTCGCGAACGGCGGTGTCGGCCTTCTCCTGCGATCGACACGCAACGGTGACTCTGCCATAGCCCATTTCTGCCAACTGAGCGGCGGCTTCGAAACCGAGACCGGAATTGGCTCCCGTAACCAGAGCTGTGTTGGTCGAATGGTCGCTCATGAGATCAGGCCACCGTTCCGTCGCTCATGTTTCCGCCGTCTCGAGTGAAGTGACTGCCTCGGCTCGAGTATGTGGCAGGAAGGTGCATGAATTTCGAGTACGTGCGAATCGTCCACGACACGGGCCCGCGGAAGTAGTACGCCTCGGGTGCTGCAATCTTGTCGATGTCTTTCTTGTACTTGGCGGCAGTGCCCTTCGTGAGATGGAACTTCAGATCAGATGTGTCGGCGAACGTTTCGTGGATGATCAATGCCTTCTCGCCCTCGACTCGATACACCTCGAGACGGACGAGGCCCTCCTCGAGAGAGTGAGCGTCGGTCCCGACTCGCTGCCACCAATACTCGAGCTCGTCGAGATGCTCATTCTCGGAGTCGCAGGTCCATTTGGCTGTCACTTGAATCGCGGCCGCCGGATCGGCTTGCTGATAGTCGTTCTTCACGTAACCGAACAACATCTCGCCGAACGCGACGGGCACGTTCTTCGCACGCACCGCGTCCGTGGCCGCCCGAGGAATCGATACTCCTCGGACCATGTGGAGCAAGGGCGTCGCCACGCTCGCGAGCGGAGCCATGTGTTCGGTCGCAGTCGTCGAAAAGTAGTGGACCAGGGAGTCGGGGTCGTCGAAAACGTGGTGCACGAGGACCGCGTCCTCTCCGACGGCATGGTTGATCTCGGTCGACGACACCCCTGGATGAGTTCGGGCGCCCGTATGAATGTCTTCCCACTCTTTCAGCATCTCGTCGGAGTCGGCGGACTTGCGGAACAGTCCACCCGGCGTCGTCGGCACCCATTTACCGGTGATGCTGATCTCGGACCCCATTCTCGACGGTTCGGCCAAGAAGGCTGGGAGCGGTTCGGTGGTCTTGGTCATGTCGATGTCGACTCCTTGACGAGGTTCATAGCGCTATTCGATACCGCACGGTATCAAATGTCAAGACATTTGTTACCGAACGGTCCGATATTGTGTAGAGTCCCCTCACATGAGCGATGCAGAAACCCGCCAGGTCGGTCGCCCTCGCCTCTTCGACGAGGAGACCGCCCTTGATGCCCTGACAGAACTCTTCTGGCGCAAGGGCTACTCCCAGACTTCTGTTGCCGACCTGGTCGAAGCGAGTGGCGTACACAAGCCCACCCTCTACCGAACCTTCGGCACCAAAGAAGAACTGTTCGCCAAGATCTTGCGGCGCTACATGGACGCCCGGATGTCCATGTTCTCGACGCTGGTCGACATCTCCGGGCCCGGAGTCGAAGGCATCCACACCTTCCTCTCTCTGATGCGCGACGACGTCGTATCGGGCACGAGCCAACACGGCTGCCTCCTCGTGGCCGCATCCACCGAGCTTCACGGCGGCACCCCAGGCTTCGATGACTTCGGGCCGGCCTACCGTGCAGCGCTACGAAAACCGATCCGGGTGCTGGTCGAGGGCGCCGGCGGAAACGATCAGCTCATCGACCAACGCACCGACCTGATGGTCACCTGGTTCATGGGGCTCGATGTCACCATCCGAGGAGCCGGAAACGAACTGGAAATCGACCAGAGCATCAACGCCATGCATGCAACAGTTGACACCTGGTGATGCCCGGGCGCGATCGCCGGCATCGTGTCAGACGTCGTCGTCGACGCTCGTCGACATTGCGGTCGAAGCCTTCGGCGACACGGCAACGAGTCGGTGCGCGACCTCTACTCGATAGTGCTCGATGGCGAGGACGACGAGTAGGAGAACATCGATCCCGATCAGCAGCCACACGCCGGCCAACGATCCGGAAAATCCGATCAACAGCGCGAGGGCCGCGATGGCCACGAGGCGTTCGACCGCCACCGCCGAGTACGCCCGGAGAACCGACAAGACAACTCCGATGAAGTACAACGAAAGTCCGACAAAGAGCATCCAGCGAAAGGCGCTCGGCAATGCGTCGGATGGATGGAGCATGATCTCCTCGAGTGAGGCAGCGGCCAGGAGGATGGCGCCAACGATGAGAAAGTGGTTGTAGGTGTAGACGTCGCGCGCGAAGCGAGAGCTGTCCTGCCCATCCGAGAGCTCTCCATGACGGTGCTCCAACGCCGGAAGCGGACGATCGAAGTACGACCACCAGAGGAGTCCCGCCAGAACGCCGGAAGCCGTGAGCGCCGCGACGAGGACGCCTCTGAGCGGTTCGCCTTCAGACAGCGTCTCGACGACGGGCGCACCGATGGCCACGAGAACCTCGCCCAACGCGACGATGACGATAAGCCCGTGGCGCTCGGCGAAGTGGCCGGGACGCACCATCCAATCGCCACCGCCCGCATCAATGGTGTTGCCAATAAGCACGACGATCGCACCGATCCACAAGCCGATCTGCCAGGACCCATCGGCGAAGCCGCCCGCCAATACCAGGACGATGGCCACCAGGGTGAACTGGAGGTATCGATTGTTCGATGATTGCACCGCTTCGTCCCCGGCGAGAAGGGCGACCCCTGTCACGATCGGCATCGTCAGGATTGCCGACACAGTGACGGCAAAGACGATCGACCCATCAGAAAACGGGGCTCCGAGCGAGGCGGCCATGGGCAGGCTGATCGCGGTGGCAACCATGAACACCGCTCGTACGAAGCGGCTGTTGCCCGCCACCGCGTTGGCGCTCCAGGTGAAATTCGACCAGGCAATCCATATCAGCGTGAACAAGAGCGCGAACTCTCCGAACCCTTCCAGGGTCGGGTCGTGAATGAGATGGAAGACAAGCCTCGAAAAGGCGAAGACAAAGCTCAGATCGAAGAAGAGCTCGGCCGGATCGGCAGTGAAGTCGTCTTCCCGACTCGGGATTGGCACATTCCGCATGGGGAGTGATGGTATCGAGCGCGGACTCCCAGAGGCTGGCTCACTCGGCAGCGCCGACCTACAGTGGCCGATCTCCACCGACATCCGCCCCGTCCGCAATCGATCCAGCATGGTCACGCCGTGAACCGCAACGTCAGACCGATCATGTTGTTGACCTTCGTCAACGCCATGGGCGGGACGATCCTCATCCCAGTTCTGCCGTTCATCGTTCGTGATGTCGGGCAATCCGACCTCGTTTTCGCATTACTGATCGCCACCTACCCGGCCTGCCAGTTCTTCGCCGCTCCCATTCTCGGATCGTGGGCCGACCGAAAGGGGCGGCGGCCCGTACTCGTCTTGTCGCAGGCGGGCACGCTGGTGTCCTGGCTCGTCTTCGCCAGCGCATATTTCGTCGACGGCGCGGGCCCGGTGATCGGGCTGCTCGCAGCGTCGCGGGTGATCGACGGGCTTACGGGCGGAAACCAGTCGGTTGCTGCCGCATACATCGTCGACGTCACTAGCGAAGATGAGCGAACCGGCGTCTACGGCATTCAAGGGTCAGTGACCGGCCTCGCCCTGTTGCTCGGCCCGGCAGTTGGTTCGATCACGGCGGCGAGCTCGATCGGGTTCCTCGCGCCGGCTCTCGTAGCGATGGCGCTCTCTGCGGTCATGCTGGCCTGGATGGTTGCCGCCCTCCCCGAATCGCTGGCCCCCGAAGAGCGTCAGGTCGGCGGCGATCTCAATCCCCTCCACCAGCTCGACCTGATCGGACGGGCCCGTCACATCACGAACGCGGCGACACTGAATCGCTTGTTCGGCGTGCAAGGTCTCTTCACACTTGCGTTTTCCGCGTACACGACCATCCTCGTGCTGCTCTACGCCGACCGGCTGGGCCTCGAGCCTGCTGAGACCGGACTACTGCTTCTGGTTGAAGGTGTCTTTCTGATCTTCAACGAACTCGTGACCCTTCGGGTCGCACAAAAGATCCTGGGGGATGTCCGCACGCTCGGTGCCGGGTTGCTCCTCATGCCCGCGGCGCTGGTGCTCGTGCGACTGCCAACCTCGGTTCAGTGGTTTCTTCCCGCCGCGTTTCTGCTCAATGTCAGCCTGGCGCTCATTATGCCCACGCTGCAGTCGGCGATAACCAGAGCTGCCGACGACCACGAGGAAGGCGAGGTGCAAGGCATCAACACAAGCGTGGCGGCCTTCATGTCAACACTGGCTCCGGTGGTAGGGGGGCTCCTTTATCAACCCTTCGGCGCTGACGCTCTTCTCGGATTTGCCGTCGCGGCAGCTGGAGCGGGTCTTGTGTTCACAACCGTGAGGGCACGACTCGGCCCCTCGATTGCACCGCAGCCAGCAGGGACGGACGCAGATCACGATGCGCAACCGCACGGGCCGGTTGCGACTCTCTCGCACCATCGCGGCGGCTCGTACCGAAACTGGGGACTCAACCTTCACGGGCGCCACCACGTCCACCACAACATCCGGTCCAAGGTCTGAGAATCTCGTCGAGCGATCGGCCCAGATCGGCCCAGAACGCTGTCAGTCTGGGACGCGTCGTCGCCGACGAGTCCTCTAGTTTGGCACTGTGTCCGCACCTCAGAGCTTGCTGACGTTGTGGCTGATCTACATCGGTGTCGCGCTGAGTCCGGGTGTGAACTTCGCTCTTATCGGCCAGACCGCAACGCGATATTCGCGCCGGGCTGCACTGTTCGTAGCGGCTGGCGTTGTCACTGCATCGGCAATGTGGATGGCCGCAGCCCTCGTGGGCCTCGTCGCCCTCGCTGAACGCGCCGGAAGCGTCTTCGGAGTAATTCGCGTCGTCGCTGGTCTGTACCTCGTCGTGCTTGGCATTCAAAAGATCCGCCACCGCAACACGGCACCGGAAGTTCACGCTTCGCCGAGGAACTCGCCGGCGTCGTGGCAGCACTACCTCGTCGGGTTCGTCACGAGCATGGGGAACCCAAAGGCAATTCTGTTCTTCGGAACACTGTTCGCCACCGCGTTCCCATCCGACGCCACCACGGCTCTTCGCCTCTCGGGTGCGCTCGTCGTCCTCGTCAGTTCGGTGGCCATCCATGCTGGCCTCGCGTCAGTTCTCTCGATCGACTCAGTGCGCGATGGCTACCTCCGCGCGCGTCGCCTCGTCGACCCGATCTTTGGACTCGTCTTCATTGGCTTCGGAGTGAGACTCGTTCGCACCGACCCCTGAGCCGACCTTCCACCCGGTGGCAATTCACCAACACCGGTATTGTCCCCCTTCATGCCTTCTGATCGACTCGCCCACGGCTTCGACGAGATGATCGAAGCGAAGAACCTGCTCTTTCCCCCGATCACGTTTGAGCTCGGGAAGGAGTTCGAACCCGATCCAACGGATGTGATCATCACACCGTGGAGCAAGTCGGGTACGACCTGGCTGCAACAGGTGGTTCATGGTCTTCGGTCTGGCGGCGACATGGACTTCGACGACATCTCGCGGATCAGTCCCTGGATCGAGGTCGCACATGCCCTCGGCGTCGACCTCTACGCAGTGCAAGGCTGGCGGCCGCGAATCTTCAAGAGTCATTACTCTTACGCCGCGGTCCCCAAGGGGTGTCGCTACATCGTCTCGTTTCGGGATCCGCTCCTGGTGATGGTGTCGTATTACCGCTTCTACGAGGGATGGCTTTTCGAGCCGGGGTCGGTCACCCTCGACGAATATCTCGCTCCTCACCTGGATCCGCAGAGCCCGAAGAGTTACTGGAACCACATGGCGTCGTGGCTCGAGCAGCGGGACAACCCGAATGTCCTGGTTTTGTCCTATGAGGCGATGTTGGAAGATCTGCGTCCGGCTGTGGTGACCATTGCCGAGTTTCTTGGGATGGATGCGGGCACCGAGCTGATCGAGCTGGTCGTACAGCAGTCTTCGCGGGAGTTCATGCTCGAATACGAGGACCGATTCAACGATCTGATGCACCGGCAACGAGGCGCCGAGGTTGGGGCCCACCCGCCCGGGATCGGGTCGACCAAGGTCACGGACGGCCGTTTTGATTCGGCGCGGTATGCGCTGTCACCCGAGACGCTGGCCATGATGGACCAGTTGTGGGCGGATCGCATCGCCACGCCGTTTGGGTTCGAGACCTACGCCGATGTGACCGAGTCCCTGAGGTGAGGAGGACGGGTGGAGCTATTCGCCCGCTTCGTGCTTGAAGGAAACCTTCACCTTGGCCCGGTAGGCGACGACCTTGCCGTCATCGATCTGCATGTCGAGATCCGACACTTCGGCGATTCGTAGGTTGCGCAACGATGAGGATGCTGCCGCTACTGCGGAGTTGGCGGCTTCCTCCCACGACGTCGGGCTGGTCCCGACGAGCTCTACAACCTTGTAAACGGACATGATGACTCCTTCGATCGGACGCTGATTCGAACCTACACCGTTCGGCTCAAGCGATCGCCAAGTCCGACCCACTCGTCCACGAGCCGGGCGAGAGACACCGTGAAGACGCCGCGAGCATTCACGACCGCCGCCAGCCCAACAGGGGGTCTGACCCCTTTGGCGGAATCGGGTCTGACCCCTTTTTGGGGCAAGGTGCCAGAGCAAACTCGGGTGGAGCTCTTGCCGGGACTGGAGCGTCGGAGCGGCCTCGGCGACGTCCGCGGATCTCGCAAGGAAGTCCCGACACCTCTGAAGAGCCGCCTATCGGAGTCGAACCGATGACCTACGCTTTACAAGAGCGTTGCTCTACCAACTGAGCTAAGGCGGCGAAGGACGCCAGCTTACTGAGCGTCAGGTGGAGAGCAGCCCGTCGACGCTGGCCTCGCCCACCTGATATCGACGGGTGACCTCGGCCTGGAGGGTGTCGATCACACTGTGAATCGAACGACGCGATGTCGAGACCTCATCTTCGAGCTCCGTGAGACCCGCAGTTGCCGACGACAAATCGTCGTCGGACAGGTCGGCGACCTTGCCGAGATCCTCGGAGCTGACGACCTGCTCGAGACGTTCCTCGAGGGCGGCGGTCACCGCGGCATCGGGCTCCATCGACTGAGGAGGCCGAACCGCGCCCGGGCCGCCCTGGACCCTGCTGCCCTCTGAGAGAATGTCGGGGAGACGCCCGATGAGCTCGGACGTGTTGCCGGACTCGCCCCCCTCGCGACGGCGCTGCGACTCGCCTCCGACGATGTCGAGACGGCCCTGAATGAGACGTCGAACGTACGAGAGGCTGTTCTCGAGCGACTGGCAGCGCGTTCGCATGGCGCGGAGCTCGTCCATGTCGCGACCGGTCAGGTCGGCGACGAAGGACTGCTCGGTCACCAGGTCGAGTTCAGGGGTCATGGGTGTCCTCGGATTCTCTTCGCCAACAACGCTAGCCGGTGGCGTATCACTGGCTTTACCGTCGGCATGTCGACGCCGAAGTTCAGCCTCCGGACACAGGGGGCAGGAGTGCGACCTCATCGGCGTCGCCGACGGCGGTACCCGGCTCGGCCGCCTCACCGTTCACCCACACCCGACACACGGGAAGCAGTTCTGCGAACCCGGTGCCGTATTGCTCGGTGGCGTTCGCGAGCACATCGGCAACGGTGTCGCCCGCGATGGTCGCTCGGCCGGTTCCGGCGGCGACCCGAACGGTTGCGAAGAGGCGAAGCGTTGCCACAGGCGAAGTGTACGTTGAGAGGAATGGCTCGCATCCTCATCGTTCGTCACGGCCAATCGGAATGGAATGCGATGGGTCGTTGGCAGGGGCAGGCCGACATCTCGCTCACCGACCTCGGCCGGGCGCAGGCGCGAGCAGCAGCGACCCGCCTTGGATCGTTTGATCTCATCGCCGCATCAACCCTCATGCGAGCGGCGGAAACTGCGTACATCATCTCGAACGAGCTCGGGATCGGGCCGATCTCCCCCATGGTTGACCTGGTCGAACGAAGCGTCGGCGAGTGGTCAGGACTCACATCGGTCGAAATCGAGGAAGGCTGGCCCGACCACCTCCGCAGCGGGATGCGCCCGGCGTCGTGGGAGACCGACGCAGCGATGTGGGCGCGCGTCGAACG
>JBPCTR010000311.1:0-6343 GCA_051011575.1 Acidimicrobiales bacterium | reverse complement strand
GCCACAAACGGTGTGTGGAGCCACGACTTCGTTCTCGGCCCTGGCGATCTCGCGACCCCGGTCGGCGTCACCGTGTTGATCGACGGTCAGGTCGTATGCGGACTCTTGTGCCTCATCACCTACTGGGACCCCGACCTCGAGGCGAGGCTCTTCGACCCGACCGGCACGGAGATCGACCGAAGCACGTGTCCCGACGACGCGCAGGGCCACTGCGGATCGCTCCTTTACGCCCAGGGCCAACAGGAGACGATCGACGTGATGCCCACCGTCGCCGGGACGTACCGACTCGAGATCTGGCCCGTGTCCAATGGCGGAACGTTCACGTACGACATCTCGGCGGGGGTCGGCTCGGCTCCGCCGCCGTCGGGAACGCCGCCGACGGCCGAGGCCGGCGCCGCCCAGACCATCGTCGACGACGGCGATGGGTTCGAATCGGTCACGCTCGACGGTTCGAGCTCATCCGATGATGGTGCGATCGTGTCGTACAGCTGGTCCGAGGGTGGCGTCGAGATCGCAACCGGCGCGACTCCGGTTGTCCAACTCTCGGTCGGGTCGCACACGATCACGCTCGCGGTGATCGACGACGAAGGCCTGAGCGCTAGCGACACCGTGATCATCGACGTGTCGCCGGCACCACCGCCGAACGTGGCGCCCACCGCCGACGCCGGCCCCGATCAGGCGGTGCCCGATACGAGGAAGAAGGGCTCCGAGCGAGTGCGTCTCGACGGCAGCGGTTCAACCGACGCCGACGGCTCCATCTCGACCTGGACCTGGTCGATCGGAGGGACCACGATCGCCACCGGCGCGAATCCACAGGTCACACTCGACGTTGGTATCAACATGATCGACCTGGCCGTCACCGATGACGACGGAGCCACCGCCACCGACTCGGTCCAGATCGCCGTCGGCGTGTCGGCACCAGCCGACGATCCACCCGTCGCCGACGCCGGCCCTGATCAGCCGAATGTTGTCGATGCAGACCTCTCGGGGGGCGAACCGGTCATTCTCGACGGGTCAGGCTCCACCGACGACAACGGCATCGCCTCGTACTCCTGGCGCGAGGACGATGTGGAGCTCGCATCCGGTGTGAACCCCACGGTCGATCTTGAGCTGGGCACACATACGATCACGCTCGTCGTCACCGATTCGGCTGGCAACACAGACTCCGACGTGGTGGTGGTCACGGTCGAGGGGTTGTTGGGAACGTTCGACATGCACATCCACGATCTCGATGTCACGTCAGAACAGGTCGGGAGGAACAAATGGATGGCGATCGTCGATGTTTTCGTCGTCGGCTCCGATCTTGAGTTCGGCGAGATTCCGATCGTCCTGGGCGCCGATCCGGCGACGGTGACGTTCGCGCTCAGCAGCGGGGGCACGATCAGCTGCTCGACACAAGCGGGCAATGGCCTCGACGGCAAATGCACCGCAGTGACCTCCGCGTTGAGCAAAGGCGTCAAATCGCTCACCCTGACTGTGGTGAGCGTCACGGCTCCGGGCTTCGCCTACGTGCCCGCCCAGAATCACGACGCCGATGGGGACAGTGACGGAACGTCGATCACGATCTCTCGGCCGTGATGCCCCCGCGGTCGCCGACCGTGGTGGATCCGAACCGACTGGCGAACACCGGCGGGAGCGCGCGGTCGCCTTCCACCGAAAGCCACAGACGCAGAAGGTGTCGAGGATTCTCCGGGTCGTCCTGGAACCCCGTTCGATCGTGAAGAAGGGAATGGTTGTGCACGAACTGGATGTCGCCCGGTTCGAGCCGCATGGCCAGATGAATGTCGGGGTCGTTCGCGATCTCATCGAACAAGTCGAGCGCAGCGACGGTGCGGCCCGTGAGACGGGGAGCATCCGGAAATCGTTGTGCCGACTCGATGTACTGCCGCTGATACATCACGGTGAGCGCTTCGTCATACCACGAGAACACCGGGATGAGGAAGAACGGGTCGGCTCCCGGCGGGACCTCACCGCGCCGGTCGGTGGCGATCGGCTCGAAGAGGGCCGCGGCGAGATCAGGCTCGCGCCGAACCATTTCTGCGTGGATCGTCGACGCACTCACGAGAAGCGATTCACCACCCGATGGAGCCGACCGGAGGCACAGCAGTCCGACCACGTCACACGAATCGGTGTGGAACGTCTGCCGCTCTGCGGTCTGGTAGATCCGTACCGTCGGATCGGTCGACTCGACGCCGGTGTCTCGCACGTGCCCGAGTAGGTCGCCGCTTGCGTTCTGGGAGCGGATCGAGCCCAAGGCCGAGCCCATCTCGAGGAATCTTGCCGCCGCCAGATCGTCGCCGAGCTCGTCGAGCGGGAGACCGCGTACAAGAGCAAACCCGAACCCATGGGTGAGTTCCCTTCCGAGTTCGGTCAGACCCTGCCCCTCGAGATCTCGCAGCTCCCACGTCCACTCCGACGCACGATCGCGAAGGTGGTCGCCGCGCCATCCATTCGTGTGCCTGCTGCCCGGGTTCGCCATGCCTGCGGTCATGCCATCACCGTACGCGATCGAGGGCGATCTACGATGTGCGGGCCATGGCCACCACCGTCACGATCACCGGCACGGGAATTCCACCGGCCGAACCCGGGCGTGCAGGCGCCGGTACCCTCGTGCGATTCGCGGGGGACGACGGCACCACCGTGGCACTCCAGTTCGATGCGGGCCGGGCAACCTCGCTCCGACTTGCAGAGGCGGGGCAGCGAGTTGCCGACCTCGATGCCGTGTTCATCACCCATCATCACAGCGATCATGTGAGTGGTGCGCCCGACCTGGTGTTCTGTGCGTGGGTCAACCGGCCGGTAAGCACGAACCTCGACTTCGTTGCCCCCACGGGGCCGTCGACTCGTTTCCTCGAACGAATGCTCGATCCCTACGACGAAGACCTCGCCATTCGGGTGGCGCACACCGATCGGGAACTCCCCGTGCCCCGGATCCACGGTTTCACCGCTACCGAAGAACCGGTCGAGGTTTGGGCTCGCGGCGGCGTTCGCGTACTCGCGCGCGCGGTGCATCATCACCCGGTCGACCCCGCCGTGGCGTACCGGGTCGAGACGCCCGATGGCGTGGTCGTGATCTCAGGAGACACGCGGGTCTGCGACGAGGTCGAGGATTTTTCCACCGGCGCCGATGTGCTCGTGCACGAGGTTCTGCGGATCGAGGAGTTCGTCGCCCGTAGCGGCGACGAACGGGCCCGGGTAATCGGCGACTACCACGCAGACTCGGTCGCCCTCGGTGCGATGACCGCGCGAGCCGAGCCGGCGGTGCTGATGCTGACCCACATGACACCCTCTCCACGATCGAGTATCGAGCGCGACGCCTTCGTCGACGACATCCGCGCCGGCGGGTACGAAGGTGTCGTGATGGTGTGTGACGACCTCGACAGCCACGACTTCTGAGCACCCGATGGCCCTGTGGGATGATCGTGGCGAAACGGGCAGTTGACGCCGTCCGAACGGAGGTCCCATGGAATCGGTGCTGATCGACAAAAAGGATGGCTACGCGGTCGTCACCCTCAACGACCCGGATCGTCGAAATGTGTTCACACTCGCGATGAGTGCGCGGATCCAGGAGATCTTCGACGATCTCGAGGCCGACGACGCGATCAACTCGGTCATCATCACCGGCGCCGGAAAGGGCTTCTGTTCCGGTGGCCACCTCGACGAGCTCCTCGAGAACCCGGGCCCCGACGGGATGCGCCGGATCTACGCCGGATTCGTACGTATCGCCAACAGCCGACTCGCCACGATCGCTGCGGTCAACGGCGCCGCGGTCGGCGCCGGCATGAACGCTCTGCTCGGGTGCGACGTCGTGATCGCCGCCGAGTCGGCGAAATTCGACAGCCGTTTTCTTCAGATCGGCCTCGGCCCGGGCGGCGGCCACACCTGGCGTCTTCGCAACAACATCGGCATGCAGGCCACCAAGGCAATGGTGCTGTTCGGCGAGGTTCTCGACGGTCCTCGCGCGGCCGAGATCGGGTTGGCGTGGAAGTGTGTCCCCAACGATGAACTGCTCGCCGCAGCCGAGGAACTTGCCGCGAAGGCGGCTCGTGCACCCAAGGAACTCGTGATGCGCACCAAGGACACCATCCATCGAACCCTCGCGATCACCGAGAGCGACGCCGCCATCGACAACGAGCTCGACGCGCAGGTGTGGTCGATGGGGGAACCTGCGTTCGTCGACATGGTGAGCTCGCTCAAGAACCGCATCTCGAGCAAGGGCTGACCGGACCTTGGGCGCGATCGGCCTCGACTTCGAGCTGGGTCCCGACCTCGAGTCGCTGCGCGAACACGCCCGCGCGGTCGCGCTCCGGGGCATCGCCGACCACGGCGTGCACAACGACAGCTGGATCAACGGTTTCTCCAAGGAGTTCTCGGAGACGATCGCGGCGGAGGGTTGGGTGGGCATGACCTGGCCCACGGAGTTCGGCGGAGGCGGGCGGCCCAACATCGAGCGGATCATCATGGCCGAGGAGATGATCGCCGCCGGAGCGCCGATTGCCGCGAGTTGGTTTGCCGACCGGCAATTCGGGCCGTCGCTCTACACATACGGCACGCCCGACCAGCAGGCCGAGTATCTGCCCGACATGCTGAGTGGGAGGACGACCTGGTGTATCGGCATGAGTGAGCCCGAGGCCGGCTCCGATCTCGCGAGCCTCCGCACGACCGCCGTTCGCGAGGGAGACGTGTTCGTCGTGAACGGCCAGAAGATCTGGACGTCGGGAGGCGCGCTCGCCGACTTCTGCTACCTGATCTGTCGTACCGACACGTCCGGTCCGCCGCACAAGGGAGTGAGCGAGCTCATCGTGCCGATGAACCTTCGCGGGATCGAGGTGCGAACTATCCGCGACATGGTCGACAACACCCACTTCTGTGAGATCTTCTTCACGGATGTGCGAGTGCCGGTCGAGAACCTCGTGGGCCTCGAGGGAAACGCCTTCAAACAGACCATGACGCAGCTCGAACACGAGCGCGGCGGGATCGACCGACTGGTGTCGAACCGGCCGCTCTACGAGCATGCGCGCTCGATCGCCGATACATCCGACCCACGGGTCCGACAGGAGATCGCTCGCCTCGAGTCCGGCTACCACGTAGGTCGGTTGCTCGTGTACCGAGAGGCTCTGCGGCAGGCCCCGAAGGGCTTCAGCGCAGCGACGAAGGTGTACTGCACCGAACACGAGATCCGGGTGGCCGAGTTCGCCGCACGGGTGATGGGTCCCGCGGCCACACTCGATTCACAGCTCAGTCGGCAGTTCGCCTACAACCCGTCCTACAAACTCGCGGGCGGCAGCAGCGAGATCATGCGCAACATTCTCGGCGAGCGAGTGCTTGGCCTGCCTCGAGAGCCGCGCGCCTGACGTTCAGAACGCAGCACGGATCGCCCAGAGGTCTGGGAACGCGGGTCGGAAGAGCGTGGTGCGCAGGTATGCAGCTCCAGGCGAGCCGCCGGTACCCATCTTCGTACCGATCGTGCGTTGCACCATCATCATGTGGCGATACCGCCACTCCATGAATCCCTCGTCGAGGTCCGTGAGCTGCTCGCAGATCTCGATGAGAGATGGTTCCGACCGGTAGATCTCGGTGAGGACCGCCTGGACCTCCGACGATGGTTCATGCGGGAGCGTCGTGTCCCGCTCGGTTACGGAATCGGGAATGTCCCACCCGAGACGGTCGAGGAAGCGAACGAACGCGTCCCACACGGTCGGTGCGTCGAGCCGACGCCTGAGTCTGGTGGCAGCGTCGGAGTCGGATGTGAACCGCTCCAGGTGAGATGCGTCGGGTTGGCCGAGCAGGAACTCGAGCTCGCGGAACTGGGCCGACTGAAATCCGCTCGAGTCGGCGAGAAACGACCGGAACGACGCGAACTCGAGTGGTGTCATCGTCTCGAGCACGTCGAGCTGGGCCACGAGGGTCTTGAAGATCTTGAGGACACGTTTGAGCTGATGTCCTCCCTTGAACGGGGCATCGTTGTTCAGGTAGACCGCGAATCCGTCGAGCTCGTGGAGCACCTGTTTGAACCAGAGTTCGTAGATCTGGTGGATCACGATGAAGAGTGTCTCGTCGTGTTCGGGCTCTCCGGTGTCGGGGTCGACCGAGCGACATTGTTGAAGCGAGAGGAGTTCGGGGATCTTCAGATAGGAGCCGTAGGTGATCGCTTCGTCGGGGTTGGGTTGCTGCGAGTCGGTCATGGCAAACCTCAGCTGACGCTCAAGGCGTCGGGGTCGGCGAGCGGGTCGCGGTGGGGGAGTGGTTCGAGCGCGGACACGAGCTCGGCCGCACGGTCGAAGTCGACCTCGTCGATCGACGCAACACCCGCGGTGAGTTCGGAGAGCATCTCGGCCTGGCG
>JBPCTR010000310.1:0-17101 GCA_051011575.1 Acidimicrobiales bacterium | reverse complement strand
AGATTGACGATGGCGGTTCCGCGCGCGGTTCGACTCGTCATCGGGATCTGGTGTGCCTTGAGCCGGTACACCTTGCCTCGGTTCGAGAAGAACAGCAGATAGGCGTGGGCTGTGGTGTGGATCATGTTGACGACGTAGTCGTCGTCCTTCAAGTTTGCGCCCGACACGCCGCGTCCGCCCCGGCTCTGGGTGCGGAATTCGTCGATCGACATCGTCTTGACGTAGCCACCGGCGCTCATCGTGAACACCAGGTCCTCGTCGTCGATGAGGTCTTCGATGTCGATCTCGCCCGGATCGTGCTGGAGCTCCGAGCGACGAGGGTTCGCTTCTTCCTCCTTGACCTCGGCCAGTTCGTCCTTGATGACCTGACGAAGAATCGTTTCGTCGCCGAGGATCGATTCGAGCTCGGTGATCGCAGCGCGCAGCTCGGCCATCTCCTTGTCGAGCTCCGAGCGACCCAGGCGGGTGAGGCGACCCAGGGGCATGTCGAGGATGTGGTTGGCCTGGATCTCGGAGAACTCGAGCGGCTCGGCCATGAGCCCCTCGCGAGCGGCCGCTCGGTCTTCCGAAGCGCGGATCAGGGTGATGATCTCGTCGATCAGGTCGAGCGCCTTGATGAGGCCTTCGACAATGTGGGCGCGGGCCAGCTTCTTGTCGAGGCGGAACTGGCTGCGCCTCGTGATCACTTCGATCTGGTGGGCGATGTACGGCACCAGCAGGTCGCGCAGATTGAGCGTGCGAGGAATGCCGTCGACGAGCGCCACCGCGTTCATGCCGAACGACGTCTGGAGTGGAGTGCGCTTGTACAGGTTGTTGAGCACCACCAGAGCCGGCGCGTCACGCTTCAGCTTGATCTCGATGCGGGTCTCGCCTTTCGAGGAGAAATCGTCGATGCCCGAGATGCCATCGAGCTCCTTGGCCGCGATCAGCTCCTTGATCTTGGAGAAGACGGCATTTGGGCTCACCTGATACGGAAGCTCGGTGACCACGATCGTGTCGTTGGTCTTGCCTTCGATGATTTCGGCGCGGGCTCGCATCTTGATGCTGCCCTTGCCGCTTCGGTACGCCTCGATGATCCCGGCCTTGCCCATGATCATGCCGCCCGTCGGGAAGTCGGGTCCTCTCACGAACTGCATGAGATCCGATGGATCAGCTTCCGGATTGTCGATCAGGTGCATGGTGGCGTCGATGATCTCGCCGAGGTTGTGAGGCGGGATGTTGGTGGCCATGCCCACCGCAATGCCCTGACTGCCGTTCACGAGCAGATTTGGGAACCGAGCGGGAAGGACCGCGGGCTCGGAGAACTCGCCCGAGTAGTTGTCGATGAAATCGACCGTGTCCTCGTCGATGTCGGCGAGGAGGCGGAGGGCCAATGGATCCAGCCGACACTCGGTGTATCGGGCGGCAGCCGGCGAATCGTCGGGGGTGTACCCGAAATTGCCCTGCGGTTCGATCAGGCGATGCCGCAGCGAGAAATCCTGCGCCATGCGCACGAGGGCGTCGTAGATCGCCGAGTCGCCATGGGGGTGGTACTTACCCATGACTTCGCCGGTGATCCGGGCCGACTTCATGGTCGGCCGATCGGGGTTGGCGTTCAGCTCGTTCATGCCCCACAGAATCCGGCGGTGAACCGGCTTGAGGCCGTCACGCACGTCCGGAAGCGCACGCGACACGATGACCGACATCGCGTAGTCGAGGAAGGAACGCTCCATCTCCTCCTGGATCTCGATCGGCTCGATCGCGAACTCGGCGCCGTCGTTGGTGGTCACATCACTCATTGGTGAATCTCCGTGCCCTTAGATGTCGAGGAAACGAACGTCTTTGGCGTTCGTCTGGATGAAGTGTTTGCGTCGAGCCACGTCTTCGCCCATCAGCGTGCTGAACACCTCGTCGGCGATGGCAGCGGTCTCTACCGACACCTGGAGCAGTGTGCGGTCGCCGGGGTTCATCGTGGTTTCGGCGAGCTCCTGCCATTGCATTTCGCCGAGGCCCTTCAGACGCTGGAAGTCCTTCTTGTGATTGGGGTGCTCCTCCACGAACTGATCCTTTTCGCGGTCGTCCTTGAGATACACCTTCTGCTTGCCCACGGTGGTGGAGTACAGCGGTGGCTGCGCGATGTAGACGTGGTTGTTCTCGACCAGCTCGCGCATCTGGCGGAAGAAGAACGTGAGCAACAGCGTGCGGATGTGGCTGCCATCGACATCGGCGTCGGCGAGAAGGATCACCTTGTGATACCGGATCTTCGTGATGTCGAACTCGTCGCCGATACCGGCGCCGATCGCCTGGGTGAGGGTTTGAACCTCGGTGTTCTTCAGCATCTTGTCGATACGAGCGCGCTCGACGTTCAGGATCTTGCCGCGAATCGGCAGGATCGCCATCGTGCGCGGATCGCGGGCCTGGATGGCTGAACCACCGGCGGAGTCCCCCTCGACGATGAACAGTTCGCGTTCGCGCGGGTCCTTCGACGAGCAGTCCTTGAGTTTCTCGGGCATGCCAGCGCCATCGAGCGCGGTCTTGTTGCGAATCGTGTCTCGTGCCGCCCGAGCAGCTTCACGGGCTCTTTGGGCGGCGATCGCCTTGTTGATGATGAGCTTGCCCTCGGCGGGGTTCTCTTCGAGCCATTCGGCAAGCTTTTCGTTGGTCGCCTTCTCGACCAGGGAACGAACCGACACGTTGCCGAGTTTGCCCTTGGTCTGGCCCTCGAACTGCGGGTCGCGGAGACGCACGGAGATGATGGCGGTGAGACCTTCGCGCACGTCGTCGCCCGACAGCACTTCGGTGTCCTTGAGGATGCTCTTGTCCTTGCCATACGCATTTATCGTGCGGGTGAGTGCAGAGCGGAAGCCGGTCTCGTGCATGCCACCCTCGGCGGTGGTGATGCCGTTGGCGAAGCTGTGGAGGCCGTCGGAGTTGAACCCCGTGTTCCACTGGAAGGCGATCTCGACCTCCTGCTCGTCCTCCTCGGCCTCGTAGTAGCCGACCTTGGCGAAGAGCGCTTCCTTCGAATGGTTGATGTGGCGGACGAAGTCGATGATGCCGCCCTCGTAGTGAAACTCGATCCAGCCGTCGGCATCGGCTTCGTCAGGGACATCGGACCGCCGGAGATCCTTGAATCGAATCCGAAGACCCTTGTTCAGGAAGGCCATCATCTGGAATCGCTCGAGCAGGGTCTGGGCCCGGAACTCGGTCTCGTCGAAGATCGTGTCGTCGGGCCAGAACCGCACCGACGTACCCGTTCGGTCGCGCGGCGCGTCGCCTCGGACCTCGAGCTTGGTGTCGACGAAGCCGCCGTTGGCGAAGTCCATGTAATGGTGTTTGCCCTCGCGGTCGATCTCGACCTGGACTCGACTGCTCAGCGCGTTGACGACCGAGACACCAACGCCATGCAAGCCACCCGACACCTTGTAACCGTCGCCGCCGAACTTGCCACCGGCGTGGAGCACCGTGAGCACGACCTCGGCCGCCGACATCCCCTCGTACTTGGCGTGTTCGCCAACGGGAATCCCGCGACCGTCGTCGTGCACCTCCGCCGATCCGTCGGCGTGCAGGACGATGTCGATCGTCGAGCAGTACCCGGCCATCGCTTCGTCGACGGAGTTGTCCACCACTTCGTAGACGAGGTGGTGGAGACCGGCGGGACCGGTCGATCCGATGTACATGCCGGGGCGCTTTCGCACCGCCTCGAGACCCTCGAGAACGGTGATGTCCTCCGCGCCGTACGACTTCGCAGCATCTGCCAAGAGATTGGCCCCTTCATCAGCAAAACCCATGTCGTAGATCGGGCGTTTCGAGGTGTCCGGAGCGGTCCGTGACAGCGCTGCGATCAGCGAAAGTTACGACGATGTAAGTCTACCAGTCCGCGGTGACATCCGTGGGTCAATCAGCTCACAAACTGGGGATCGAAACTGTTGATTTTTCAGTGAAAATCGACGGTTCCACCGGACCGCTTCATCAGCGTGCGAGTGCGACCCGGATTGCGGTGATCTCGGTGGTTCCCAGGCGCTCGGAAATCCGAGTCACCAACTCGTCGGCCATCCACGACAACTCGCTCGCCCACGCCTGGTCGTCGACCTCGATGTAGAGGGTCCCATCGACGATCCGTACCGGTCGAGCATGACTTCCGATCACCTCGCCTACGAGGTCGGACCACTCCGAAAACACCGATTGCACCACGGCCGCTCGGGGAGCCCGCAGATGTTTCATGACCCGTTGCACGCCCTGGCCCATCGGCCGGGGACCATCGAAGTCCCGGCGCCGGCTATAGCCGGACATCGGCGAGCTCTCCTTCACCGAGACGCAGTACCGCGTCCGAAACCGCTCCCGGCGGCAGCTCGATCGCACTCGTGAGCAACGTCTGACCGGTTGGGAGGGCCGCAACCAACGCTGCCGACCGGTCATCGTCGAGCTCGGAGAACACATCATCGAGGATCAGCAGCGGCGCGACCCCGGTGACCCGACGCACCAACTCGTGCCCCGCCAGTCTCAGCGCGAGCGAGAGCGACCGCTGTTCCCCCTGGGAGGCATGCGTCCGGGCGGGCATGTCCTGCAGTGAGATCTCCAACTCGTCGCGATGCGGGCCCACCATCGTGACTCCACGGCGGATGTCGTCGGTTCGAGAGGCTGCGAGCGCATCGCTCAATCCGGTGGAGAACCACGGTGCGATGTAGGTCAGATCGACCGCCACCTCGTCGCCCGCCACGTCGCGGTAGGCGGTCTGCACGATCGGCGCCAGCTCTGCGATCGCCTCGTTACGAGCAGCGCACAACCGGTTGCCCGCGTCGGCCAACTTCGCGTCCCACACATCGAGGGTGTAGGTCGCATCGGAATCGAGCCGACCGCGGCAGCCCTTCAACAGGGCGTTTCGCTGCTTCAGGATCTTCTCGACCTCGGAGCGGGTCGCATCGTTGCGTGGGTGCATCCCGCCGAGAATCTGGTCGAGGTAGGTGCGCCTGGCGCCCGGCGAGCCCTTCACGAGCTCGAGATCGTCGGGAGCAAACACCGTGACCGACATCGTGCCCACCAGGTCGGCAGTACGAGTGAGGCGTTGTTTGTTGAGCTGGATCCGAGAGCGACCGCGGCGGGGCAGCTCCGCCTCGAGCAGGAGCTCGCGTTGTTCGCTACGCAGCAGCGCTCGCACAACCGCTGCCTCGGCATCGCGCCGGATCAGCGCTTCGGAAGGAGCCCCCCGAAACGAGCGCATCGTGGCGAGCCACGCGATGGCCTCGACGACGTTGGTCTTACCCGAGCCGTTCCGGCCGACGATTGCGGTGACGCCGGGTGAGAACTCCATCTCGAAACTTGCGTGACTGCGCCAGTCACTCAGCCAGAGTTGCTCGAGCACCAGCGCATGCTTCGGGGCGTCCACCCGAGCGACGCTACCCGACGGGCCTCAGCCTCCGGTCGGCAGTCGCCTACGCGGCCGGGGTCATGGTTTCGGCTTGCGACGGCACCGGTGGCGGCTGCAGCGCGGCATGTGTCGACTTCCGCTGACCGAAGCTGAAACTGGGGGCCGCGGATGACGGGGTCTCGGCTGTCGGATTCGCCGCAACGAGCCGCAGCGGTTCGCGAATCGACACCTCGACCAGATCGACGCGATCGACCACGCTCGACGACTGCGTCCACAGGCGGGCGGGGTCGATTCCGACCGTCAGCAGGTGCGGACGCCGGCGCCCGCCCATGGCGATGAAGGGACCGATCCAGGGCCCGAGCAGGTCCCACCCACGGTGTTCGGCGCGCATGAACTCCACGACCGTGTGAATCGTGGCCGGCACGGGTGGTGCCGATTGGCTGCTGAGAACAGCGAGCATCGCCAGGTGCTCCGTAACCATCGAACGAACCGAGCCGGGCTCGACCACGTTCACGATCAGGCCCGGTGCCGGAGGCACGAACGTCGCCGCGCTCACGAGCATGCGACCGTCCTCGACCAGCGTCACGAGAGTTGGCATTTCCTCGCCAGGGGCGAGCAGGGCGAGCACCATCTCGTGGGTGTCGCGGTGGATGGTGACGTGCACGTCGTCGAACTCGGCGCTGACGAGCGAGCCGAACGGCAGGAGGCGATGGCGCCGGAGCTGGTCAGCGATCGCCTCATCGACGTCGACCTCGGGGACTGCATTCAGGCGGTCGATACGTTCGAGGTATTCGGCGAGAAACCGTTGATCGATGGGATTGGCTCGAAACGAGATCGCCACGCGCAGGATCAGGACCACTTGGGTGGCGAGTGCGGACAGAATCACCACGGGCAGGGGGTCACCACCGAGCGCGAGGAGCGCGGTAAAGCCTCCGGTGAACGCCAAGAGGCCTTCAATCGCGAGGCGGCGGACGACGCCAGCGGTAACGACGCGGCGCACCCAACGGATCGAGGAATCCATGACCCTTCTTTTCGGTCGATGCCGTCACTCCATGAGCCGAACTTTCCTTCACTCGAACGGAGAACCGCCGATTCGACGAGTGTGATCGCACTTCTGTACGCCGGCCTGTCGGGCCTCTCCTATGGCGCCGCCGACTTCTCGGGGGCGCTCGCCACCAAACGAAACGACGCGATGCTGGTGACGATCGCCATGCAGATCGTGAGTCTGGGCGCCCTCGCCGTGCTCCTCTACTGGTTCGTCGACGGGGTGTTCGTGATGGAGGACATGTGGTGGGGCGGTCTCGGCGGCCTCGGAGCCGCTCTCGGCCTCGTGACGTTCTACAAAGCCCTGGCCGACGGTCCGATGACCACCGCCGCGTCGGTCACGGCCCTCGTCGGTTCCCTGGTTCCCATCACCGCCGGTCTGGCGCTCGGCGAGGTCCCCAACCCGATCACCCTGAGCGGCATCGGCCTCGCGGTCCCTGCCGCGGTGCTCGTCTCGGTCGGGGCACTGGGTGTGAAGTCCCGTCGCCGAGCCGCCACTCCGCGCTCGAATGCGACGAACAAGTCGCAGAGCGCAAAAACGCGGATGCTGTCGGTCGTCGCCGGCCTCGGGTTCGGGCTCTTCTTCGTGGCTCTGGCGCAGACTTCGGCCGATGGCGGGCTCTTCCCACTGGTCGGCGCCCGGATCGCCTCGATCGGAGCACTGACCATCGTGCTCAGCGGAACAGCCCGCTGGGGTGGGATCGCCCGGCGCGACTGGGCGAGCGTGATCGTGGCCGGCGTTCTCGACTTCGCCGCAAACAGCTTCTATCTGCTGGCGATCGACACGGGGTCGTTCACCTGGGTCGCAGCGGTGAGCTCCCTGTATCCGGTAGCCACGGTTCTGCTCGCACGTGTGGTTCTGCGAGAACGAATCGCGCCGGTGCAGGTGGGTGGACTCGCGCTTGCCGCCGGTGCACTCGTTCTCATCGGAGTCGGCGCCACCTGACCCTCATGTGGGCCGATCGACTCAATTGGCGATGCGGCGAGTCCGTTTCGACTTGAGGACCGCTCTCCGTGACCGATAACGAGTCCATGAGAAACGCGTGGAAGATCTGGTTGACGGTCGCTGCGGCCCTGACCTCGCTGTACTTCATTCTCGAGAAATCTGCGGAATCGAAGCTCGTGCTCTACAACGGTGTCGGCCTTCTCTCCATCACGCTGCTGCTCGTCGGGCTCAGAGTGAACCGGCCGCAACACATGGCCCCGTGGCTGTGGTTCGCAGGTGGACTCACGTCGTTCCTAACCGCAGACGTGATCTATTACATCATCGAGCTCCAGGCCGGCGAAGCTGGCCCCCCGTTCCCGAGCGTCGCCGACCCCTTCTACCTCGCGATGTATCCGTTGATGATCGTGGGGCTCACCAAGATGGTGAGCCAGGTGGCTCCCGGTCGCAGTCGGGCCAGCTTCATCGACGCCGCCGTCGTGGGTATCGCGGTGTTCGGCACCCTGTGGGTGTTGTTCGTCGACGAATTCTTCGGATTCGAAACCAACTTCCTCTCGCTCGCAGTTTCGCTCGCCTACCCGGTCATGGATGTGGCGCTCCTCGCCGTGGCCGCTCGTCTCGTGGTGACACTGCACCTGAAGCACCCCCCATTCGCCTTCATCGTGCTCGCCATCGGTTCATTGGCCATCGCCGACACCGGCTACCAGATCTATCTCACCAACGGAACCTTCAAGACCGGCCTCTTCATCGACGCCTTCTGGCTGGCCTTCTACACGCTCTTCGCAGTCGCAGCGCTGCACCCCTCGATGCGCAACGAGCCGGAGGAGCAGGAAGACGTCGACCGTCTCACCGCCACTCAGCTCGTGATCATGTTCGTCGCAACGCTCAGCGTTCCGCTCATCGACCTCTTCTGGGGCAACGAGACCGACCGCGTCGTGACCATCTCGGCCTCGGCCGCGCTGTTCATGCTCATTCTGCTGCGCATCTACGGCCTGATGAAGACGATCGAAAAGGGCAAGGATCGTCTTCGACACGACGCCGAGCACGATTCTCTGACCGGTCTTGCCAACCGCGTTCGCTTCGCCGAGCGCACGGGAGCGGCGCTCAACAAGCCGGATCGCAAGCACCCCATCGCAGTGCTGTTCATCGACCTCGACGACTTCAAGACCGTCAACGACAGCCTCGGGCACCAAGCCGGCGACAAGTTGCTCGCCGAGGTGGCCACCCGGCTGGAGACGGTCGTTCGTGACGGCGACACCGTAGCCCGCTTCGGCGGCGACGAATTCGCCGTGCTGCTCACGTCTGCCGTCGATCGACGCGACGCCACCAACGTGGCCCGCCGCGCTCTCGAAGCACTCTCCGACCCGATCCTGCTCGGCGACCGCACCGTTCGTGCCCTCTGCAGCATCGGCATCGCCATGGACAACGAGGGCACCGACGACGTCGACTCGCTCATGCGCAACGCCGACGTCGCCATGTATCTGTCGAAGTCACGAGGCAAGGGCCGTTTCGAGTTCTTCGAACCCGAAATGCACCAGGAAGCCGTCGAACGACTCGACCTCAAGGCCGACCTCCAGCGTGCGATCGACGACAAGCAGTTCTCGCTCCACTATCAGCCGATCTTCGACCTCGAGACCGGCAAGGTTCAACTTGTCGAAGCGCTGATCCGTTGGAAACATCCCGTGCGCGGCATGATCCAGCCCGAGCGCTTCATCTCTCTCGCCGAGGAGAACGGCCTGATCGTGCCGATCGGCGACTGGGTCATCCGCGAGGCCTGCCAGCAGGCAGCGTCGTGGCACAAGATCTCCGGCTGCGAAGACATCAGCGTCTCCGTGAACCTGTCGATGCGCCAGCTCCAGGACGGTCAGCTCATCAACTCGCTCACCAACGCCATCGCCGCTTCGGGCATCGAAGCCAACAAGCTCGTGCTCGAGATCACCGAGTCGATGCTCGCCATCGATGCCGAGCGCAGCGCCGGAATCCTGGGCCAGCTCAAGACGATCGGTGTCAAGCTGGCCATCGACGACTTCGGCACGGGCTACAGCTCACTCAGCTACCTCAAGTCGTTCCCCGTCGACTCGATCAAGATCGACCGCTCCTTCATCAACGAACTCCATCGCTCATCGACCTCGTCGGCGTTGGTCGAGGCGGTCGTCAATCTCAGCCGTGCGCTCGGCGCGTACACCGTTGCTGAGGGAATCGAGTACAGCGACCAGGCCGGCATACTCCGCAAGCTCGGCTGCGACCGGGGTCAGGGCTTCTACTACTGCCGTCCGCTCGCCGGCCCGGCGCTCACCGCCCTGTTCCGTGAACACCTCGACGAAGAGGTCGAGCCCCTCGAGGCTTGGCGCCAGTCGTCGGAGAGCATCCACGACCGCACGTACGACATCGAAGTTCGCACCAGCATGAAAGAGATCCGCACGGTCGCGAAGGATATCGACGAGCTCATCCGTGATCTCAAGATGCCGGTCATGGCGAGCTGGGCATGGCTCCAGCACTGGGCCGAGTCGTTTACGAACTGGACGCCGATGATGGTCGAGGTGCGCAGTGCCGAGACCCAGCAGCTCATGGCCTTCGCCATGCTCGCCGTCGACAAGCGCAGCGAGGGCGCAACCGTGGTCTCCATGGGGCACAGCAGCTCGTTGTATGCCGGACTGCCCGCACGCGACAGCGCGTCGGCGAAGGCACTGGCACACGCGATCGTCGATGCGTTGAACGACACATCGGAGGCGTGGGCCCTCGATCTCGAGCAGCTGCCCGACCACGATCCGACGCTCACCCATCTCGCTGAAGCGATCGACAACGGTCAGATCCTTCCGGAGCTTCGTGTACCCCGCGTGGTCTTCTCGACCGCGCACAACGCTGACGAAGTTCTCAGCAAGAGCAAGCGAAAGCAGCTCCGCCGAGCGCGCAACCGCATCGAGCAGGACGGCATTGACATCGACATCGCCTTCGACCGAGGCCGAGCCATCAGTGCCGAGCTGCTCGACGAAGTCGAGGCCGTGCACGTCGCACGCGATCGCGATGCCCGCCGCAACAGCGACCTCGATCGTCCGGCCGAGCGAGAGTTCTGGCGCCGAGTTGTCGAGGGTGGCAACGGCGAGGACTGGGAGATCGAGATCGCCACGCTCCGCCTGAACGGCGAGCTGGCCGCCTATGCGGTGGCGATCCTCGACGACGATGCCTACCGCATCTACGACGGTCGCATGAGCACCGAATATCAGCATTACAGCCCGGGCCGCCTCGTCGAGGCCGCAGCGCTCTCCCGTGCGCTGACCGATCCCCGCTTCACTGTCCTCGACTGGATGTCGGGAATCGCAGCAGAAAAGCTGCTCACGACGAACTTCGCGGAGAGCCGCGCACGCCTCGTGGCAACCTCGGGCAGCCGCGGAATCAGCAACAAGAAGGTTGCCGTCAGCGTCGCAGCCTGAACGTCGAGCCGCTAGCGGCTCCGTAGCACGAACGGAAGAACTGGACCGCAGCCCGCCTCCGCCAGGAGGTGGGCTGCGACCGTTATCGACCAGCGGCTGTCGGCTGTGTCGTCAACGAGAAGCACCGGCCCCGAACGTCGCGCGCCCTCGGGGAGTGCGATGTCGACGATTTGTAGTCGCCCCCACACGTTCGACAGCTTGAACGCACTGTTGGCCTGGTCCTCCTGCCACCCTGCGCCGGGGTCGCGTGCGATCGCCGAGTACACCGGCAGTTTCCCGAGCCGTCCGATCTCGGCCGCCACGCCGTTCACGAGAGCGGCTCGGCGACGG
This sequence comes from Acidimicrobiales bacterium, assembly GCA_051011575.1. Taxonomy (GTDB): domain Bacteria; phylum Actinomycetota; class Acidimicrobiia; order Acidimicrobiales; family SHLQ01; genus SHLQ01. Next base: position 6,006 of record JBPCTR010000310.1, on the reverse strand, counting down.
GTGGGCATACAACAGATCCACGTGGGCCTCTCCTGCCAATCCCACCGGCGAAGAATGCCGACGATCCCGTTGATCATTTCGGGAGAGAGCTCCGTGGTCGTTCCGTCCAGAAGATCCGCGACGATGGGGTCCCATCCACCGTCGCCGACCCGCGAGAGGGCGCGACCCCAGCGGGCCTGTCGCTCGGGGGCGATTCGGCCCTTGGGCTCATCGAGACTTGGCGCCCACTGCCTCCGGGGCTCGATCGCGACGTCGGAGCCACGGAGATGAGCGCGCGCCGCCGACGCGACGTCGTCGGCCGGTCGCGGGTCGTGGGCAGAACCTCCCGAGCATCGGTCGCACCGGCCGCAGTCGTCGGCTTCGGGGTCGTCGAGCAGCTCGCGCAGGTATCGGAGGCGACAACCGACGTGGGTGGTGTAGTCACGCATCTGTTGCGCCTCGGCCGCGCGAAGCTCGCGCAGCCGGTCGGCGAGTTCGGCGTCGTACTCCCACGCGCCGGGGCTGAGGACCCATCCTCCCTTCACCCGCCGCACTGCGCCCTGCACATCAAGGATGCTGAGCAAGGTGTCGAGCCGTGATCTGCCCACGTTGACCGCCGCTTCGAGCGCGGGCACCGACATGGGTCGCGACCCGTCGAGTTCCGCGAGCACGCGGTGACAAAGCTCTTCCGAAGGAAGGCTGACCGACTCGAACCACCGCCATATTCGTTCGTCTTCGCGGGGGCGCGGGAGCGCGATCACTTCGGCCCGATCGACTCCGCGACCGGCGCGACCGATCTGCTGGTAGTACGCAACCGGAGTGGGCGGCAGCCCGAGGTGAATGCAGAACGCCATGTCCGACTTGTCGAAGCCCATGCCGAGCGCCGAGGTCGCGACGAGCGCCTTCAGTTCGTTTTCGCGGAGGCCATCCTCGAGCCGCGTGCGCTGCCCGGGGTCGGTGCCACCGGAATACGCCTCAACCGCGTGGCCCTGCTCCCGGAGCCATTTCGCCGTCGTCGTGGCCTGATCGACCGTGAGGGCGTAGATGATGCCCGACCCCTCGATCGACCCCAGATTCTGGGCGACCCAGGCGAGTCGCTGGGCGTCGTCGGGAAGATCGACGACCGAACAGTACAACGACGCCCGATCGAGACTCGTGCGGAGCACCACCGTGTCGGGTCCGAGCTGAGCGGCGACGTCGTCGGTGACTCGCTGGTTCGCGGTGGCGGTCGTGGCCAGGATCGGCGCCCACGCTGGGAGCTCGTCGATCACGGTTCGGAGCCGCAGATAGTCAGGGCGGAAGTCATGACCCCAGTCCGAGATGCAGTGTGCCTCGTCGCACACGAGCGCAAAGGGGCGCGAGAGCATCATCGAGAAGACCCGCTCTCGAAAGCCACCGTTGGCCAGCCGCTCCGGTGCGATCAGGAGGAGATCGATCGCGTCGGCGGAGATCGCCGCCTCGATCTCGTCCCAGGCATCGACGTTCGACGAGTTGATGGTCTCGGCGCGCAGCCCCAGTTTCTCTGCGGCCGCGACCTGGTCGCGCATGAGCGCAAGGAGCGGCGAGATCACGATGCTCGGCCCCCACCCGCGGTCGCGGAGCATGCGCGTGGCCGAGAAGTAGACGGCCGACTTTCCGAATCCGGTTCGGGCCACGAGCAGCGTGCGCTTGCGGTCGGAGACGACCGCTTGCACCGCATCGAGCTGCTCGGGGTGCGGCACGGCTTCTGGCCCGGCGAGCGTACGAACATGCGCGGCCAGCTCGGCTTCGACCTCGGCAGCGGTTGGGCGATCGGGTTCGCGCACGGCGGCCACCCTATGGGCGCACTGCGACACGAGGCACACACCATTTACATCCCAGGAGTGTGGTCGTAGGTTCGCGAACGCAGCCTCGACTCGGCGAGTGGGATGGCTTGGCGAGCCGGGCGGCCGGATGGCGGACGTCCCGCCATCGACACACGGAACGAGGAGCACAAGCACGATGTCTTTACGCATCAACGACACCGCCCCGGACTTCACGGCGGAGACCACCGACGGCACGATCCAATTCCACGACTGGGTCGGCGATGGCTGGGCCCTGCTGTTCTCTCACCCGAAGGACTTCACTCCGGTCTGCACCACCGAGCTCGGCGCGGTCGCTGCGCTGAAGGATGACTTCGCCGACCGAAACTGCAAGATCATCGGGATCAGCGTCGATGGAGTGCAGGACCACGAGGCATGGATGAAGGACATCGAGGCGAGCCAGGGTCACAAGGTCACCTACCCCCTCATCGGCGATCCCACGCTCGACATCGTGAAGCTCTACGACATGCTTCCTGCCGACGCGGGTGACACCTCGGAAGGTCGGACCGCCGGCGACAATGCCACCGCTCGGTCGGTGTTCATCATCGGACCCGACAAAAAGATCAAGGTCTCGCTCACCTACCCGATGACGACGGGACGCAACTTCGACGAGATCCTCCGGATCCTGGACTCGTGCCAACTCACGGCCGAGAAGAAGGTGGCGACTCCGGCGAACTGGGAGCACGGTGAGGACGTGATCATCCTTCCGTCGGTCTCAGACGAAGAGGCCGCGGCCACCTATCCCGATGGCTGGGAGAGCCCGCTCCCGTATATTCGGCTGGTCCCGGAACCGGTCTGAGCCAAGCCGCTCACGCGAGCGCGGCAATCACCTCCGCGGTGTCGCGCACGTCTGCGAACTCGCCGCGCAACGAGGCCAGAGCGATCTCATGGATTTGCGCGGCCAGGATCTCGAACCCGTCGGACCCCGGTGCCGGATGCGCCGCCGTCGCATCGGACACGAGCGTCACGTCGAAGCCGAGGTTGGCTGCCATCCGCACTGAGGTGGAGACGCAGTGGTTCGTCGTGAGCCCGGCCATCACCACCTCGGTGGCACCCATCTCGACCAACATCGATTGCACCGGCGTTCCGATGAAACAGCTGTTCGCGTGTTTCGGGATCACGGGCTCGCCCGCGACGGGAGTGGCTTCGGGTTTGATCGCCCCGCCCGGCTGATCGAGCTTGAGGGGTGATGCGTCTTCGAGCGAGTCGTGCACCACGTGGATCACCGGCAGCTGGCGCTCACGCCAGGTGGCGAGCAACTCGGCCATGTGCGCCTCGGCGTCGGGGTTGTTCCGCTCGCCATACTCCGGTGCGTCGAGGCCCACCTGAACGTCGATCAAGACGAGCACCGGACCGGGGTCGGGAACCGGCAACATTCCACCCACGCGAAGGAGGTTCCCGTCGAAATCGAGGAGGGCGAACTCGCGGAGCCCGTAGTCGGTGTCGGAGGGCGTCGTGATCCTGCCCGCCTTCCCGGCGACGGCGGCGAACGCGGCCGACTCGGCAGCCGCGGCCCACATCTCGTGGAGGGCATCGGTCGTGGCCGACGAGTCGAAGCGCACGTACACCGCGTGGTCGTTCTTCGTGGTCTTCACCCGACCCGCGCCGTAGAAGTGAAGCTCGATTCCCCAGGGATGCGACGTCGTCAGGTAGTGATCGCCATACCGACTGTCGAGGGTGAACCCGAGGAGTCCGTAGTACTCGAGTGTCCGATCGAAGTCACTGCTCGGCAGTATCGGTAATTGGTCCGGTCCCATTCGGCCAGAATGCTCGACGCGTCGGCTGGTGTCGATACGGCTGAATTCGACCGACGATCGCGTTCTACCCTTGGCCCATGGGAGCCTCATCGGATTCCTCGGACCCGGTGGTTCGTCCTGTCGTCGAGCGAGTGGAGCTGGCCGGCGTGACGACCATCGCCGACGTCGACGCGTCGATCGTTGCGGCCGGTGACCGACGGCGCCTGCTGGTCGCCCTCGCCGTCATGGGAGCGGTGCTCGTGCTCGGTTGGATGACGTTGGCCTCACTCGATCCTGTCGATGACGGACCGGGTCAGTCCGCTCGTGAGGATTCGGCGACGCCCGAGGTCGCCGTGACGAGCGTGCGGCCCACCAACACGGCCGTGTGGCCCGACCTTCCACTCGACCATGAGCCCCACGTGATTCGCCGCCCCGGCCGGGACATGCCGATCGATCTTCCCGACGACCTCACGCTCGTGTACGTCAATTCCATCGGTCGCCCGACGATCGTCGATCTCGAGACCGGCGCGATTCAGGAGGTCGACATCTCGACCACTCGAGGTCGAGATGCATTTGGCATCGAGTCGGGTGAGGTCGTCTCCCTGAGTGGCACGAGCCGCAACATCGCAGCCGCGGGGCAGGGCGCGATCGTCTTCCATGTCCACCGCACCGACGAGACGATCGAGAGTCGGTCGTCGGTCGCAGTCGGTGAACGAGGCCCGCACCTCTGCCTTTCCGAGATCGTCTGCAGCGGCCTCGAGTGGCAGCCGAACCTGATATCGACGGTGGCGACTCAAGTCGAACGAGTCACGCCGCGGGCGAATCCCGACATCGCGGCGATGCTCGAGGGCGAGGGTTGGGATCGGGTCAACCGGTGGCTCGTGGTCGCGGATCACGAGTCCACATTCCGGCTACCGGTCCCGCTCCATGGCGAAGCGTGGCTCATCGCAGATGTGACAGTCAGCCCCTGAGACGCTCGTCGTACGGATACGACGTGAGCTGCTCGCACCCTTTAGCGGTCACGACGACCTGCTCTTCGAGTTTCACTCCATCGGGTTCACCGATCGCTCCCACATAGCTCTCGATGCAAAGCACCATGCCCTCTTCGAGCGTGTCGTCATATCGGTTTGCGCCCCGGTGGGCGGGGTCAATTCGCGGGTATTCGTCGCACATTCCCACGGCGTGCACGATGCACGGGTAGTCCTGCTCGTGGAACTCCTCGGGCTTCACGTATGCCTTCTGTTGGAACTCGTGCAGGGTGATGCCTGGTCGAACGAGTGCGATGTTGTGCTCGACCTCAGCGGCGGCGATGGCGAAGAGTTCCCGCTGGCGCATAGACGGTGTACCGGGCGCGCAGAACACCGTCCGGGAGATGTCGGCGAAGTACCCCATGGGTCCGACCATGTCGGTATCGAACGCGACCAGGTCACCGGATTCGATCCGGCGCGGGCTCGCCTCCTGCAACCACGGGTTCGTGCGTGGGCCGGATGCGAGCATCCGACCGTCGTGCCAATCGCCGTCGTTGGCAAGGTTTGCGTAATTGAGCAACGCCCAGAGTTGGAGTTCGGTGACTCCGGGTTCGAGAACCTCCTCCAACTTTGCGATTCCGTGCTCGGCCACGGCGATCGCCCACCGGATGCACTCGATCTCGTCGCTCGACTTGATGAGGCGCGCCCGTTCTGTCACGGGCATGCCGTCGACGGCGTCGACTCCTCGCTCGAGCAGGGCGCGTGTGACGCTTGGGTTGACGTACTCGAGCCCGACCCGCCGACGGGTCGCACCGATGGACTCGAGGTATCGCACGACGTCGTCGGCGAGGCAAGCCGATGCGCCGTGCATGTCCTCTCCACCGTCGAAGTAGCTCAGCGCCCGTCCCGGCCGCGACTCGAATTCTTCGCCGACCGTACCGATCTCCGCATGCATCGTCGTCGGACCGTCGGCGGCGAAGAACGCATATGTTGTGGGCGTTCGCGATTGGAAGAGCTGGTACGACCGGTAGTCGAACGCATACCGAAGAGAGACTGGATTGTGGATCAGCACCATGTCGAGCTCGAGTCGATCGAGCTCGGATCGGAGCCGGCCGGTTCGGTACCGATGCATTCGGTCGACATCGATCTGCGGGGCCTCTCTCGTGCGTGCGAGCTCACTCCACGGCGAGCTCGTGACGAGCTGATCGGGATGCATGCCCGATCTTCGACGGCGCAGTAGAACGGTGTCAATGCGGATCTATTCCGGCGTCCAGCTGCGGTCGATCGACCGCGGTCCGCACCAATCCGAGTCGGCGCGCGCTCCGAACATCTTGTATGAGTCTCGTATTCGCCGTGGGTCCCATCCCGCGCCGACAGATCACGTGGTGGGGCGCTGACGACATGAGTCGCCTCCGCCGCATTGCGGGTGCCGTCGGTGCCGGCGACCGTGAACCCGACGACCCCAACGGGGCCCTGCTCAAG
>JBPCTR010000309.1:0-9813 GCA_051011575.1 Acidimicrobiales bacterium | reverse complement strand
GCTGAGCCCACACTCGCCAACGATCTCAAGCATTCCGAGGAGTGGAGCTTAGGGGAATTGAACCCCTGACCTCTTCCATGCCATGGAAGCGCTCTACCAACTGAGCTAAAGCCCCGAAACGACTCACGAGGTTACCAGCACGCGATCGAGATCGCTCGCTTTGACAGAGTGTGGGGAGTGGGCGGTCACGTGTCTCCGTCGGCCCCGACCCGGCGGGATCCAGGTTTGTCAGCGCCGTTGAAGCGGCGCGCGACATGCCCACAAAGTGATCTTGACAGGGTTAATATCTTCAATAACCATACATACTCGTGACGTTGGAATCGCTGAGGAGATCAGGCCCGCGGGTCTCGGCGAAAGCGGCGCGGGCCGATACCCGCGTGACGAACTCTCGGCTTGTCCTGCAGCATCTGTTCGACGGCTCGTTGCTCAGCCGCGCCGACCTGGCTCGGTTGACCGGGCTCACGGCTGCGACCGTTTCCGCGCTGATCGCCGAGCTCGAGGAGACCGGCCTTGTCGCCGAGGTGGGTACGAGGCGAGACGAAAGCCAGGTCGGGAAGCCACCGACGATGTTGGCGGTGCGGCCCGAGTCGCGAAACGTGATCTCACTCGATCTCAGCGATCCATCGGTCTTCCGCGGTGCCGTCGTCGACCTCGGGGGCAAAATTGTTGCCAGCGTCGACGTACCAAACCCGGGAACCCCGGGTACCCACACGCTTGACGCGATCGACTCGTTGGTCGGCCTCGCCATGGGCCGGGCACAGAGCGAGATTCTCGGCGTCGGTATCGGAACGCCCGGCGTCGTCGACTCCGACGGCGCCGTGGTCGACGCAACAAGCTTCGGCTGGCACCACATCGGGCTGCGGCAACACGTCGAAGATGCCGTGGGGTATCCCGCCTACGTCATCAACGACGCCAATGCAGCCGCCATCGCCGAATACAGCCGCGGCGGGCACGACAGCCTCAACCTTGCGGTGATCAAGATTGGATCGGGCGTCGGTGCCGGCTTCGTTCTCGACGGCCGGCTGTTCGAGGGCGCCCACGCAGGGGCGGGAGAGATCGGTCATCTTGTGGTCGACCCGGACGGACCGCCGTGCGCGTGCGGCCACTCGGGCTGCCTCGAGACCTTCGTCGCGTCGTCACACCTCGAACGCGCGCTCGCCCAACCGGGGGCTGATGCGGTCGCGATCCGTCGTGCTGCTGCAAATCGGCTCGGTGTGGCGCTGGCTGCGGTCGTGGCAATCCTCGATCTCGATCACGTCCTGATCTCGGGTTCTCGTCGACTCCTCGGCGAGGACTTCTGCGACCTGGCTGCCGAGAGTCTCCGTGCCCGCTGCCGCGAGAGTGTCGCCGGCTCGGTGAACGTGGGGTACACCTCGCTTGGAGAGGACGTGCTCCTGCTCGGCGCTGCGAGCATGGTGATCAGCCATGAGCTTGGGGTTTCGTGATCGTGGGCGCACCCGAACGCGAACGGTGCTCGACGACGAACATGATCATCGGCGTCGACATTGGTGGAACCAAGACTCACGCGATCGCATTCGACTCGGCATTCGTCAGTCTTGGAGAGTTGCAGGTCCCGACCGTGGTTGGTGATGCCGCGCTCGTGTCGAACACCGTCGTCGAAACCATTGCGGACTTGTGCGAGAAGGTGACGGGCCGGTCTCTTTCGGCCATAGGGATCGGCATCCCCGGGCTGGTCGATCAGCCGGCCGGCACCGTTCGTCAAGCCGTCAATCTCGGCATCGGAGACGAGCCCTTGAGAATCGAGGAGCAGGTCCGGGGCATGTTCCGCGTCCCCTGCCTGGTCGACAACGACGTCAACCTCGCCGCGCTCGGAGCCTTCCTTCGTCTGCGGAACAGCGACGAGATCCGGAACCTTGCGTACCTGAGCGTCGGAACAGGAATCGCAGCGGGCGTCATCGTCGACGGCCGTGTTCACCGTGGCCGAAGGGGAGTTGCCGGCGAGATCGGCCACCTCCCGATAGTGCCCGACGGACCCGAATGTGAGTGCGGACTGACGGGCTGCCTCGAGGTCCTCGCCTCCGGCTCCGCCATCGCTCGCCTCTGGCCCGCCACGCCTGACACGCACCCGGCCAAGGCACTCCTCGCCGCTGCCCACGATGGCGACCAGCTCGCCCTGGAGACACTCGAGTCGATCGCAGACCACCTCGCCAGGGCCGTCCACCTTCTCGCCGTCACCTACGACCCGGACCTGGTCGTGATCGGCGGCGGAGTCGCCGAGGTTGGCGACCCGCTGCTCGACGCGATCAAGAATGCGGTTCGCCGATTGGAGCAGAGATCCAGCTTCGTCACGTCTCTCGACGTCACAAGCCGCCTGGTCCTCAAACCTGGCGGAGCGATCGGCGCCTATGGCGCAGCAGCTCTCGCCGAGTCGGGCCGGTTCGGATGACCGGCCTTCGACTCGTCGGGGGACGGCTCCACAGCGATGGTGAGCTGCACGCTGGCACATTGGAAATCGCCCACGGCCACATCGCAGCACTCGGGAGCGGCGTGTCCGAGGAAATCGAACACGAAATCGACGCCAGCGGACTGCTCGTTGCACCCGGCTTCGTCGACCTGCAGATCAACGGTGGGTTCGGCTTCGATCTGCTGAGTGACCCCGACTCGGTGTGGGACCTCGGTCGGAGGCTCCCGCGTCACGGGGTCACCGGATTCCTGCCCACGATCATTTCCTCGGCACCCGAGGCCAACCAGTCCATGCTCGAGTCGCTTGGTCGGCGCCCCGCTCAGTACGTCGGTGCGGAGCCGTTGGGTGCCCATTTCGAGGGTCCGATGCTGAGTCCGGAGCGTGCCGGAACCCATCGTGTCGAGCGGCTCGTCACCCCAAGTCTGAGCCTGATCGAGGGCTGGTCGCGGGCGACCGGCGTTGCGCTCGTCACGATCGCTCCCGAACTTCCGAACGCGATCGAGGTCATCGAGAGGCTGGTGGCCCAAAACGTGGCGGTCGCCGCCGGTCACTCGAATGCAACCGAGGACGAAACGCGTGCAGGACTTCGCGCCGGAGTGGGCATGGTCACGCACTTGTTCAACGCGATGGCGCCCCTCGAACATCGCTCGCCCAACCTCGTTGGCGTCGCGCTCGGTCAACGAGACCTCGTTGCAGGACTGATCGTCGACGGCGTGCATGTTGCGCCCACGGTCGTTGCTGCAGCGTGGCACGCCAAGGGTCCCGAGGGAATCGCCCTCGTCACCGACGCCGTTGCTGCGATGGGCCAACAACCCGGCGAGTACCAGTTCTCCGACAAGTTCGTCTCGTCCGACGGTGCGGCCGTCCGCGACAGCGATGGAAACCTCGCCGGGAGCGTCCTGGCGATGGATGCCGCTGTCAGAAACCTCATAAGTTTCACGGCGTGCGGTGTGGTCGACGCGATCAAGAGCGCTTCGACAACACCGGCGCGCCTGATCGGGGAACGCGGTCGCGGGCGAATCGCCGAGAACCAGATCGCCGACCTCGTGCTCCTCGATGCTGACCTGGAAGTTCAGATGACACTTTGCGGAGGCACGGTGGCCTACGTCGCGAACGAAGCAAGGGACCGAGTTCCGGAAAGACTCGCAGAGGGGGCGTCATGGAGGTCGTGATAACCCAAGGTCCTGCGGATGCGGCGGTTGTCGCCGCAGATGCCATAGAACGTCTCCTACAGTCCACGCCGCAACCCGTCCTCGGACTGTCCACCGGAAGCTCACCTCTGCCGACCTACCGAGAGCTGATCGACCGACATGAGCGCGGTGCGATCAGCTTCGCCGAAGTGCGAGCCTTCCTGCTCGACGAGTACGTGGGCCTCGATCCCTCACATCCCGAGGCGTACAGATCCTTCATTGAGCGTGAGTTCACCAGCCACATCGACCTTCCGCCAAGTGCCCTGTTCGGACCGGACGGGAACAGCGTCGATCCGCAAGCCGCACCACAGATCTACGAGCAACAGATCGACGAAGCCGGTGGTGTCGATCTACAACTTCTCGGGATCGGGACCGACGGACACATCGGCTTCAACGAACCCACGTCGTCACTCGGGTCACGGACCCGCATGAAGACCCTCACCGATGCGACACGCGTCGACAACGCCCGCTTCTTCCAGAACGACGTCGAGGCAGTTCCGAGACACGTTCTCACGCAAGGCATCGGAACGATTCTCCAAGCCCGACATGTCATTCTGGTCGCCACCGGCGAGTTGAAGGCCGCGCCGATAGCCCAAGCCGTCGAGGGCCCACTCACCGCGATGGTCCCCGCATCTGCTCTTCAGCTTCACCCGCACGCCACGATCGTGATCGACGAGCCCGCGGCCAAACATCTCACACTCGCGCCCTATTACCGCGCGGCCTATGACAACAAACCCGACTGGCAGCACATCTGACGGGTGGAGAGGCAGAACATGACGACGCCAATTCGGGTTTTACTCGTTGGAGCGGGCCACATGGGTACCGCTCATGGGCGCGCCCTCATGGCCATCGACGGATTCGATCTCTGCGGCATCGTGACCCGTGGGGAGTCTGGAAAGCGGCTGGCCCGCGAACTCGGAGGGCTCCCTCACCATCAGGCCTTTGAGGAGGCGTTGGCCGCCACCCGGCCGGATGCGGTGGCCATCGCATCGTTTGCGGAAACGCACGTGCCTTTCGCCAGAGCGGCATTGGAGGCCGGGTGTCACGTGTTCGTCGAGAAACCTCTCGCCGACAACGTGGCGGAAGCAGCCGAGCTGATCGATCTCGCCAAGAGGAAATCGCGGGTACTGGTCGTCGGTTACATCCTTCGGCACCATCCTTCCTGGCAGTCCTTTGTTGTGCGTGCCCGCACCCTCGGCAAGCCCCTGGTGATGAGAATGAACCTCAATCAGCAGAGCCAGGGTCCGGAGTGGAGCACACATCGGTCGATCATGGAGACGACTTCTCCGATCGTCGATTGCGGGGTGCACTACGTCGACGTCATGGCTCAGATGACGGAAGCGAAAGCCACCCGGGTTCATGCGATTGGGGCACGTTTGACCGATGACCTCAAGCCCGGAATGTACAACTACGGACAGTTGCAGATCACCTTCGAGGACGGGTCGATCGGCTGGTACGAGGCTGGCTGGGGTCCAATGATGAGCGAGACCGCATTCTTCATCAAGGACGTCATCGGACCCAACGGTGCGCTGTCGATCGAGTCCGGCCTCGAAGCAGCCGGCACCGACTCATCCGACGTCAACCTCCACACGATCACGAGTCGGATCCGGCACCATCATTCCGAGGTCGATGATGATGCCATGCTCGCCCGAAACGATGACTTGATCGAGACTGCGGACGAGCCCGATCACGACCAACTGTGCCTTCGCGAACAGCGGTGGTTTCTCCAAGCGATCCACGGTCGAGCCGATGTTGCCGTGCACCTCGAGAACGTGCTCGAGAGCCTTCGAATCGTGCTCGCCGCCGATCAATCCATTCGCACGGGTAAGGTCGTGGAACTCTCGGCCTGAACGTAGCCAAACGCGTGATCCCGCAATCGGTTGATGCCCGGCCAGGGCGAGGGAGCGGAGGCGACCGCATCAGAAGTCGGTGACCGGTGCCGATGGAACCACACGGGTACGCTGCCCCGGCGACCGCGGAGACCATGTGGTGATGAGCGAGCAACTGGAACGTCTGGCGAGGGAACGATTTGGCCTCGAACCGCTCGCGCCCATCCAGGCCCTCCTCGCCGGCAACATAAACCACAGCGCCACGGTCGAAACCGCCGACGGCTCGTTCGTGCTGCAGGAGCTGAACACGTCGATCTTCCCCGACCCGGACGCGTTGATGGCCAATGCGCTCGCAATCGTCGACGCCATGATCGAGGCCAACCTGCCCGCCATCCGATTCGTGCCCACCCTGGGCGACGAATGGCTGGCCACCTCGAACGGCGTGACCTGGCGTTGCTACCGGTTCATCCCCGGCGAGTCGACACCGCCCATCACCACCCGGGAAGAGGCACAGGCCATCGCCCGAGTATTCGGCCGGTACGCCAAGGCGATCGAGTCGCTCGAACTGACCGAACATTTTCCCGGTTACCACTCCTTCGACGGCCGCATCGAGGCGTTCGACACGGCCATTGCCAGCGACGATCTCGGCCGCCTCGAATCGTGCCGTCCCACCGTCGACGCACTACTCCGCACGATCGATCAACTCCGGCTCTCGCCCAGCTACGACGCCCGTCGCCACGTCCCGGTGCGCAACGCGCACAACGACGCCAAGGGGCCCAACTGCATCGTGAGCGAGAACGGGGCCCGCACGGTGATCGATCTCGACACGACCATGCCGGGCACCCTGTTCTCCGACATCGGCGAACTCGTCCGATCCGCTACTCGCGACCTGCCCGCGACCACACCCGAACTCGTGATGACACAGATCGAAGCGGTCAATCGAGGCTTCCTCGCCGGGTGGGGCGGCGAACTCGACGACGCCGAACGTGCCTGCATCCTCCTCGCCGGTCCCCTGCTCACGACCGAGAATTCGGCCCGGTTCCTCACCGATCACCTCACCGGCGACAAGTACTACGGCGCCGCCGAACCCGACCAGAACCTCCAGCGGGCAAGGGTGCAGCTCGAACTGGCCAGCCGCCAGATCGACGCCATCGAGTGGGCAACCTAACGCCCGACCGATGAATCAGTCGATGACCCCGCCGAGTCGGTCGAGCGCCGACGCGGCCAACGCCTTCACCTGCTGGGCCCAGTCGTCGGGATCGAACCCGTCGTCTGCACCCATCGCCCCCGCTCGATAGCGGTCGACGACACCGTCGAGAATGCACGCCAATCGCCAGGTGGCGAACGCGTAGTAGTAACCGATCTCCGGAACGGCCCGACCCGCCGCGGCCTCGTACACCGCCACCACCTCGTCGCGCTCGAGGAACCCATTGGCGAGGGTGGGCGGGTCGGTCAATGCAATGGCGCCGTCGCCGGGCCGCGACCAGTAACAGAGCATCGCTCCGAGGTCGGCCAAGGGGTCGCCCAACGTGGTGAGCTCCCAGTCGAGCACGGCGAGCACGTCGCCCTCGGGCCCCACGATCGTGTTGTCGAGCCGGTAGTCGCCGTGCACCAACCGTGCCGGCCCCTGATCGGGGATCGCGGCAACCAGATCGGCATGCGCTCGCACGAGGGTGGGGTCGTTCGGGCCGGCGGTCGCATCGACCTGCGCCATCCATCGCTTCAACTGCCTCTCGACGTACCCCTCGCGTTTCGCGAAGTCACCCAACCCAAACTCGTCGATGTCGACCGCATGGATCCGCGCCAGGTTCTCGACCACTGAGATCCCCATGGCTCTCCGTACGTCGGCGTGAAACTCCTCGGCAATCCGAGAGTTCCGCACCACTGTGCCCTCGACCCACTCCATCACGTAGAAGGGGGCGTCGTTCACGCTGTCGTCGGCGCACAGGCCCACCATCAGAGGAACCGGAACCGGCGTGTCGGCGAGTGCAGACATCACGCGATGCTCCCGCCCCATGTCATGGGCGGTCGCGAGCACATGCCCAGTGGGCGGCCGGCGAAGCGCCCACGACCCCCCGGCCGTGTCGGTCACCTCGAACGTGAGGTTCGATCGTCCACCGGCGATCTGTCCGAAGTGGAGCGGAGGAGTGATCGAGCCGCCCCGTCGCTCCACGTGCTCGACCATCCAAGCCGTGACGGGTTCGACATCGATGCCCGCCGGGCTGGCCTCGCTCATGTCGTCGATGATGGCCGGGGCCCCACCGTCATGGCGAGACGGGCGGATACGCTCGACCCCATGGCTGATGTCACCGATGCAACCTTCGCCACCGACGTCCTCGAACGGTCCAAGACCGTCCCGGTCGTCGTCGATCTCTGGGCTCCGTGGTGCGGGCCCTGCAAGACTCTCGGACCCATCCTCGAGAAGGTCGTCGGCGAGACGAAGGGTCTCGTCGAACTGGCCAAGGTCAACGTCGACGAGAACCCTCAGGTCGGCCAGGCGTTCCAGGTGCAGTCGATTCCCGCTGTGTACGCCATGCGCGACGGCCAGGTCGTCGACGGGTTCATGGGCGCCCAGGGCGAGCCCGAGGTCGTCGCCTTCGTCCAGCGCCTTCTCGACGGATCGGCGGGAGCTCCGGTCGGCGACGAAGCCGAGGACTCAAACCAAGCCGAGACGTCCGAGCTCTTGATCTCCGAACCGGGCGTGGGCCAACTCGACGACGCCGTGTCTGCGCCCGAACCCGTTGCTGCGCCACCAGCCGAGCCCGTCGACACCACCGCGATCGAAGCCGAGCTCGAGCAACTGCTCATCACGGTCAAGGGCGACGACGACGCCCGCGAGCGTTTCATCGCGCTCCTCGACCAACTCGGCCCGGAACATCCCGAGACCAACACCTTCCGTCGCCGCCTCGCCACCGCCCTCTTCTAGACCGGGGCTCGAGGCCCCACATCGACCCGCCGCCGGCGAAGTCGATGCGTTACCCTCTGAACCGTCAGCCGCTTTCCGCTGCCACGCGCTTCCCCCGCCAAACCTCCGTGAGGAAGTGCCGCCGTGCCCGAGCACGCCCCCGACCCCGGTTTGCCGGTCGACCCATTGGCCGCGCTCCGCGCTGCCGACTCTCGACCACTGCACGAGCAGTGGCGCGATCGCGTGTCGAGAGTCTTCCGACAATCGGCTGACCGCGCCCGACCCGCTCTCTCGCTGGTCCTTGCCCTTCTCATCGCCGTGTTCGGTGGCCTTCTGCTCTGGCGATCACTGTTGCCCACCGAGCCCCCGATCGAGGATCTCCTCCCGTTCGCTCCCGCGGCCGGCTCGCCGACACCGGCGGCCGATACATCTGCGACGACGGTGACGCCCCGCGTCGCAGTCGATCTCCCGACCGTCGTGGTGCACGTGGCTGGCGCGGTGGAGCGGCCCGGGTTGATCGCCGGGCTCGAGTCGTGGCGGATCGCCGACGCCGTAGCCGCTGCCGGAGGCTGGGCTCCAGACGCAGACCTCGACCGCATCAACCTCGCCGCCCACATCGCCGACGGTCAACGGATCTACGTTCCCCGAACGGGCGAGGCTGCAATTCCTGCCGTGTCGGCCGGCGATGCATCGACCTCCAACAACTCCGGGCCGATCGACTTGAACGCCTCCACCGCTGCGGCATTGGAGGCCCTGCCCGGCGTTGGTCCGGCAACCGCAGAGGCGATCGTCGCCCACCGCGAGGAGCATGGAGCCTTCGGTTCGGTGGACGCGCTCGTTGCGGTACGAGGAATCGGATCCGCGAAACTCGATGCACTCCGCGATCACCTCGTCGTTCGATGAGTCGTGCGAACCCGATCCCTGCCCTGGTGGCAGTCGTGCCCGCGGCATTCCTGGCGGCGGTGATTGGCATTGCCATGCCCCTTTGGCTCGGCATCGCGATTCTGCTCGCCGCCACGCTCACGCTGCGACCCGCTCTCATCGTGCTCGCACTGCTGATGGTCGTCGGCGTTCGATCCCATGAGGCCCTCGGCGCGCTCTCGCCCACGACGACACGGCCGGTCGAGTCCGAAGAGGTCACCCTTGTTGCCGATCCTCGCCCGGCCGATCAGTCGATCCGGGTCGAGGTGGATCTCGAAGGAGACCACGTCGTGCTCGACGTTCGCCTCGCCGTGGCACCGGAACTGCGAAGCGCCGCGCACGGGGACCGACTTCGCGTCTCGGGAGTGCTGCGAGGATCCGAACCCCGGTCGGACCACGCAG
The DNA here is from genome assembly GCA_051011575.1 of Acidimicrobiales bacterium. Taxonomy (GTDB): domain Bacteria; phylum Actinomycetota; class Acidimicrobiia; order Acidimicrobiales; family SHLQ01; genus SHLQ01. The sequence goes on along the minus strand of JBPCTR010000309.1, from coordinate 141 downwards.
TGAGCCGCCGCATCGTTGGCCGTCTCGATGCATCGCGGGTGCACACGATCGATTCGGCGGGTGGCGTGCGCGGCTGGGCCACGAGCTTCCGTCGCCTGATCAGCGACGGCGCATCGTCGATGTCGTTCGATCAGCGAGCCC
>JBPCTR010000308.1:0-37852 GCA_051011575.1 Acidimicrobiales bacterium | reverse complement strand
CGTGGGCTCCTTCACCTGGAGGAGATGACGGAGGTAGCCCCGGGACCAGCGCGCGACAGGACTTTCGGGGTACGCAGGGTCGATCGGGTCGTCGCTCTTTGCGAACTCGGCCCGCGTCAGATTGATTCGACCCTGCGAAGTCAGCAGCGTTCCGTGCCGCGCCAGACGGGTGGGCAGAACACAATCGAACATGTCGATCCCGCGGCCGACGGCGTCAACAATCCCTGCCGGATCTCCGAGGCCCATGAAGTAACGGGGCTGTGCAGCCGGAAGCTCAGATGTTGCCGCGAGCAAGGGCTCGTGCCATTCACTCCGGTGTTCGCCCACCGACAGTCCACCAACGGCGTAGCCATCGAAGTCGAGCTCGACCGTTCGTCGGGCGCTCTCCTTTCGCATCGCGAGGTCGAGACCGCCTTGCACGATGCCGAACTGGCTCTGTTTCTCGACAGCCGTGGGATGGGCCAGGAACTGCGATCGCGCTCGTTCGGCCCACTCGACGGTGCGGTCGAGCGCCTCCCGAATCACCGCGTCGGTGCTCGGCAGGGCGGAGCACACATCGAGCGTCATCTGGATGTCGGCACCGATCGCGATCTGGAGGTCGACCGCACCCTCGGGTGTGAGCGTGTGGCTGCTCCCGTCGTACACCGACTTGAACGTTGCCCCCTCGTCGGTGATCTTCGGCTCAAGGGAGAACACCTGGTATCCGCCGGAGTCGGTCAGGGTGTGCCCTTCCCAATCCGCGAAACGGTGCAGCCCACCGAGCGCTTCGACCACATCGGCTCCGGGCCGGAGCATGAGATGGTACGTGTTCGCGAGGATGACCTGGGCGCCGAGGTCCTCCATGTCGGCCGATGACAGATGCTTGATGGCACCCCGTGTTCCGACGGGCATGAAGCAGGGTGTGGTGAACGTGCCACGAGCTGTCGTCACGGTTCCTGCCCGGGCCATCCCGTTTGCGTGTTCGAGTTCGAACGAGGTCTTCATCGCGGGCCTCAGGTGGCGTGGCGGTCGAGGAGCATGGCGTCACCGAACGACAAAAATCGATAGTCGCGGCGCAACGCCTCAGCGTAGAGGTCGCGCCAACGAGGGCCCACGAACGCGTCGATCATCACGAGCAGGGTGCTCTTCGGGAGATGGAAGTTGGTCAGGAGGAGGTCGACCACATCGAACTCGAACGGATCGCGGATGAAGATGTCGGTAGCGCCTTCAGGTCCCAACCTCGACGCCGACTCCAGTGCCCGCACGGTCGTCGTTCCCACCGCGACAACGCGTTCGGCCTGCTCGATTGCGGTCAGCGTCTGCGATGGAACGCGGTAACGCTCACTGTGCATCGCGTGGTCGTCGAGTCGTTCGACGGAAACCGGGCGGAACGTGTCGAGGCCCACGACGAGCTCGACGCGGGCAACAGCCACTCCATTCGCCTGGAGTCTCCGTAGAAGGTCAGGCGTGAGGTGCAGGCCGGCCGTGGGTGCTGCTGCACTCCCGGCGCGGTCGGCGTACACGGTCTGATATCGCTCGGGATCGACGAGCGTTTCCGTGATGTAGGGCGGCAACGGCATCTGACCGACGCGGTCGAGCGCCGACTCCAGGTCTGTCGACTCCAACTCGGCGATGCGGCGACCATCACCGAGGTCGTCGTTGATCCTTATGTGCAGATCTGCTTCTCCATCGATCGTGAGTTCGGTGCCGGGAGCGACCTTCCGGCTCGGCTTCACCAACACTGACCAGCGAGAACGTTCCTCGCGGAGCGCGGTTGCTGCCGGTCCACTGGGCTCGAGCAGAAGTACTTCGGTGATTCCTCCGGTGGGCCGCCTCGTGAAGAGCCGGGCCGGAAGGACCCGAGTGTCATTCACGACGAGGAGGTCGCCCGGCAGGAGGATCTGGTCGAGCTCGTTGATCGTGCGGTGCGAAGCGGCGCCGCTCCCCCGATCGAGGAGCAATTTCGACGCCGACCGTTCTTCGAGTGGGGTCTGCGCGATTCGTTCAGGCGGGAGTTCGTAGTCGAACCCATCGATCGTGGTCATTGCTGCATGTCGGGAAAGTGACGCCAGGTCGTCAGTCGTCGAGGTCGGGCATTGGCCCGAAGAATCCGTCGATGCGTTCGATGAGACCGGATTCTTCGTCGACGGTTGCGATGTCGAGGCCATGTACAAGCGCACGACCCCGTCGCGTGAAGTCCCACCGATATCGATAGCGATTGTGATGGTGGTCCCAGCCCGACGACATCAAGAACACTGCATCGGGCTGATCAGCCCGAAACTGGCGAACGTTCGCCTCGAGTGCGTCGTGGCCTACATGCCAGTGGAGTGGGTCACAGAAGATGAAGTCCTCCGTGACGGCCTTCTCGAGGCGCTCTCGCGCATCGTCGGGGTCACCGTTCCACATCGCCCAGTAGTGCTCGAATGCCTCTGACGGAAACTGGCTCATGAGCTCTGAGCCTAGATGGGAAGACGAGACCGGCATCCGCCATCGGGTCGGCTCAGTCGAACAACCCCGGCGGGACTTCTCGGTCGGGGCTCGCCGCGGGCGGGGCAAGACCGAGATGTTCCCAGGCAGCCACGGTGGCTACGCGGCCTTTTGGTGTGCGCATCAGCAGTCCCTGTTGGATCAGGTAGGGCTCGTACACGTCTTCGACCGTCTCCGTGGGTTCACTGACCGCGATCGAAAGGGTCTTCAGCCCGACCGGGCCACCTTCGAACATCCGACACAACGACACGAGAACGGCTTTTGTCGCCTTGTCGAGACCGCGATGGTCGACTCCGAAAAACTCGAGCCCGTCACGGGCGACGTCGTTGGTGATCGACCCTTCGCGTTCGACGACCGCGAAGTCACGGACCTGACGGAGCAGTCGGTTGGAGATACGCGGTGTTCCCCGGCTCCGTCGGGCGATCTCGGTGGCGCCGGCATCGTCGATGAGAACGCCGAGAATGCCTGCCGCCCGCAGCACGATCGACCGCAACTCATCGGGGGCGTAATAGTCGAGCCGAGCCGGATAGTCGAAGCGATCCCGGAGTGGCCCGGTGATCAGGCCGGTGCGGGTAGTGGCGCCGATGAGCGTGAATCGGGCGACCGGAAGGCGCATCGTGCGGGCGGCCGGACCCTTACCCAGGACGAGATCGAGCTGGAAATCCTCCATCGCCGGATACAGCACCTCTTCCACCGGACGGGCCAGCCGATGAATCTCATCGATGAAGAGGACGTCGCCGTCTTCGAGCTTCGTGAGGATCGCAGCCAGGTCGCCCCCCTTCTCGAGGGCCGGGCCGGAGGTGATGTGGATGGTGGCGCCCATCTCGTTGGCGATGATCCCCGCGAGTGTCGTCTTGCCGAGCCCCGGTGGGCCGGCAAAGAGCAGGTGACCCATCGCCTGTTCGCGTTGACGGGCTGCCTCCAGCATGACGCGCAGATGGGCCTTCAGCTCGTCCTGTCCGACGAAGTCGTCGAGTGACTGCGGGCGGAGCCCGACCTCGTCGCGCTCCTCGACATCGCGCTCGTCGTCGGAAGCACCACCGGAGAGCAGTTCTTCGCGAGCCACGTCAGACCCCTTCTGCCATCAGGCGCAGAGCGTCGCGGGTGAGGAGCGCGGGATCTCCGTCGGTTGGGAGGCGGCCGAGAACCGTGCGAACCTCGTCGGGGCCATATCCGAGCGACTCCAACGCCTGGCGAACTTCGGCATGGGCAGGGGCAGCTTCCTCGGGAACCGGACGATCGATGGACGTGAGATCGACGTCCGGAAGATCGAGCTTGCTTTTGAGCTCGACGAGCAGCCGGGTGGCGGTCTTCTTGCCCACGCCGGGGACAGAACACAGTGCCGCCACGTCCTCGGCGGCGAGAACGGCTTTGAGATCGGACGGGCCGTGGACCGAAAGGATCGCCATGCCGAGCGCTGGCCCCACTCCGTGAGCGGAGATGACGGCTTCGAACACGCGCCTTTCGTCGACCGTCGTGAACCCGTAGAGAATCTGGGCGTCCTCGCGTTGCTGATGATGCACGTGGACGAACGCCTCGCTACCGACCGCGCCAGCCTTGGCGCTCGTCGCCGGGCCCACCTGCACGCGGTGGCCTAGTCCTGCGACCTCGATGATCAGTTCGCCGCCATCGGGGCTTCGGTCGAGGAGCGTGCCTCGCAGAGACCCGATCACGACGGAACCTCGACCGGTTTCGGCGGAATGCCGACGATCGCGGTGTGACACAGGGCCACCGCGATCGCGTCGGCCGCGTCGACCGGCCTGAGCTCGGTATCGATGTTCAACTGGGCACGAACCATTTTCTCGACCTGTTGTTTATCGGCGCCGCCCCATCCGGCGACCGCCAGTTTGATCTCATTGGGGCTGTATTGCGCCACCGTGCAACCTGCATTCGCGGCCTCTGCCATGACAACACCGGAGGCGTGGCCGACCGACATCGCGGTTTGCACGTTCACCTGAAAGAGCACCCGTTCGATCGCCACCGCGGCGGGCGCGAATTCGACGATGAGCTCGCGGACCTCGTTCTGGATGGTGGCGAGGCGATCCGGCAACTCATCGGTCGGCAGTGTGGTGATCACCCCGGCCGAAACCGCTCTCACTCGACTCGGCCCGGTCCACTCGACGCAGCCGTAACCACACCGGGTGAGCCCGGGATCGATCCCCAACACGAACATCTGTACGACAGTACACCGCTCCCCATGGATCGGGCGGGACCCGCACCGACGCGGCGACAGGGCGTGACCCGAACCCGCAGGGTACCCTTGGCCCCTCATGACCGACCTGAACTCGATGCCCCAGGAGGCCCTGGAGGCGCACAGCGACGAGAATGCGGAACGGGTCTTCTCCAAATCGGTCGTCATCTCGGGTATTCGCTGCACCCTCACGTATGTGATGTTCCCGTTCGTCGCGCCTCTGATCGGGCTGACCGCCAGCGTGGGTGCCGTGATCGGTGTTCTGATCGGATTGGTGGCAGTGGTGTTCAACGTGATGAGCATTCGTCGCCTCTTCGCCTCCGACCACCCGTACAAATGGTGGGCCGGCGCCATGAACGCTGCGGTCATCGTTCTGCTCGCGGTTCTCTTCGTGGTCGATAGCCAAACGCTCCTCGGCTGACTCCATCCCGTGCGTTTCGCGAATGCAACTGCGCTCGCCGGATCAGCGGGCGACTACACCGGCCGGATTGTCGATGGCTGGGACATCGGAGGCATCGCCAACGGCGGATACATGATGGCGATGCTCGCTCGAGCGGCCCTCGCTACGAGCGGTCGACCCGACGTGGTCACGTTGTCGGCCGACTTCCTTTCGCCCGGACGGACCGGTCCCGTTACTGCTCGTACCGTGGAGCTGAAGTCGGGTCGGATGCTGTCATCAATTCGGGTCGAGCTGATCGGTGGTGACAAGCCGATTATGGCGGGCACTGTGCAGTCGGGCGACCTCTCCGCTCTCGAGGGACCGTCGATCGTCACCGGGACCCCGAGCGACATTCCGCCTCCTGACCAGTGCATACGAGCACTGCCAGGCGAGGTCTTCCCGCCACCGCTCACCGCGAACGTCGATCTCAGGGTCCACCCCGACGATGGGTTCACCAACCCCGACGCCACACCCCTGACCATGCGCAGCTGGTTCCGGCTCCTCGACGGTGAGGCGATGGACACGATCGTCGCCGTGCTCGCGACCGATGTATCGCCCCCCACGATCTTCAATTCGCCGTTGCAGCCCGGGTGGATGCCGACCGTGCAGATGACAGTTCACGTACGTAGACGACCCGACACCACCTGGCTGTTCGCCGACACGTGCACCCGGTACGTCACCGACGGCCTCCTCGAGATCGACTGCAACCTCTGGAACGAGAGCGGCGCGATCGTTGCGCAGTCCCGCCAGCTGGCGCTCGCTCCCCGACAACCCTGACAGGACCAAATTCCCTACACCGTCGGGTTCGCGACATGCCGATGAAAGGATATGGGCGAGGGCGCTCGATCGAGCGATCCGACGGTACGTCGAATTCGGTTCGACTGGTGCGGCATCGACGCGACCAACTGGCATCCCCGCCTCCCGGAATTCGCGGCGGGCGCCAACGCGATCTCGTTGCTGATGCCTCATGCCGAGCCATTCGTGATCACGCACGTACGGCGGACGGCTGACAGCGACCCTGCAATCGAGGAGTGGGCCAGCCAGGAGGCGATGCACCACCGGGCGCACCGAGGTTTCAACAAACAGCTCACCCACGACCTGCCTGTCGCCCGACGCCTCGATCGGCTCGGGCACTGGATATTCGCCCACCTCGCGAACCGAAGCGATGCGTTCGGATTGGCGTTCGCGGCCGCCTTCGAGCTCGTCGCCTTCGCCTCGGCGCGCTGGGCCGAGGCCGGCATGCGTCGCTACCTCACAGGTGCCGACGAGACCGCCGCCACGCTATTCCTGTGGCATCTCGCCGAGGAGGTCGAGCACAAAGGGATCGTCCACGATCAGTTGAACCAGAGCCCTGCCGCCCGGCGCCTGTACCCAATTGCACTCCTCGTGGCCTTCGTTGTGCTCATCGGATTCACCGTCGTCGGCGGGTTGGCGCTGTTCGTGACCACCCGGGCAGCCCTCAGCCCGCGGCGGTGGATGAATCTGATCGGTTGGGGCTTCAGCCTGGCCTTCGTCCTGCTTCCGGTTCTGGTCGTCTCTCTGTCGCCACGGTTCGACCCCCATCAGCTCGTCGATCCGCCCTGGATGGCGGCCTGGCTCGACGAATACGACCCGGCCTCGGAGACGCTGCCGGTTTGGACTCAGGCGGGGATGTCGGGCCCGATGACGCCGCCGTTCTCATCTGAGTCGAGTCTCAAGCGGATCGCGGCCATGACGTCGTCTCCCACCAACGCCGTGAGTTCCTCGGCCAAGGAATCGACGACCGTCTCGTCGCCCACGTAGGCCTCTCCACCGGTGGTCATTCCCTCGGTACAGCAGAACGCCATCGATGCGCCATCGGGACCCCAGTCGCGGCGCTGCCATCGACGAACCGCGGCGATGAGGTTTCCGTCGGCGCTCACGCTCCGGTCAACCCGTAGAGGCAACTGCCAACAGATCGACGGCTTCCACTCGAGCGGGGACTCGCCGTGGGCGAGCGCCGCGGCGTGGAGAGCGCACCCCGGACCGGCCTCGAATCCGGGTCGATTGAGGAATACGCACGCGCCGTCGATGACCCTGGTGTGAAGTTCACCGTCGCGGAGCACGCCGGCGACGTCAGCCGCGTCTCGAAATTGCATTTGTGAAGAATCGAGCGTTGCGGCGAGCGCGGCGACCCGCATCGCCTCGTCCTCATCCAGCAACTCGGCTCCCACCGAACAGCATCCGAGCATCGACACGACGTCGGGCGTCTCCTCGATTCCGGCACAACCTCGGTCCCAGATGCAGGACCACGAACTCTCGAGGAAGTCGGCATCGAAACGCCACTCGACGCCCTCGTTTTCGATCGCGAGCCAGCGAGTCACGTCGTTCATCAGCGAATGTTCAAGTCGCGAAGCACGCAGCTGCCCCAAGATCTAGCCTTGCGACAAGCCCACCACTCGTGGGCGACCCGGCACAATTCGGGAAGTACAAGGAAAGAAGCACAGCTATGCCGACTGGAACCGTGAAGTTCTTCAATAACGAGAAGGGCTACGGATTCATTTCACGTGACGATGGCGAAGACGTCTTCGTTCACTACTCAAACATTGCGGGCGAGGGCTATCGCTCTCTCGAGGAAGGGCAGGCGGTCGAGTTCGAGATCGGCCCCGGCCGGAAGGGTCCCGAGGCACTCGAGGTCAAGGCGGTCTGATCCGCCACACCCGAAGCCGCCCGACAAGGCAGTTTCGGGTTCAGGACAGAAAGACGCGGTTCAGAAGTCGGTGGCTACGCCACCTGCGGCCACGCGCCGCTCGACGAACTCGTCGAGCTCAGCCCGGACATCGTCCGGCATTTCCGGGGGCACACACTCGGCGAGGAATCGCGGCACGAGTTCCGCCGCTCGCTGATCGGCGGTGGGAGATCCCGCTTCCTCCCACGACTCGAAGTTCCGCCAGTCCGAAACCATCGGCCCATAGAAGGCGGATTTGTACCGGTCCTGAGTGTGTTGGGTGCCGAAGAAGTGCCCGCCGGGCCCGACGTCGGCGATCGCCTCGAGCGCAAGGTCGTCGGGGGTCATGCCAAGCGGTTCCAGGAAGACCTGCATCATCTGGAGCAGGTCGACGTCGAGCACCATCTTCTCGAACGATGCTCGGAGGCCGCCTTCGAGCCACCCGGCGCCGTGGAACACAATGTTTGCGCCGCCCATGATCGCCCCCCACAGAGACATCACAGACTCGTAGCCGGCCTGGGCATCGACCGCGTTCGCGGCGTTCACGTTCGACGATCGATACGGCAGGTCGTACCGTCGGGCCATCTGACCGCCCAGCATGGCGCTCTTGATGTACTCGGGCGTGCCGAAGGCGGGCGACCCCGACCGCATATCGACGTTCGAGGTGAATCCTCCGTAAACAACCGGCGATCCCGAGCGGACAACCTGGGTCATGACCATGCCTGCCAGCGCTTCGGCATTCTGCTGAGTGACCGCTCCTGCGACCGTGACCGGCGCCATCGCACCAGCGAGCGTGAACGGTGTGATCACGATCGGTTGGTTCCGGGCCGAGTAGGCCATGATCCCCTGAAGCATCGGGATGTCCAGGCGAAGCGGCGACGACGAGTTGATGATCGTGTACACCGATGGCTCGGAGTCGAGGCGCTCGTCGGGGATCTGTCGGGCGATACGCACCATCTCCATGCAGTCGAGATTCCGCTCTCGCCCGAGGCTGTATACGTTCACGACCTTGTCGCTCAAGGTGAGAAGGTCGTGGGTGGCGTGAATGTGTCGAACCGAGGGATGAATGTCGGCTGGTTCCACCGGGTAGCCAGCGTGCATATGGATCGCGTTGAAGTGCTGGCTCAGGCGCACCAGGTTGCGGAAGTCCTCCCGGTTGCCGGTGCGCCGACCCCCGGCAGCGTCGCTCACATTGGGTGGGCTTGCCACGGCCGAGAAGACGACGTTGTTGCCGCCGATGCGAAGGTCATGATCGGCGTTCCACGAATGCAGAGTGAACTCACTCGGGCAGGTGGAGATCAACTCGACGACCATCGCCGGATCAAAACGCACCCGTTCCGAGTCGGCGGACACGTCAGCGCCGGCAGCGGCAAGCAAGGCTCGCGCATCCGCGTCGAGAACATCTATTCCGATGTCGCGTAGTACGACGAGCGATGCGTCGTGGATCGACTCGACCTCGTCGTCGGACACCATTCGGGTCGGTTCGAAATGACGCTGCACCTCGCGAAACGGCAGCTGTTCGATCGCACGGCTCGCCGCCGCTCGTGTGCGCTCGCGCCCGCCGGCGCGTCGACGGCGAGCAGGCTCTGGTTGCACTGCCTCGTCCGACATGTGCGCGACCGTATTCCTCATGTCGGACGGCGGGCCAGTCGTGATCGTTCAAGTCGAGCGAGCCTTGTCCGATGGATCGGGATGTGGCGGAAAATTGAGAGAACGGTGGGCGCGATCGCGCTGACCACGGTCCTGTTCACCTCATGCTCATCAGGATCCGGCGAGGCACCGAGCGCGCTGGCGATGGCCTCGGAAGAAGACTTCGACTACTCCAGCTTCACGGAAGCGGAACTGGAGTTGATCGAGGCTGAGGCCACCTGGATGTGCGATGCCCAACGCGTCAGTTCGGCCGAACCCGACGCGATCGAGCGCCTCCGATCAGCTGTTCTCGACGACGCGGAGATCACACCAGCTCAATACGACACGTTCAGGGCGGACCTGGGCGAACGTCTGGAGCTCCGCCAGGCGGTCTTCGCACAGTTCCTCTCAATCTGCGGTCGCTGATCGCTCGACCGGGCCGAAGGGCTCATCGGCATGTGACCCACGACCCGTACAGACGCGCATCAGAACCTGCCGAAGACATGGGCGACAGTGCAGAAGTCGTCTGGCCCGATCGGCGGGTTCCAGCGGGACAAGGACAGCACAATGAAGAAGTTTCTGGCGATCTGCCTCACGGCAGCGATGATTCTCGGCCTACTCGCGGGACCGGCCGCCGCCGACGATCATGACAACAATGACCGCAAGGCGAATGGCAGGAACAGCCGGCCTGAGCTCGTGAAGCAGGACACCGCCGCGGTGTTGGCCGGTGCATCGACCTGGGTCAACGTGCTCTGGGTCGCAGACGGCGCGATCACCGACTTCTCGGTTACGGCCGAAGCCAAGAAGGACGTCGTCCTCGGATACTCGGTCACGACCGGTGACCACGCCGGCCCGATGAACGGCTATGACATGGAAGATCTCGAGACCGACTTCACGGCGCTCTACATCACCGTCCCGGAGGACTACTCGAAGAGGGACGTCAAGCTCGAGATCGAAGCCGAGTGGACGAACGACGACGGTGAGTCGGAGGACAAGAAGTTCAACCTGCGAGTTCCCGTCGCCCACTATGAAGGAACCGATTGGCAGGTCGTCGACTCGACGGCCGACCTCGGCTCCGGATGGGTCGAGATCCCGGTACTCGGACTCGCCCCTGCCAGCTCCCGGATCCAGTTCGGGATCGAAGCGCCGGCCGGCCTCAACATTTACCTGCCCCAGGAGACCTGGACCGGCCCTCATCACGACTCCCAGCTCGATGCTGGCGAGTCCGACGTCGTTCGCTTCTACATCGAGCCCGGCCAGTTCGTCGGCCCGATGGCACTCGAGTTCGAGGCCACCTGGGAACGCAGCGGCGATACCAAGTCGATGCTCGTTCCCTTCACCGTGAACGGCTGATCCGACCCTCATCAGGCCGAGGTGCCAGACTCGGGCGGATGATGCCCGCGACCACTCCGGAATCTGTGATCGTTGTCGGACGTGGGTTGATCGGGAGTGCCGCTGCCCGGCACCTCGCCGAAGCAGGCGCGAAGACAACACTGATCGGACCGATCGAACCCGACGTTTATGCGGACGGCCCCGTGGCGAGCCATTGGGACGAAGGCCGCGTCACCAGGATCGCGTCCCTCGACGACACGTGGGCCGAGGTGGCCGCCCGCTCCATCGATCGATACGCGGAAATCGAGCGTCGCTCCGGCATCGAATTCCACGCTGGCTGCGGGCTCGTCTGGCTGGGCGACGGTGCGGCGCTCGCGGCGGAGCAGGCGAACAGACGCGGCGGCTCGGCATCGGTCGAGACCACGAGTTGGCTGCGTGACGAGACCGGAATCGTCGCCGCCGATCCCTCGACGGCCGTATGCATGGAACGAAGTCCGGCTGGGCGCATCAATCCCCGTGCGCTCGTGCGTGCCCAGGTCGGTCTCGCCGAGGCAGCTGGAGCCACGATCATCGACGGGGCTGCGACAGCGGTCGCCCGCACTGCCCGCGGCATCCGAGCGTCAGGGACCTTCGGTTCCGCCGACGCCGACCATCTGATTCTCGCCACCGGACCCCATGCCGCCGAACTCGTCGGCGTTTCTCTTTCGGTGGAGCGACGACTCCGCACGGTTGTGCTCGCCGAACTCGGCCCTGCACCAGGGCTGCCCTCGTTGATCGCCGACGACCCCGGGGTGGACGAACTGGACGAGATCTATTGGGTGCCACCCGTCCCGTTCCCGGACGGGCGAACCATGCTGAAGATCGGCGGTGACATGATCGATCTGCAAACCGCCGAGACGTCGTCCGACCTCGAAGCGTGGTTCCGTAGCGGCGGAAGCGAGCGCGAAGCAGCCGCTCTCGAGCAATCGCTTCGACAACACCTGCCCTTCGCCGAGATCACCCACGTCGAGCATCGACCGTGCGTCACCACGTTCACGCCTGGGGGCTGGCCCTTCATCGGGCCGATCGACGATCGAGTTTCGGTGGCGCTCGGCGGATCCGGCGCCGCGGCCAAGTCGAGCGACGAACTCGGCCGCTTGGCAACGCAGTCGGTGATCGGCGACTGGACCGACCCGACTCTCGACCTGGATGTGTTCGCACCGAAGGTCGTTCGTCGGACATATGGCTGAATCCCTCTCGATCACCGGACTCAGCTGGGCCGACGGGTCACCTCGGATCCGGGTTCGCCGCAACGGTGCCCCGTCGGAGCTGGAACCACTCGTCGGATTCCGAATCAACTACCAGAGCTCTCCGGGTAGCAGCCGAACGTGCATCGGCCACAGGCCCTTTCGATCCGCGACGACTCCGTGGATCGACTGCGACAACACGCCGTTGCACGACGGGCGCACATGCGATCGCTGTGCGGCGAGCGACGCCACGTTCGCCTCACAACTCCACCATGCGCACAACAAGGCGGCCGGCGAGCTGGACCCCGCCGTTCTCACCCATCTCCAACAGCCGAACAACCTGTATCTCGCAGCGTTTCGCGACGGCTCGATCAAGGTGGGCACCTCGACCGCTCCGCGCCTGCAGACCCGCCTCGACGAGCAGGGCGCGTGGTTTGCCCGGGTCGTGGCCGCGGCAACCGACGGCTTCGCCGTGCGCTCGATCGAGGATCAGGTCACCGTGCGAGTTGGTCTCCCACAATCGGTATCGATCCACCGCAAGCTCGACGGCCTCGAACATCCGCGACCCGATGAGGTCTTGCTGGCTGAGCTCGACCTCTGGACCGGCCGGGTCCACGAGCTGATCGAAGGCTCGGGCGACGCCCGGCTGTCCCCGGCGGCCGACGACTGGCGCTTTTCCCAAGCCGACGATCCGATGTTCAACGGGCTGCACCGATATCCGCTCAAACTGGCGAGCGGCGCGCACGATCTCGAATTCCTCGGCGCTTCCGGACGGGCAATCGTGCTCGCACGGCCGGGCCGACCCGATCGGTTCGTGACCGACCTGCGCAAGCTTTACGGAATCGATCTCGCGACGGGCGACCATGTGCCGGACGAGTTGGCCGTACAGGATTCTCTTTTCTGAGGCCTGGTCGGATCGAGAACCGACCTTGAACAAATCTTCAGCCTGCACTCAGCGTCGACCGCGGCGTCTTGACCGACAGTCTCTCCATGGACGCAACGCAGAGCGTGAGCTGGATGGCCCGTCGCCTCACGATGGGTGCAGGAGTGGCATCGCTCGAGTCGATGCTCGCAGCCGGTCCCGAGGCAACCAAGCTCCAGCTTGTCGACCCGGACGGCGAGGGCATCGAAGCGGCCGGCTCGCCGTGGGCGGGATACGACGTGCCCGACGAACCAGACCGCGAAGAGACGCCGCGACTGCTCGCCGCCTGGCTCGAACACATGCGCACGACCCCGAGGCCGTTCGAGACATGGATCGGTTGGTTCTGGCATGACCATTTCGCCGTCTCGGCCGGCGTCGTGCGGTATCTCCCGGCTTTCGTCGCACACATCGACATGGTCACCTCGCTCGGGTTGGGCGCGTTCGACAAGATGCTCCGACAGGTCACGACAGACCCCGCCATGCTCGCCTTCCTCGATGGCCGCCAAAATCGACGAGGTGAAGTCAACGAGAACTACGGCCGCGAATTGCTGGAGCTGTATGCGCTCGGCATCGGCAACTACGACGAGGACGACGTACGAGCCGCAGCGGTCGCTCTCTCCGGATGGGCCTGGCGACCGGGGCTGAGCGAAGCCCGCTTCGTTCCGTCCCGCCACGACCCAACGCCTCAAACACTGCTCGGTTCGACCGTGGACGACGTCGACAGTGTGATCGACACGGTCACCTCCGCCCGGGCCTGTGCCCGCCACATCACCTCGCGGCTTGCCGCTGCGATCCTCGGTTGGGTGCCCGCGGGTGCCGAGTTCGATCGACTCGCCGACGGTTTCGAGGACACCGCGCTCGACATCCGACACCTCGTCGATGCACTCATCGACATCGCGCTCGAGGGCGGGTCCGTTCCGATCGTCATGTCACCGATCGCGTGGTTCAACCAGGTGGAATCGCTCACGAACGCAGAGCTCGAACCGCAGATGCGCCTGGCGCTGCTGCGTCAAATGGGGCAGCTCCCCGGCGTCCCGCCGAATGTCGGTGGCTATCCGGGTGCCGATACCTGGGCCGGACCGTCGTCGACAGTAGGACGGTTTCGAGCCGCGAGCGTGATCGCTTCGCGAACACCCGACGCCGCCCCGATCCTGGAAGCCGCAGATCAGCGAGCGTGGGACGAAGTTGCCCGGCTGGCCGCTCGCCCCGACGGCTTCTCCTCCGAGACGCTCCGCTCGCTCGACGGCACCAACACCTCGCGACGAAGCGGCCGTGAAGCGCTGGCAGCAGTGCTCATGAGCCCCGAGATGGTAGTTGCGTGATGTCGAATCCCCCACTCCCCCGACGTAGATTCCTCACGCTCGCGGGCGGCACCGCGGGTGCCCTCGCGCTCGGGGCATGCAGCTGGTCGGACGGCGTCCGCGAGTCGGTGGCGAACACGTCCACGACCGTGGCGCCAACCACGACGGGGGTAGCCGCTGTCCCTCCCAGCGGCCGCCCCCTGCTCGTGGTCGTGAACATGGCAGGCGGAAATGATGCGCTCAACACGGTCGTCCCGCTGTCGGGGCGCTACCACGACCTTCGGCCGGCGATCGCGCTCGACGATGCAGAGCTGCTTCCGCTCACCGAGGGCTACGCGCTTCATCCATCTCTGGAGCCACTGATGCCCTGGTGGGACACGGGTTCTTTGGCGGCCGTGTACGGCCTGGGCATACCCGGTCAGAGTCGAAGTCACTTCGCCGCGACCGACGCCTGGTCGGCGGCGAGCTCCGACTACTCACCCACCGGATGGCTCGGCCGATGGCTCGACCAGCACGATCAGGCGGGCACCGACCCTCTTCTCGCGGTCGGCCTCGGTGGCGGTCGCGCAACCGTCACCGGACATACGGCCAGCTCGACGGTGATCAACCGGCCGGAACAGTTCCTGCTCGAAGCCGCCCCTGGGATGGACGCCGACGCGTTGGCGGATGTGCTCCTCGCCACCGCTCGTCCTTCCTCGGGTGACTCCGATGCACTCGCCATGGTGCGTGCGGGAATTCCCAGGGCGACCAATGCCGTGCAGATTCTCACGGAGATCGCCGACGACGCCGACCTGGTCGGGATCGCGGGCGACACCGCCACCACGCTCATGCGCGTCGCTGCCCGAATCCTTGCGCTGAATCTCTCGACCGAGGTGATCACGGTGAACATCGGAGGCTTCGACACCCACGCCAACCAGATCAACACCCACGCCGACGTCCTCGCAGATCTTGCGGCGGGTATCGCCGCCTTTCACGAGGAGGTCGACGCGGCCGGCGTCGATCGGGATGTACTGATCATGTCGACAAGCGAGTTCGGACGTCGAGCCGCCGACAACGGATCGGGCACCGACCATGGCGCCGCCGGAGTGCAGTTCCTGATCGGTGGTGCCGTCAACGGCGGCCAGATCATCGGCGATCCCGGACTCGACCGCCTGATCGACGGCGATCTCCCCTTCTCGATCGACACTCGGTCGTTCTACGGCGCGGCCCTCGAACACCTGGGCGGCGACCCGGCAAGCATTCTCGGGTCGACGTACGAAGAGCTGGGCATCATCTGACCGACCGGAGGTCGACATGTACCCTCGATGGGCGGCACACCTCTCTGCGGAACGGAGGACGAATGGGTTTGCGGGCGATGCGAGCGCTTGTCTTCGCGATGGTCATGGGTTGGACTCTCGCGGCCTGCGGAAGCGACGATCCGCTCCTGCCCATCGGAGCCCAAGCCGGTCCGTCGCCGGCGCTCGACGGCACCTGGTACGAGCAACTCGACCTCTCGTCGCCCGCCCTGGCGGTCGAGACATTTCACCAAGCGATGAGGGATGACGACTTCTTCACCGCATCGCTCGTGGTCGACACGAGCGTGCAGACCTTCTACGAAGAGGCCGACAATGTTCGGAACGGAACCGGTCTGGCTCGTCCGCCATTTCTCTCGACCGGATTCGACGATCGGTCAGAGTTCACGACACCGTCCACGATGACCGATCTCGCCCGGATTCTCGGCGAGGTGAATGCGGCCGATGCCGTCGTGATCGATCTCGACAGGAATCTCGAAATCGTCGAGTCACGCCTGGGTGAGCGGCTGGAACCCGTCCGCGACGCCGGACCTCGTCGCAGACGAATCACGGTCGATGTGATCGGTCGCCTGGGCGGCACCGACGATGTCGCATTTCGCACCGTTCAGGCCGACAGCGGTCGCTGGCGTGTGCAGCAGATCTCGATGAATGGCGCCGACTTCGATTCGACTGCGGGGCTCATGATCGAACCGCGGGTCTGCGGGCGCTCGTATCTGAGGCCCGGAGTGGCGTGCGGTGTAGACGTCGATCGCGCCGGGGCCGGACTCTGCGCCAGCATGCAGCTCGACCCGGACGCCATCGATGCGATCGAAGAGACGTCGGGCGCTGCCCTCGCCGAGACCGCCTCGCAGTTGGCAGCGACGTCGTGCGAACCCGCCACGGTTCCTTACAGACCAATCCCGTTCGAATGGACACCGGAGCCAGGTGATGCGTACGCCGCTCTCGATCTGTCCACGCAGACGGCAGCCGTCAGTACCTTCCTCGACGCGTTCGATCGTGAGGACTTCCTCACGTTATGGCTCGTCCTCGATCCGGATGCTCACTCACAAGCATCCAGCGGCGTTCCGACGGGAAATGCACGAGTCGTCACGCAGGATTTCGCAGATCGGTTCTTCGAGGACCCGCCGCGTGATCTCGAGCACACGGGTCTCGCTCCCTCGTATTTCGATGCCGTGATGGCCAAGGCGGCCGACGATGACGAATTCATCGTGGACCTGCGGGAGGGCTCGGCCGCAGCGGGTGCCAGCGATGGACCCGGATCCTGGTCGGTCGTGGAGGCACAGATCGGGAGCCTCGGGACCGTACAGATCGCCTTGATCGAATCGGCCTCCGGACGATGGCGCGTGCGACAGGTCGCCGGACCTCGCACTGCACTAGAGCCGGGAGGCCCGCTGTTCCTGGAGGCCACGCCCGGGGTCTGACCCAGCTCCATGCGCTCGTCGTGACGTCGATGCGCGATGCTGAGGACATGACCGATACGACGAAGCGTGCCTCGTTCCATCGGATGGACCAGTGCACGAAGGATGATTGGGACATCATCATTCCGGCGCTGATCGATCATGCGACGACATCCGTCTCAGGCGAGGTCGTGAAGCAGCTCGAGACCTTGCGCGGTGACCACGGCGGCTTTGCCGTCGACCGTTTGTCGCACTGTCTTCAGACCGCGCACCTGGCAGAGCAGGACGGACGCGACGACGAGTACATCGTGTGCGCGCTGCTGCACGACATCGGCGATGTGCTCGCCCCGCTCAATCACCCCGAGATCGCGGCTGCGATCCTGAAGCCATACGTCTCTCCCGCCAATCACTGGATGGTGCAGAACCACGGGACGGTTCAGGGCTACTACTTCTGGCACTTCATCGGCATGGACCGCAATGCGCGAGATGAGCTCAAGGACCACGAGTACTACGAACACTGTGAGGAGTTCTGCTCGAAATACGACATGCCGGCGTTCGACCCCGAGGGCGTGACGCCGCCTCTGGCGCACTACATGCCGCTGCTCGACACGATGTTCGGCCGAGTCGGACTTCCCCCTCACTGATCGCCATCAATGTTTGTGGCGACACACCTTCGTGACTGGTCCGCCCGCGCCCCTTACCCGGTCGGACCGTCCACCATCGCTCAGGTGCTCGACCATGGTCTGACCGCCCATCCGGAACGCATCGCCCTGGTCGACGGCGATCGATCGTGGACGTGGTCGAGCCTCGATCTGATCGTCGCAGAGGTCTCGGGCACGCTGAATCGTGGCGACGTCATCGCCTGGTCGCTTCCGAATTCGGCCGAGATGGTGATCGGTTTTCTCGCGACGATGCGAACAGGAGCCGTGTGGGTTGGTCTCCCCTCGAAACTCAGCGCCGAAGAGCGGACCGCGCGAACCGACCGGGCAGGCGCCGATCGTCTCATCGCCGACCTCGACATCCCGCGGGATCCTTCTTTGCCCAGGCCCGATGCCTCGATCCATCCACACGCTCCCGCCGCGATCGCATTCACCTCCGGCTCCACCGGTCGACCCAAGGCGATCGTGCACAGTCAGCGCAGTCTGCTCGGCCCGGCAGCCGTGAGCCTTCACACAGAACCACCCTCCGACGGTGAGCGAATCGGTACTCCGTTGGATCTCGCGATCCTCAATGTCATGGTGCTGGGCCCGCTGTCGGCGTTTGTTCGCGGTTCGGCGTTCGTGGTGATGCGTTCCACCCGTCCCGCTGACCTCGCTGTCGACGTCTCTCGCCACCGAATCACGCGGGCGTTCGTCGTCCCAACGATCCTGCACGATTTCGTTGAAAGCGATGTGCCCGACGGATCGCTCGCTTCTCTCGATCGGATCGTGGCCGGCGGCTCGGGTGCCGACCCCGAGCTGCAGCAGCGATTCGCCCGGCGATTCGGCGTACGGCCAACTCAGAGCTACGGCTTGAGCGAAGCGCCAACCGGTGTGGCCCGCGAGTCTCTCGACGATCCGATCGGCTCCGGTCGCGGGCTCCCGCTTCCCCACGTGCAGTTGCGAATCGGCGAGTCCGAGGAGATTGTGGTCGAACCGAGCGCGTTCGGCGTGTGGGCTGGCACCTTCACGCCGATGCTGGGCTACCTGGACGACGCCGCCGAGACCGCCCGGACGCTCGTCGGGGACGCGTTGCACACCGGCGACACGGGCAGCCTGGATCCCGACGGTGCGCTCCGGGTCACGGGCCGCCTCTCGGACAAGATTGTCCGCGGCGGTGCGAACATCGATCCCGTCACGGTCGAGCGGGCAGTTCTCCAGACCCCGGGAGTTCGTGACGTGGCGATCGTGGGGGTGCCCGACGATCGCCTCGGCGAGGTGGTGGGAGCGCTCGTGGTCGTCGACGATGGATCGACAGTCGACGCGGCAGCGATCGAGGCCACATGCATCGCGGCATTGTCGAGGTCAGAGGTGCCGAGCCTGATCGTCCTCGCCACTGAGATCCCTCGCAACGCCATGGGCAAACCGGACCGGGCGGCCGTGCGAGGAGCGATAACGTCGAAGCGTGCCTGACTTCGACTTCACCGAAATCCTCCCCCTCGGCGAGGACACCACGACATACCGCAAGATCACGAGCGAGGGGGTGTCGACGTTCGACGCGAACGGCCAGACGTTTCTGAAGGTCGAACCCGAAGCAATTCGCCTGCTCACCGCCGAGGCCATGCGGGAGATCTCGCACTACCTCAGACCCGCTCATCTCCAACAACTGGCCTCGATTCTCCGCGATCCCGAGGCGTCACCGAACGACCATTTTGTGGCGCTCGAGCTGCTCCAGAACGCGAACATCGCGGCGGGAGGCGTGCTCCCGATGTGTCAGGACACCGGGACGGCTGTGGTCATGGGCAAGAAGGGGCAAAACGTCTTCACCGGTTTCGACGACGAGCAGGAGATTTCCCGAGGCGTGTATGACACGTTCCTCACCTCGAACCTCCGGTACAGCCAACTCGCTCCCCTGTCGCTTTTCGAGGAGAAGAACACCGGCAACAATCTGCCCGCCCAGATCGAGCTGTACGCGACCCAGGGCGGCGAGTACAAGTTCATGTTCATGGCCAAGGGAGGCGGTTCGGCCAACAAGAGCTACCTGTTCCAGGAAACGAAAGCGCTCCTCAACGAGGAGAGCCTGATGCGCTTCCTCGACGAGAACCTCCGCAAGCTGGGCACGGCGGCGTGCCCCCCGTACCATCTGGCGATCGTGATCGGCGGCACGTCGGCCGAGTACAACCTCAAGACGGCCAAGTATGCGAGCGCCAAGTATCTCGATTCGTTGCCGACCGAAGGGTCGTCGTCGGGCCACGCGTTCCGGGATCTGGAGTGGGAGGAGCGAATCCTGCAACTCACGCGCGAACTCGGTATCGGCGCTCAGTTCGGCGGCAAATACTTCTGCCACGACGTACGCGTGATTCGGCTGCCCCGACACGGCGCCTCGAACCCGGTGGGCATCGCGGTGTCCTGTTCCGCCGATCGGCAGGCGCTCGGCAAGATCACCGCCGAGGGGGTCTTTCTCGAACAGCTCGAGCACGACCCGGCTCAGTACATGCCCGAAGTCACCGACGACGAGCTGAGCAACGACGTCGTGCAGATCGACCTGAATCAGCCCATGGTCCAGATTCTGGCCGAGCTGACCAAGTACCCGGTGAAGACCCGGCTCTCACTCACGGGCACGTTGGTGGTCGGCCGCGACATCGTGCACGCAAAGATAAAGGAACGTCTCGACGCCGGCGAACCGATGCCGCAGTACTTGCGCGACCACCCCGTCTACTACGCAGGCCCCGCCAAGACTCCAGAGGGATACGCGTCGGGCTCCTTCGGACCGACAACCGCGGGGCGCATGGACAGCTACGTCGACCAGTTCCAGGCCGCTGGCGGATCGATGGTCATGCTCGCGAAGGGCAACCGGTCGACGCAGGTCGTCGACGCGTGCAACGCGCACGGCGGCTTCTACCTGGGCTCCATCGGAGGCCCGGCGGCCAGGCTCGCCAAGGATGCGATCCGCAAGGTCGAGGTGCTCGAGTCCGAGGAACTCGGCATGGAAGCCGTGTGGCGAATCGAGGTGGAGAACTTCCCAGCGTTCGTCATCATCGACGACAAGGGCAACGACTTCTTTGCCGAGGTGAGCACTCCGGTTCACCTCCGCTGAAGAGCCTTTCTCCCCCATCGGGATCCGACTCGCTGGACAAACTCGCGTGCTGACGTAGGGTGGTCGCACACAGTGGGGACGAGCACAGCGGGTGTTCGTTCGTGAAGGGGGGGCACCATGCGTGCCAAGAGTGGTCGGTCCCGGGTCGTGCTGTCACTTCTCGTGACACTGGCGATGATCTTTCCTGCGACGCCTGCGGTCGCGTCGGGTCACGTCGAGGTCGACGTGGTGCAGACGTTTCCGGGTGGTTCGCTCGAGGGTGTCGCCGTCGACAAGACGGGGAATGTCTTCGCGTCGAGCACCTTCACCGGCGAGTTGTTGAAGTTCGCGCCCGGCTCGAGTGACTACGAGGTCTTCGGGTCCATCAGCAACTGGCCAGCGGGTCCACTGGGAGCCGGCTTCCTCGGATTGGCGGTCGACGCCCAGGGAAACGTGTACGGCGCCGCCCAGTGGGGACCCGCGACGGGCGTCTACAGGTTCGATGGCGACACGGGAGATGAGACCCGGATCGCAGGCACCGAGGGCATGAGTTTCCCGAACAGCATCGCGTTCGACAAGCGCGGGAACATGTACATCACCGACTCGAACTCGACCGGAGTGCTCACTTCGGAGCTTCCTGGCCCGATTCCCATGGGCGCGATCTGGCGGGTCGACCGGAAGACAGGCGTCGCAGCCAAGTGGATCGAGAGCGAGTTGTTGGGAGGTAACGGCGGAGCGATGCTCGCGACTCCCGTCGGGGCAAACGGCATCGCGTACCGGAAAGGGGTTCTCACCGTCGCGAACGCCGAGGGAGCCACCCTCTACAACGTGGCGATAGAGCGCGATGGGAGTGCGGGCGACGTCGAGCGTCTCACGGGTGTCGGTGATTCGGAGTGGCCGTTTCTCGGTGGAGGTCCGTTTGGTGAAATTCCAGCGGTTCCAGATGGGATAGCAATGGACGTACACGGTGGAATCTACGTCGCCTCCGTCGCCCAAAACGCCGTGTTCCGCGTGAACACCGACAACTCTGTCGACGTCCTGTTCCACGACCCCACAGGCGAGATTCTCAACTTCCCCTCGAGCGTGGCCTTCGGCACAGGAAACGGACTGAAGCAAACGCTGTACGTGGTGAACCTCGCATTCAATCCGGAGGGCGCCCCGGCCGCACTGGTGACCCTCGATGTGGGTGTGCCGGGAATGCCGGTGCCCTGAGCCTCAGGACAGCTCCAATCGGAAGTGGGTCGACGCTGCGTCAGCTGCGACGATCGTGAACCCGCAGTCTTGGTAGAGCGCGACCGCCTCCATCCACGGGGTGTCGGTCTCGACGGCAATGCTCGACACGTCGTCGGGCCTCGAGTCGATCAGCGCATCCACGAGCTCGCGGGCGATCCCCGTCCGTCGATGTGAACGTGCGACCGACATGCGCACGATGCGAGAGGTGCTGGGATCCTCTGGCACGAGCGCGCCCGTACCGACGACCAATCCGTCGGAGGTCTCCGCGACCAGGAAGCAAGCCCCACCCGTCATGTAGTTCGCCCACAGATCGTCGAGGTCGGGGTTGAAGCTGTGGTCGTAGCTTCCCCACCGCTCGGTCAGACCCTGTTGGATGATGGTGGCGGCCCGATCCTGATCGTTTGGACGAAACGGCCGAATGTTCACCGCCACGTGTTACCAGATCGCGGCCGGGTCGAGATCGAAGACCTCGCGCATCCGCGCCATGAGGGGAGCGAAATCGTCGGACCGTTCGAGTCGGTCGTGGGTCGATGGCTCGACGGTGTCGAGTTCGGCGTCGAAGCGCTCGGCGATCGCGGCCGTGAGGTCGTCAGCCAGGTCCGCCATGGTGCGGGTCACCACGCCTTGGGCCAGGGCCTCTTCTTCACCGGCAGGAGCGTCGAGCAGATCGGGGACCAACGGCATGAGATCGCGGAGGGCGTGCATCATCCGGTGGTGCGCGTCCCTGTCGTGGAGGAGGGAATCGAGCAGCGCATCCGCGTGCCGACGATGGAACGTTTCCTCGCGCTCGGCTCGCGCTGCGATCTGCGCGAGCTGTGCAAGCGCCGACTCCTCAACCGCCTGCCAGCGAAGATGCTCGAAGGCGTCGTAGATCCAGTGGCGGACGAGGGCCTCGGCCCAGTCGCGTGTGGCGTATTCGGCGAGATGGCTCGAGCGGTACTCCTCGCCCGAACGTTCATAGGCGAGCGCATCGACGGCAGCGTCGGTGGCCTCCACGCCGTCGAGTTCGAGGACCAGTTCGTACAACATCACCGCGTGGCCGAGTTCGTCCTGGCCGATGCTCGAGAAGGCGAGGTCCTCTTCTAGAAACGGCGCGACACCGATCCACTCGGTGTGTTGTTGGCCCATCAGGTGTTCGTCGTCGGCGAAGGCGAGCAGGTACTCGCGCACTCCCGGCGTCATGACGCCTCCTCGCGCGCGGCCTTGCGCCGGGCAGCGACAGCCGCCCCGTCGTGGTGTCGGTGGGGCTTGTCGGAATTGGGGGCGACGAAATCAGAGTCGGCGACGATCACATGATCGCGTCGCACGAGCCATAGCCGATCTCCCTCGGCTCGACGGATGTAGCTTTCACGAGCCATCACCAGCGCTAGTTCGTCGGTCGCGGCATCGAGGGCTCCGGCATGGCGGTATTCATCGCGCCCGTCCTTCTTGAGGAAGACTTCGTAGGTCTGCACGATCAGCTCCTCATCACTTCGATCGCCTCGTTGCACCCAGTGCATCGGTGAACGGAACGGCAGCGGTTCGGCCCAAACATCGATTGCTGCTCGGTCGGTGCACCGCATCGAGGGCACACAGGAGTGGTGCGGCCGATCTGAACGGCGACCGTGAATTCCTCGGCCATGGCCGTTCGGGCGACATCGGAGACACGTTCGATCGTCCATACCGGTGAACGAAGCCACTCCACCACCACGGCACCATGTACCCGGGAACCGACCGTCTCGCGGACGTCGTCGGCGATCATCGCCAGGGCGGGGCAGCCGGAGAACGTGGGAATGAGTCCGACGTGCACGTCACCACCGACGAGCTCGACCGATTCGACCAGCCCCAGGTCGACGATCGAGATGCCCGGATACTCGGGATCGTCGACCGTGGCGAGTGTCGACCACGCTTCGCGCACGAGCGTCGACTCGGTGGTGGCGATCATGCCGGGACCGCCTCGTCGAGGGCCTTGCGCACCCAGGCCGTCTTTTCCCAGTTCTCTCGCGCATCGGCGATGCGGCGAGCGGAGTCGGGACCGCCCTGCGCGAGGGTGCGCTTGAGCGGTTCCCAATCGATCGGACCCACATCCCATCGCCCCGCGTCGTCGTCGTATCGGAGATCCGGCGCCGGGACCGAGAAGCCGTAGCTCTGCAACATCGGCACGAACTTCTGCACCCACTTGTCGCGGAGCACCTCGTTCCGCTCCGATTTGATGTGCCAGCGAAGCAAGACGTCGTCGGGTTTTGAGTCGGGCCCGAACAACTGGAGGGCCGGCCAGAACCAGCGACCGAGCGCGTCCTGGAAGATGCGCTTCTGGATGTCTGTGCCTTGAGCGATTCGCATCATGCGGTCCTCGCCGAGACGCATGTGGAAGCCCTCCTCGGCGATGATGCGTTTGAGGATGCGGCGGTACGGGCCGTATGAGCAGTTCTTGAACACAGCCTGCTGGCTCGCGAGGGCAGCGGCGTCGACGAGGAAGGCGATCGCGACCTGATCGCCCCAGGTGACCGCTTGGTAGTGGAACACGTTGTGGAATCGGCTCTTGCCTGCGAACAGGTCCTCGAGCATGTCGCGTCGGGTCTTGATCCCCATGTCGGCGGCCACCATGTAGAGCAGGTGCCCGTGTCCGATCTCGTCCTGGGTTTTCGCGAGCACCGACATCTTGTGGCGCAGGCCCGGGGTCTTCGGAATCCAGTCGCGCTCGGTCAGACCGCCCATCAGCTCGCTGTTCGCGTGCATCTCAATGAATGCGAACACGGCCTCGCGGTACTCCCGTGGCATGTCGTCGTCGACCTCGACAATTCCGCCGTCGTCCAGGAACGCCTCGAAGGCGGTCATGTCTTTCCATTCGCGAGTCATCAGGCCGCCTTCTCTGTCTCGCTCGACACTCCCGGTCGAGATCCCCACTTCGTCGACATGGTCACGACGCTTCCCTCCGTTCCCCAAACAAGTAATTCACACTCGCGGGTCATTCTGGTGCTCCGTTCACTCCGGGCTGGTTGGCGACCATGGTGAGCACGTCGTACGCGGCTGCCACCTCGCCGTTCTTGTTGATCACCTGCGTGTCCCACGCCACCTCGCCGTAGCCGCGTCCGTCGAGCTGCGTCTTTCGCTTACACGTGAGCACGACGTGGATCTCGTCTCCGGGGTAGGTGGGCGTGGCGAAGCGAAGTCGGTCGATTCCGTAGTTGGCCAGCACCGGGCCTTCGTCGGGCCAGACGAAGAGGCCGGCCGCGAATGACAGCACCAGATAGCCATGCGCGACCAACCCATCAAAGATCGGGCTGCGCCTCGCGGCCTCGTCATCCACGTGTGCGTAGAACGTGTCGCCTGTGGTCTCCGCGAAGGCGGCGATGTCCTCTCGGGTCACCGGTCGCGAGTCGGTGGTGACCGAATCGCCCACCTCGAGGTCGTCGAAGGTGAGCCTGAAGGGATGCCCCTTCTCCTCCTTCGTCGAAGCGCCGGGCATGTATTCGCCGGTGATCGCGGTGAGCATGTCCGGAGAACCCTGGAGCGCCGTGCGCTGCATGTGATGAAGTACCGCACGAATTCCGCCGAGCTCTTCCCCTCCTCCAGCTCGCCCGGGCCCACCGTGGACGAGGTGCGGGAGCGGCGAACCGTGGCCGGTGCTGGACCTCGCGACGGTCGAGTCGACAACGTGCACCCGACCGTGGTGCGCGGCGATCCCATGGGTAAGGGCGGCCGCCTCGCTCGGTTCGCTCGAGTAGATCGACGCCACGAGACTGCCCCGCCCTGCTGCGACGAGATCGATCGCCTCAGCAGTGTTCGCGTACGGGATGAGCGTGGCGACCGGCCCGAAGGCCTCGGTGGTGTGTATCGGCTCGGCGAAGCGGTCGATGGCTTGGAGCAGGGTAGGAGCCATGAAGGCGCCGCGGTTGGGGTCGACCCCGACGAAGTCACAGTGCTCGACGACCGTTGTGGTTGAGCCGCCGAGCGTCGCCACCGCCTGTGCCACTTCGTCGCGTTGTGACGGACTGGCGAGCGCGCCCATCGTGACCGTGTCATCGGTTGGGCTGCCCACCACCACATTCGCGAGGGCTGCCGCAATGGCCTCGCTGGTCGGTCCCAGCAATGTTTCGGGCACGAACGCGCGGCGAATCGCGGTGCACTTCTGGCCCGCCTTCGTGGTCATCTCGTTGACGACCTCGCGAACGAACAAGTCGAACTCGACCGAATCCGTGGTGGAGCCCGGCGCGAGCACGGCTGCGTTGAGCGAGTCGGCTTCGGCGGTGAATCGCACCGAGTTCGCCACGACGGTCGGGTGTGCGCGAAGGAGTCGGGCGGTCGATGCCGAACCGGTGAACGCCACTGCGTCTTGACCGTCGAGGTGATCGAGGAGGTCGCCGGTCGAACCGCAGATCAGTTGGAGCGTGCCATCGGGTAGGAGCCCGCTGTCGATGATCACGCGAACGGCGGCCTCGGTGAGAAACGCGGTCGGACTCGCAGGCTTGACAATCGACGGCACACCAGCGATGAAGGCTGGCGCGAACTTCTCGAGCATTCCCCAAACGGGAAAGTTGAAGGCGTTGATCTGTACCGCGACGCCCTGTCTGGAGGTGTGGAGGTGGGCGCCAAGAAACGAAGCGTCCCGACTCAGAATCTCGGGGGCTCCATCGAGGGCAACCGTGCCGTTTGGAAGTTCCCGTCGGGCTTTGCTCGCATACGTGAGCAGAACGCTCGCGCCGCCGTCGATGTCGATCCAGGAGTCGGATTTCGTTGCACCGGTTCGAAACGAGACGTCGTAGAGCGGGGACTTGGTGCTCTCGTCGAGGAGGAGCTTCCCCAGGTCTTTGAGAATCGCAGCCCGCTGATGAAAGGTCAGCGCGCGGAGGGTCGGCCCTCCGATCGTGCGGGCGTAATCTGCTGCCGCAGCGAAGTCGACGCCATCGGATGAGATCGTGCCGAGCTGCTCGCCGGTGACGGCATCGACATAGGGCGCGCCGTTTTCCGCCCCCATCCACCGACCACCGACGAAACTCTCGAGACGCTTCATGTTCCTCTTCCCGACTACGGCCGACATGATACACTCACAGTCCGTGTCGACGTCCACTGTGTATCACGATTCGACCGCAGGGCGACGTGATTCTTCAAAACACGTGTTCCGACTGCTGGAGCGACGGCGTTCTGCACCCGTGTCGAGTGCCCGCGTGCGACTCACGACCCTCTTCGGTGATGCCCTCCTCCCCCGCGCCGCAGCAACTCCGGTCCGAGCACTCGCCGCGCTTGTCGATCCGCTCGGCGTGAACGATCGGCTGCTCCGAACATCGCTCACGCGGCTCACTGGGGAAGGCCTCGTGGTCGCAGATCGAGTCGGACGTGAGAGCCACTATCGAGTCGCTCCCGATGCGATTCACACGTTCGAACAGGCGAATCAGCGCATCTATCTCGATCGACAGCCGAGCTGGGACGGAGATTGGACGGTGGCGGTGATCGACCCCTCCGCCCCCGCCGACGATCGCCTCGAACTCGGGCGCGAGCTCGCGTGGGGTGGGCTCACGGCGCTCGCGAATACGGCCGTGTTCGTCTCTCCCACGGTGTCGGTCGTCGAAGTGGAGTCGATCGCCTTGCGGCACCTGTCGGCCCTTGCCGTTCTGACCCGCGGGCCGGTGACTTCAGGATCACTTCGATCCGATGACACGGCTCGTCAGCTCCTCGACCCCGACGGGTCATTGCGAGCAGCAATCGACGCGTTCATTGCGACCTACGAACCGATTGTCGGTGACCTCACGACGATTTCCCCTGCGGACGCACTCACGTTGCGGACGTTGATGGTCGACGACTGGCGTCGAGTCGCTCTGCGATCTCCGGAGCTCCCGGCCAAGCTGATCCCAGACGATTGGCCAGCCACCGACGCTCGATCCATTGCCGCGGCCATCTATCGACGGCTCGCAGATCCGAGCGAAACACATCTCACCGAGATGCTCGGAGTTCCTCCACCCGGTGTGTACGACACGATCGAGCGGCGCTTTGGGCCTGGCGTCAGTGCTCGGGCGTGATCGTTGGCACGGAATCAAGGCCGGCGAGTGAGGTGGCACTGATCACGCCGACCGGCCTGTTCTGGTCGTCGACGACGGCAATCGCCGCCGTGTCGAATTCGTTCATCAGGCGAGCCGCATCAATTGCCGGATCCATGAACCCAACGGCCGGAAGATCACGCATGGCTTCTCGTGCCGTCGCTTCGGGGCCGTGCTCGAGCATCTTTGCTGCCAGGTCGTGAAGCACGATGAGACCCACATAGTCGGGGCCTCCCACGGGAACGGCGAGCGAGACCGGGCGATCGCCGTACGCGTCGATCACTTCGAGCAACGTGCTGTCGGGATTGATCGTGCCCACCTCGGGGATCATGACCACCGACGAGGGCTCGTTGAGCCGACGCTCGAGCTGCCCCTGTCGAAGACCGCGTTGGCCCTCGGACACCGAACCCTCACCCATCAGTGCCTGTGCGATCGCGGTGGCGATCAGCGCCGGGATCACATACTCCGCACGCCCGGTGGTCTCGGCGACGAACACGACGGCTGCCAGGGGCGTGCGATACGCCGACCCCAGTACCGCCGCCAGACCAATCACCGGATAGAGGCCGGTGCTCTCCGCTCCGACCAGGATCTCGACGGCACGACCGAGGAGCATTCCCTGGACGACCAACGGAATGAACACACCGCCAACTCCGCCCACTCCGAGCGTTGCGCTGGTCACGAGTGCACGGAGCAGGAACAGTGCCACGATCACCCAGAAGCTGACGCCCGCGTCAAGGACGATCTCGGCGGCGAGGTCGGCTCCGAGGCCGAGCGTGAGTGGCTTGTCGACCAGGGTCTGCGCCAGGAGAAGCCCGGAGGCGAAGATCACGGCGGCGGCGCCGAAACGAAGCCGGAACGAGTAGTCACGGTAGAGGTACTTCGACCACCGGAAGACCGCCGCGAGGCCACGTGACACGCCCCCTGCAAGAACGCCGAGAAGCACGGCAGCGACAATTTCATCGCGCAGCGTGACCTGGAAGGGCGCAAAGCGCAGGAGCGGCTCGGCGCCGAGGAAGAAGACGAACGTGAGATACGAGGCGGCGGACGCAAGCAGGGCGGGGATCAAGCCATGGCGCGAGATGTCTCTCTTGTAGGGCGACTCGATGGCAAACAACACTCCGGTGGCCGGTGCCTTGAAGACGGCGGCGATGCCCGCTGCTGCGCCGGCCACGAGAAGCACGAGTCGGGGCCGCTCTCCCATAACCCGGGGTATCCGATCACCCAACGCCTGCCCGAGCGTGGCGCCCGTGAGGACCGCTGGGCCCTCCATTCCCACTGCACCGCCGCTGCCGATCGTGGCAAAGCTGGCCAAGAGTTTCGGAAAGAGCGTCGAGGTCTCGGCGCCGGTACCGGAGTGGTAGGACTCGAGGTACGCATCGGAGGTTGTCGAGTTCAGTCCGGGCCGGATCTTCAGGATCAACGAGACGACGAGAACGCCAAGCGCCGGGAGGACCATCTGAAGTCCGATGGGCGCCTCGAGGACAGCTTCGAGAGCAACTTCGACGGTGATCCAGTCGAGCAACGCGACGAGCGCGCCGATCACGATGCCGAGCCCGGTGTAAACACCAAAGCGCATGAAGCCGTTGGTCACCCAAGCACTCTACGGAGCAGGCTCGGTCCTGCCGCGTCTCCTTTGGCGCCGAACGGCCAACTACTCCAGGTACGACACTCCGGTGAGGTCAGCCGACTCGATCCACAGTCGAGTGGCGATGTCCGGATCGCGTGCGAGGGCGGTGGCCGATACCAGCTCGGGGGGCCCCGTGGTTTCGCGACGACCGGTGGGCCCGTAGAACTGGCCACCCTCGACGGATGGGTCGGTGGCTGCTCGCAGCGTGGGTAGAGCGCCTTCGATCGAGGATTGGATCAGGGCGGAGGCTACGGGTCGAGCGATCCGCCACCACCAGCGGCTCGACAGGTGATGGCCCAGGTTCGTATCGGACACGCCGGGGTGAACTGCAACGGAGATCGTCGATGATCGGACGGCGGTCAGACGCCGCTGGAGTTCGAAGGCGAAAAGCAGATTGGCCAGCTTCGATCGCCGGTAGGCACCCATGGGTGTGTATCCCTCGCGGCCGTCGTACTGCAGGTTGTCGAAGGAGATGTCGGCGTCATGGTGAGCGATCGAGCTGACTGTGACAACTCGGGCAGCTGGCGCGGCGTCGAGCCGGTCGAGAAGCAGGCCAGTGAGGGCGAAGTGGCCCAGGTGATTCGTGCCGAAGTGTCGTTCGAAGCCGTCGTCGGTGTGGCCGAAGGGCACGAGCATGATGCCGGCATTGTTCACGAGAACATCGATGGCCGAATGGTCCGCGGCCAGGCCCTCGGCGAAGGCGTGGATCGACGCCAGCTCGGCAATGTCGAGATGTCGAAATTCGAGAATGGCCGATGGATGGTCGCTAAGCACCGAGCCGATTGCTTCGGACGCCTTCAATTCGTTGCGGGCCGCGAGGATGGTGGTTGCACCCCGCCTCGCAAACACTCGAACCGCTTCGAGACCGATTCCGCTCGTTGCGCCCGTCACAACGATCGTGCGCCCGACGAGGTCTGGTACTTCACTCGTGGTCCACCCTGATCGTCTGGTCATCTTGTGAGCACGATGCTGGGATTGTGGGGGCACCCACCTTCCGCGGCACTGCGCACCGCCGCATCGAGCACTCGTTGAACCGCGAGCCCGTCGGAGAAGTCCGGCGTGAGGTCCCGTGGATCGGAGCCGGCCTCGATCGCCGAGATCCACTGCCGGGTCATCGTGTCGGTGTTCCGGAATACGTCGCGGTATGTGTTGTGCACGGTGTCTCGGCGTACGTCACCCCACACATGGTCGGGGATGGGAAGGATTCTGGCACCGGTGGAGTCGCCTCTTTTCAGTCCTCTAACCTCCTGAACCGTGTCCCAGTCGCAGGATGCGTAGAGCGTGCCCTCGGTTCCGTGAATCTCGAGGTGATGCGTTTGCTCGAACGGTGTGCCCTCCCAACAGACCGAGCTGGCATGGAGCACGGCGTACGCACCGGAGCTGTAGCGGATGGTCATCGCCACGCTGTCTTCGGTTGGATCGTGGTCGGTGCCGTCGGGACGCGGCTCGCGGTCGATGAATGTGCTCGCAACTGCACTCACCGACGTTTCGGTGTCGTCGAGCAACCAGCGGCTGAGGTGCACCCAGTGGGAGCCGAGGTCGCCGATGATTCCCGACCCGGCGATCGCGCGATCGAACCGCCATGAGTACGCCGTGTCGAAGCCGAAACTCGTGTAGTAACGGATGTTTGCGTGCAGAGGACGCCCGACCCAACCTCGGTCGATCAGCTCCTTCAGCCAGCGCGAAATCGGCATGTAGTGATACGTGAACGGCACCATCGTGAGCACGCCAGCCGCCTCGGCGGCGTCCACCATCTCGGCACCCTGCACGGCGTCGAGTGCGAGTGGCTTCTCGCACAGGATGTGAAGGCCGGCATCGATCGCCGCCATGGCAAGAGGGTGATGACTGTCGTTCGCCGTGGCGATGACGACTGCATCGATGTCGCTTCGACTCACCAGCTCAGCGGGGTCGGTGGTCCACGAGGGAACTCCCCACTTGGCTGCAAACGCCTGAGCCCGATCGGGATCCCGGCCTGCGACGGCAACAATGTCGGCGTCCGGATGATTCGACAGCGGTGGGAGATACATGGTGTCGGCCCACCAGCTGGTGCCCACGACCGCGACTCGAACGCTCATGTGCCGACATTACTCCCGTACTCCCGATGCTCAGTACGCAAGCGATCCGCGGGTCAACCCCGGTGGAGCGTGGGACCGAGCACGCAGTAGGCCGCTGGCGCGGGTTGCGCTGTACGCGTGCTCTCGCTGGCCTGGGCCGGACGAGCGAGCGAGATCGCGGCCGCGACCCCAGCAGCCAGAACCACGATCACAGCTCCGGCGGGAGCCAGTCGAAGCCCACCGCTGTCAACCGGTGGCTCCGGTACGGGGCTCTCGTCGATCAGCAGGTGGAGGGCCATGGCGAAGATGCCGAGTGCGACGGAGAGCCACCACATCACCGTGTAACTCCCCATCGCGTCGACGAGTGCGCCACCCAGCCAGGCACCGATGAACGATCCGACCTGGTGCGAGAGGAACACGATTCCGAACAGCGCACCGGCATGGGTTGTGCCGAACTGTTGAGTGACGATTCCTGACGTCATCGGAACGGTTGCAAGCCACAACACTCCGATCGCCATACCGAAAACGACGGTGCTCGTACCGCTGATCGGCACCAGGAGGTATACCGCGATGACCACGGCGCGCAGTCCATAGATCGCCGCGAGGATCCACGTGAAGGAGAAGCGGCCACCCAACCATCCGACGAGAAGCGATCCGAACACATTGAAGAGACCGATCAAGGCGAGTGAGTTGGAGGCCGACGAGTCGGCGACGCCCTGGAGACTCGCGTATCCGGCGAGGTGGATGCCGATGAAGGTCACGTGGAAACCGCACACGAAGAAGGCGGCGTTGAGCATGAAGTAGCTGCGAGACGAGGCGGCTCGGCGAAGCTCCCGACGGAGCGTTCGAGGCGCTTCAACTGGCCCGGCACCGGGTTCGAGCGAGAGCAACATGGATCGAAGCGCCGGTGCAAGAGCGATTATCGGAAGGAGTACGAGCGCCATCGCAACCGCGGTCGATTCCCAGGAGCCGCGGTCGAGGAGGACGCGGGTGACCGGGATCAGGACGAACTGCCCGAGCGAACCGGTCGCACTCACCACACCCAACATGAGCGACCGTTTCTCGGGCGGTGCGATACGGCCCACTGCGGAAAGGACCACAGCGAAGCTGGCTGCACCGATCGCGATGCCGGTGATGAACCCACCCGACAGCAGGATCATCCCACTGCCCTGCGCGGTCGACATGAGCAGCATGGCCAAGGCGTAGAGGAGGCCCCCGGCAGCAAGGATTCGCGGGGCGCCATATCGGTCCGAGAGTGCGCCGGCGATGGGTTGGCTGAAACCCCACATCAGGTTCTGCACGGCGATTGCGAGTGATATTGCACCGAGTTCGCTGTCGAGCCCCACGGCGATCGGCTCCACGAGGAGTCCGAAGGTTGACCGCACGCCGAGCGAGATCGCAGCGATCGCCCCGGCCGCGGCCACGACCCACCACACCGGCAGGCGGGAGCGATGGGTCGCATCGACTGCCGTCATGGAGCCCGACAGTAGCCGCGCCCCCATGCATCGCCACCTACAGTCGGGGCGATGACCGACGTCGAACAATCCCGTTCTCCCGGGCCGAACCTGTGGCTGGCGATCGGGGTGATGATCGCCGGTGGTGCATTCCTTGCATTCGCCGGTTGGCAGGCATTCACGTCGATTACCGAACTGCTCTCGGTGGACTCGTTCCCGGTCCCGGGATCACAATCCCAGGACCTCGATCCCGGGCTGCACGAGATCTACACGAGTTCGCCGGGCTCGCTCGACCTCGACGACCTGGTCGTGACCAACGACGCGACCGGCGAGCGGATTTCCGTCCGTGACGTCTTCGTGGTCGTCGAACTCGATCGGCCGGGCCGGAGCTACGACCTCACCGCTGAATTCGATGTGGAGACGTCTGGCCACTACACGCTTTCCATCCTGGGTGACGCTCGAGGCCGAGCAATCTTTGGTCCGGGGTTGATTTCGTCGTTTCAGGATCTCGGCGGGTTGGTGATTCCGGCAGTTCTCGGAGCGCTCCTCCTGCTCGTCGGCACGGTCATGTTGATCGTGGGAATGGTGCGCCGACGCAATCACCGCCCGGTGATCGGATATGCGCAAGCCGCAGGGCCGCCGCCACATGCCGCGGCGCCTCCGCCGATTACCGCCCGGCCGGGCGTGCCGCCCAATGACTTTGCTCCGCCACCAGCGCCGCCGGCCCGCGTGGAAGCGCCCGCCGCCCCGCCAGCCGAGCCTCCCGAGCCGACCCCGCCCGTGGAATCGGCCGACGATGAACTCCCCGACCATCCGTTCGGATCAATCGACTGACCGGTTCAAAGAAGTCCCGGTTCGCGCTCGGCCCGCGGTGAACCGAAGTGGCCCGCGTAGTCTCGCCGATATGCACGAGAACGCGTCGACGATCACGCACATCAGGGCCGCGAAGGTGCGCGATCCGACCGCGCTGGGACGACCCAAGCTCGCGCCTGCAGCGTGGCACACCGACATCGATCACATGAATCCACTTGGTATCGACCTGCACTACGTGGGAAAGGGTTCCGACCTTGCCCCACCATGGGGTGAGCTCGTGTGCGTGGCTCGTAGCGCGTCGGGTGAGTTCGGGCTGGGCATGACCTCGAACGCCGGACCCGTGCTGCCGGTGATCAACGACCTTCTCGCGCAGGTGGTGATCGGCCGCGATGTCCACCACGTCGAGAGCATCTGGGACTCCATGCTTCGTTCGTGCGCCGCGAACATCGGCGCTGAGGGTCTGGCGAGCCATGCGATGAGTGCCGTGGATCTCGCCTTGTGGGACCTCCGAGGAAAGGTAGAGGACCAGTCGGTGGTCGATCGGATCGGCGGAGCCAGGGCCGATTCGCTTCCCTGCTATGCAACCACGCCCTACGCGCAAGCGGCGTTGGACGCAGGGTTCGAGGCCGTGAAGCTGCCCACGCCGTGGAGTGGCGATGCCGACTCGTCGATCGATCGCGTCGTGGAGGCCGTCGAAGCGGCTCGCCACACGATGGGTGCCGGCACGCTGATGCTCGACGGTTGGGCCGTGATGGATCTTGAACACGCCACCGCCATCGGAAGGGCGGTCGCTCCATACGGGCTGCGGTGGTTGGAGGATGCCCTGATGCCCGCCGACGTTGATGCATACTCCGAACTCGCCACGCGGCTACCTCACCTGGAGATCGCGGCCGGGGAGCGGTGGTACACCACAAATCCGTTCGAGCGAGCGCTTGGGCGTTCGGCTCCACACGTGTTGCAACCCGACGTGCAATGGGTGGGTGGCGCCACTCCGCTCGTGCGGATCGGTCGAGCCGCGTCGAAAGCCGGCAGGACGCTGTCCATCCATTGCGCCGCGAATGACAACTACGGTCAGCACCTCGCCTTCGGTTTACCTGGCGACGATCTCGCCGAACTGTACGTGCATGGCGACGACCTCGATGATCCTGCCGGCTGGCGCTCGTTGAGTGGCACGGTCGCGTCGATCGGCGGGCGGATCACGCCACCGGGCGGCCCCGGATTCGGGATCGAGCTGTTTCTCGACGACATCGAGCGCGCGGTACGGTGACGCCGTGGTACTCACAGATCGAAGCGTGGGTCGGTTCGACCCGGATCCGACCCGATCGTTCACGATGCCGTCGCGGCTCTACGTCGATCCTGCGGTGCTCGCCGAAGAACGGGTTCGGATCTTCAACCGGAGCTGGATCGTCGTGGGTCATGTCTCCGATCTCGCATCACCCGGCAGCTACGTCACCGCAGACATCGCAGGTGAACCGGTATTCGTAATCCGTCAGGACGATGAACAGATCGCCGGCTTCTTCAACGTGTGCCAGCACCGGGGACACCTACTGCTCGAGGGCCGCGGAAGTGTACGAAGTCTGATCACCTGCCCCTACCACGCCTGGGCCTATCGGACCGACGGGACACTTCAGGGCGCTCGAATGTCGGACCGGATGGAGGGGTTCGACTTCGACGAGTTCACGCTCCCCCGCGTGCAGGTCGAGATCTTCTGCGGTTTCGTCTTCGTCAACCTCGACGCAGACGCCAAGCCGATCGACGACATTTATCCCGGACTACGCGACGAGGTACTCGCCTTGCACGGCGAACCGGAATCGCTCGTTTCTGCAAGCTCGACGGTGTTCGAGATCGGCGCCAACTGGAAGAACGTGGGCGACAACCTGCTCGAGTGCTACCACTGTCACCCCGCC
The DNA here is from genome assembly GCA_051011575.1 of Acidimicrobiales bacterium. GTDB lineage: Bacteria > Actinomycetota > Acidimicrobiia > Acidimicrobiales > SHLQ01 > SHLQ01. The sequence goes on along the minus strand of JBPCTR010000308.1, from coordinate 2,155 downwards.
CACAAAGGATTCGTGGACCTCATCGACATGGAGCATTACCGGAACGAGTGCAACGAAGGCTGGTCGGTTCAGAGCGGCCCGGCTCGCGAGGGCAACGGTGTGTATGACCCGGCCGACGGCGCGCATGCGTTCGCATCGATCTTCATGTGGCCCAACCTCTCCATAGGCCGGCTGCCCGGGCAGCGCGGTGTCTTTCTGTTTCGTTTCATTCCGACGAGCGCGGAAACCACGACGCAGATCCTCGACTACTACGGCCCTGAGGCGGAGCGCTCCGCGGCCGAAACTCGTGCGTCGGAGTTTTTCGATGACATTCTCGGACCAGAAGATGTGGCGTTGGTCGAGAGTGTGCAGGTCGGCCTTCGCTCCAAGGGATACGACCAGGGGCGCTTCATCTGCATTCCGGACCGGCCCGAGATCAGCGAACACGCCGTCCACCATTTCCACTCGATGGTGCTCGACGCGCTCGCCTGACCCCTACCGCTCGTGGGTCGTCGTGCCATGATCGACCGATGGACATGAGCAGCATCGGACCAGATCTCGTTGAGGCCGCGCATGGCCTCCAGGACACGACCGTCGAACTTCGACGTGCGATCCACGCCGAACCGGAGATCGGGCTCGACAACCCAAGAACCCAGGCGAAGATCCTCGACGCACTCACCGGTCTCGGTCTGGACATCACGACCGGCGAGTCGCTCACGTCGGTGGTCGCCGACCTCGACACCGGTCGGCCCGGCCCCACCATCCTCCTGCGAGGCGACATGGACGCGCTGCCCTTGCAGGAGGACAACGACATTCCGTATCGGTCGCAGTTCGAACAGGTCATGCACGCGTGCGGTCACGACTCCCACGTGGCAATGCTGCTGAGCGCCGCCCGCCTTCTCGCCGAGAACAAGGACCAGTTGAACGGGCGCATCCGATTCATGTTCCAGCCAGGCGAGGAGGGCTACCACGGCGCCAAGTACATGATCGACGAGGGTGTGCTCGACGGTGTCGACCGGGCGTTCGCCATCCACATCGTGACGACGATGCCGAGCGGCCGGTTCTACTCGAAGCCCGGACCCGTCCTCGCAAGCGCCGATCGCTTCGAACTCACTGTGACGGGTAAGGGCGGCCATGCATCGATGCCGGCCGATTGCATCGACCCGATCCCCGCGGCCGCAGCGACGGTCCTGGGGCTGCACACGATGGTCGGGCGAGCTCGAGCGGCCACCGACCCAGCGGTCATCACCGTTGCGAACATCCACTCCGGCACCACGAACAACATCATTCCCGAATCGGCGTTCATGGAAGGCACGCTCCGCACGTTCAGCGAGACGACGCGCGCGCATCTGAAGGAACAGATCGAGCAGGTGGCCTCGCACACGTCTGCGGCCCATGGGTGCTCCTGCACCACCAACATCGTGCCCGGCTATCCGGTCACGGTGAACGACGCCCTCGAGGTCGAGCGCTCAGAACGCACGGCGAACGCAATCTTCGGCGACGTGGCGATGGAGATGTTGCCGCACGGCATCATGGCTGCAGAGGACTTCAGCTATGTACTCAACGAGGTTCCCGGCTCGATGGCGACCCTCGGCGTGTGCCCGCCCGATGTTCCCTTGGCCGAGGCCGCGCCGAACCACTCGAACTTCATGGTGATCGACGAAGACGCGATGCAACGTGGTGTTGCGCTCTACGCCGCCATGGCTATGGCGTAGTCAGCGGATACACGTCGCTCTGGGCGATGAACTCGGGCACGTACTCCACCGCGATCGCCATGTCGCTCGGATCACCGATCCACCCAGGAATGTTGTCGTTGCCGGTGTTGATCGCCTCGTGAACGTCGGGGTAGGCGTCGCCCAACCAGGTCCAGAATGAGGCGTTGTACTCGATCAGTTCCTCCGCCCAGTCGTCTGCTCGGCTCACCGAATTGCCGCGCTCGTCGACCTCGATCTGAGCCCTGATCGTCCCGTCGGTGGCGACCGTGAAGACCGACACCTCCGTTTCGGGGAAGACGCCGGCCGGGACGTTCCAGTCGTTCGTGTAGCGGATCGTGCATTCGACGAATACGTCGCCGGGGACTCCGTCGCCCCGTGAGCGCCAACGGCACGGCTCGGTCAACTCGAACCGTTCATTGGCATGGCCGAAGATCCGGCGATTCTTCGCATCGCCATTGAAC
>JBPCTR010000307.1:0-11691 GCA_051011575.1 Acidimicrobiales bacterium | reverse complement strand
TGCTGTAGCTGCCGAGCACATCACCGACCGGCGTCCACGCTTCCGCACCTGCCGTGATCAGCGTGTACGACGCGTCCCGTGCAAAGGAAAGACCCGAGAGCGACACGGCGAGCTCACCGCCATGTGGCTCGATGGTCTCCCGATAGGTGATCGAGCCGGTGGGCGTGAGGTCGGCGTCGAGCAGTGTCAGATCGCCCGACCACTGGCCGGGTCGGTGCAACAGCACCTCGCCTCGTCCGGCGGTGAGGTCCCCCTCGAGCTCGACCGGATTCATCGGGACCGCGGTCGGCGGCTCCGGCTTCGATGGATCGGTCTGGCGCAGGTACTCACCAACGACCACGTACTGAAGCACCTCACCGCGGCTGATCAGGGCGAGTGACAGCTGGCGGGATCCATCGGGCAGCACCATCAGGAAGAACCGCTGGTTCATGCCCAGATCGGACCAGTAGTTGTGAGCGGAGATCAGCCCGTGGCCGAGCACATCAGCGAACCCGTAATTGAGGGGCCCCTGATAGAGCCGGTGGGTGGTTCGATCGGCGATCGTGTAGCTGCCGCCGAGCGAGAACGGCCCTTCGAACGTGACGTTGACGGTGACCGTGCCATCGCCGTCGTCGGCCTCGACGGTGCGCGTGTCGCGCCCGGTTCCGAGGAACTCACCGTTGGCGTCGTAAACCTCCGCCGCTCCAATCCATTGGCCGACTCCTTGGGAGAACGAACCCTTGCTCACGCCGCGACCAGGCGGACGTGCTGCGCACTCACCTCGGTCTCTGCGAGGACTGCACCCAGATCGGTGTTCTCGGGCTGCGGGGTGAGGTATCGGCCATCGGTGTGCAGCTCGAGATCGTCGGCGGCGAACGGATACGGGTCCAACGCGTACACGCCACCATCCCGCTCGGCGAGGGTGATCGTGACGTCGTCGCCCATCGCACGCGGCACGTTCACGAACTCGGCGCTGCCTCGGGCGCCCTCCGGGTTGAGGTGCAGGTGCAGCGACAGGGTGTCGAAGAACTGGAGTTGCTTGTACGCGTGGAACAGGAACCCGTCGGTCGCATGCTCGGGATCGGATTCGGCAAGCGCCGACTTCAGACGCGCTTGCCGCGAGAGTTCGGTGGCGAGCATCGAGTCCACAGACGGACGCAGGTCGTCGGGGATGAGGTCGAGAAATATCTTGTCCGACAGGCCGTATCGACCGCGGTAGAGCCCGTATGTGTGCATCGACGAGATGATGCCGCTGAACGGATGGTGATCTTCGTTGAAGGCCGGCGAACCGGCGCTCGTGCTCACGATCTCGGGAAGCGGCGTGGCCGTCAGATTGTACGGCAGCCCGGTTTCAGGATTCTGTGGAGCGAGGGCGTCGAGCTCGGCCCAGCCTTCGTCGTGGTGGCCGACGATGTACTGCATCGGTTCCTGTGGTTCGAGGCCCACGAAGTCGTCGTTGCCGAAGTGCCGCGACAGCGACCCGGCAAACGCGGTGTGCTGTCGCATCGCGATCACGAAGTGCGGCGCGCCTTCGGCGGCGGTTTGGACGATCACGGCCGCTCCACCCTCACGAAGTCCTGGATCTGGAAAAGATGCGTGGCGCCGTCTCTCACCTTGTGCGTGATGATTCTGCGGGTGTTGGGATCCAGGAAGTAGTGGTTGTTGTAGACGATCGTGTTCGAGACGCTGCTGTCGATCGTGAACACATAGTTGAAGGCGGTGAGTTCTGCGCCTTCGAGGCTGATCATCTCGCTCGACGCGAAGCATCGTTTGCCGTCGACGGAGATAGGCGTGTCGTACACGGTCTCGCCGACCTCGTACAGGTTCTCGAAGTGTTCGTGGAGGTGCCACGTGTCGTCATCGAGCCAGTAGACATCCATGTGCACCGCGCTGCCGTCGAGGAATTCACCGCCCGGCGTGTAGGACTTGCACAACCCCTCCCATTTGCCCATGAAACATTGATAGGGCCGAGGTGATGGCGAGCCATAGTTGCGATTGACGTCGTTCACGGGCTCATCGTAGATTCAATGACGCACTGAAGGAAACCCTGTTCCTCTCAGCGGAACGGCTACCGTTTCACCTCGCATTCATCTCGCCGGCAGAGGAATTCGCATGCATGTCCATACGGTCCTGGTGAAGCTCGAGGACCCGGCCACGCTCGATCGCTGCCGCATGCTGATGGAGTCGATGCGAGGTCGCATCGACGGAATGGTCGAGCTCGACGTGCAGGTGAACAACCTCGCGGGGTCGTTTTCATGTGATCTCAGCCTCACGACGACCTGGACAGACCAGGCGGCGTACGAGCGGTACACGACCGACCCCGTACATCTCGAGGTCCGCCAGCAGGTTCTCGATCTCACGACCGAAGCGATGACGATCGACTACACGAGTGAATCCGGCGGGGACGGGTCGTCGTGATCCACCGGTCGATCCACTTCGGATTCGATGTGTCCGGCGCCGACGCCGCGATCGGCACGTTGCACTACCCCGCCGACGAGAACCGGCTCGATGAGGCTCGACTCACGGGCGTCGTGGCGGCTGATCTCTCCGCGGCCCCGTGGCCGCTCGTGGTCATCATGCCGGGCGTGAACGTTGCACCCGACAGCTACCGGTGGTTGGCGGCACTGCTCGTGCAGGCCGGCTTCTGCGTGGTCACCTACCAGGCGATCGGCGAGCTCGGTCCGGCCGGCACGGGCATCAGCCCGAGCATGGACATGGCGGCGCTCGCACCCGATGTGATCGGTACTCGTTGCAGTTCTCCCGCAGTCCCTGCGGTACTCACCGCGCTCGCCGAACTCGTTGGGCCGACCGCCGGTGCGATCGATTTTGGCCGGGTGATCGTGGGAGGCCACTCGGCAGGCGGCACGATGGCGCTTCACAACAGCGACCCCGCATGGATCGATGGGCTCCGAGGCTCGTTCAGCTTTGCCGGCCACACCATGATCGCCACGTCGTTCGGTCATGGGGAGGCGACGGTCGTACCGATTCCGTCGAAGGTGCCGATCATGATCATCGGCAGCGCTCACGACGGCGTGATCAACGCAAGCCGCGATCGATACCGCAGCGACAGTGCCAGCCACGACCCGGTCGAGCGTACGTTCCGGGAGGCTGTGAGCCGCGACGAGCAGGACTCGTGGTTCGTGGAACTCGCCGATGGAAACCACTTCACGATCTGTGATCCCATCGACGAGACATCGGGAAGGTCGTTCCTCGAATCCGACCTGCGGGCCGGCGACACCGCATCGCGTGAGGTTCTCGCGCGGCTGATCGTGACGTTCGCCGACCAGACCTGCCGCAACTCGGGCAATGATGAACTCCTCGCGGTGCTCGACTCCGCGGCCATATCGAAATGGGAGCTCCGATGAGCAAACGAGTGGTCGTGACCGGCAGCACACGCGGCATCGGCAACGGGCTGGCGCGCGAGTTCCTCAAACGGGACTGCTCGGTTGCCATCAGCGCCCGGTCCGCCGACGCTGTTGCCCAGGTCGTCGCCGAGCTCAGCGAGCAGTACGGCGCCCATCGGGTCTGCGGAGCGGCCTGCGATGTCACCGACACGGCTGCGCTCCAGGGCCTGTGGGATTCCGCAGCCGATGCGTTCGGCGGTGTCGACATCTGGATCAACAACGCCGGCATGAGCATCGAACGCAAACGGTTGTGGGAGCAGAGCGACGAGGCGCTGAACGGGCTGGTTCGGACCAACCTCACCGGGGCGATCTTCGGCTCGAAGGTCGCCATCCGCAACATGCTCGAACAAGGGAGTGGGCAGGTCTGGAACACCGAAGGCTTCGGTTCCGACGGCGCCACCCAGACCGGCATGGTCGCGTACGGCTCGACCAAGCGGGCGGTGCGTTACATGCAGAAGGGCCTGCGAAAGGACACCGCCGACACGCCGGTGCAGGTGTGCACGGTGTCTCCGGGGATCGTGGTGACCGAGCTGCTCACCGGCGACTACGACCTCACCTCAGAGCAGTGGGAGAAGTCGAAGAAGATCTTCAACATCCTCGGCGACAAGGTCGAGACCGTGACCCCCTGGCTGGTCGAGCACATCCTGGCCACCGACAAGTCGGGTGCAAGGGTGGCGTGGCTTACTCGTCGCAAGGCGTTCCGGCGGTTCATGACAGCCGCGTTCAACAAGCGCGACCTGTTCACAGGCGTCGAAGGCGCCTGAACAAGACCGCGTCGAAGGCGCCTGAACAAGACCGCGTCGAAGGCGCCTGACTCAGTGGGTGCCCGACCGAGCGATCGCCACGGCGTCGCTGCCCAGGTAGCTCTGCACGACCAGGTCGTCCGCCTGCACCTCGGCGGGCGTGCCCTCGGCGATGATCGACCCGATCTGGAGCGCGATCATTCGGTCGCAGATCGACGCCAGCATCGGCATGTCGTGTTCGATCACGACGAAGGTGATGCCGTAGGTGTCGCGGATCTGCTCGATCACCGTGCCCAGGACCTCTGTCTCGGCCTGGGCGATGCCGGCCGACGGCTCATCGAGCAGTAGTAGGCGGGGTCGGAGTGCCACGTTGGCAGCAAGCTCGACGATGCGACGGGTTCCGGTAGAGAGCGAACTCACCGGCTGATCGGCGAGCGCCGCGAGACCGAAGAGGCGCAGAGTCTCGTCGGCTCTGCGCTCAGTGTTGCCTCCCGCGCCGCCCCGATGTTCTGCCATAACCATGGTGTCTCGCGCGGTCATGGTCGGGAACATCGTCGCGTTCTGGAAAGACCTCACCAGTCCCGCGGCGCTCCGAGCCTCGGGAGAACGGCGGGAAATGTCCGTTCCGTCGAAGGTGACCGTTCCGGCGTCCGGCTGCACAAAACCGCCGATCAGTTCGAACAACGTGGTCTTGCCCGCGCCATTCGGACCGATGAGTCCGAGCGTCTCCCCTTCGGTCACCTCGAGCGACACGTCGTTCACGGCGAGAAGGGCGCCGTATGACTTGCGAATCGACTCGACGACCAACAACCTTTGGCCGCCGGGCCCGGACACGCGGACAGTTTCGATGGTGCGGAGATCCAGGGTGCTCGGTTGATCGTCCAAGGCCGACGATGCCCGAGCCGCCACCGGATCGATGCCGTGCCACCGAGCGATCTGGTCGATGAGGTTGCTCCGCGTAGAGGCGAGGAGCCCGGTCAGGCCTCGCGGTTGTTCGAGAATGAGGATCAGCCAGGCGGCGTTCAGCCCGGCGAGTGCCGACAGCTCGAGTTCGAAGAAGCCCGGGATACCGACGAGGTACGCAGCACCGAGCAGGGGTCCACTGAGCTGAGACAACCCACCGATGACCGCCACCGCGACCACGTTGATGCTGTCGGTGGGCGTGAACAACGCGCGGGTTACGAAGCTGTTGCCGAACGCCAGCACCGACCCGCCCAGCCCCGCGATGAAGCCCGAGAAGGCGTACGCCAACAGCGTCGATCGTCGGGGAGAGATACGGAAGACCCGGGCGGCGTTCTCGTTGTCGCGAACGGCGACGAGCGACTGTCCGAACGAGGTCGCCCGAGCCACGCTCGCCAACGCCAGGACGGCCACGAACGCTCCGAGCGCCACGTAGTAGTAGGACTTCGAGGTTGTCAGCTCGAATCCGAGAAGGCTGATCGGTCGCGAGCTTCGTCCCGCTGCTCCGAGCGCCCAGTCCTGTCGCAACAACCAGCTGAACGTTGCCAGCGCGAACGCGAGCGTCGCGATCGCGAGTTGGAGGCCTCGAACGCGCAACGCTGGAAGACCGACGAACGCCGACACCACCGCGCCCGCCACTCCGCCGGCCACGAGACCGATCAGCACGCTGTTGGTCTCGGTTCCGATACGCACCGCTGCCACCGCGCCGATCGCCGCGAAGGCCACCTGGCCCAGCGACAGCTGCCCGGCCAGACAGGTGGGGAAGCTCACGGAGATGCCGACAACTGCCAGCGCGAGGACCACAGTCAGAACGAACGCCGACCGGTTGCTGATCCACAGCGGCAGAAGGGCCGCGACCACGGCGGCGACCCCACCGAGGACCCACCCGAGATTCCGGATGATCCAGACGTTCTGGTAGGCGTCGGGCAATCGCTCGGCCTGGGCGAGGGAGTCCCACCGCTCCTGGTCTTCTCGCCCGCCTCGAACCTGGAGAGCTACGCCGAGGACGATCACGCTGAACAACAGCACCTCGAAGTAGCCGGTTGCGTCCGGGTTCGTGGCGATCGCCTGCTCGAGAACGCCCAGGCCGATGCCGGCAGCGAAGGCGACGGGAAGATTCGAGAACCGGGCCAGCGCGGCCACCGCGAGGCCGCGGACGATGAAGTCGGGGCCGAGCGTGTCGGGGGTGACGGTGCTCTGGTTCGGGATGATGAGCATCGCGGCGAACGCCGAGATCGCACCAGCGAGCGCCCACGAGAGCATCGACATCTGGCGGGGGTCGATGCCCGACAGGGTCGCCGTGTCGGGGTTGGCGGCGGCGCCGCGGATCGCAAGGCCGTACCGCGTGCGTTGCAGGAACCAGACGAGACCCCCCACCACGATCGGAGAGAGGATCATCAACGCGGTCGCCGACGACGAGATGAAGGCCGACAGGTCGAACTCCGGAAAGAAGGGCGGCTGAGGAAAACTGCTGCCACCGAGCCCGCCCCCCGAGAACGAGAGCGCCAGAAGGAGCAGTGCCTGGCCGGTTCCGAGGGTTGCGACCATCGCCAGGACCTTCGGCGAGTCGGCGAGCTTCTGCACGACGAACGACTCGAGACCCGCACTGATCAATGCGGACACGATCAGTGCACCGACGAAGCCGATCCAATACGGAACGCCGTAACCGTTGACGACGACCGACATCATCGCTGCGGAAACCAGGCCGACGGCGCCATGGGCGAAGTTGATGAAGCCGCTCGATCGATAGGCGAGGATGAGGCCGATCCCGAGCAGGGCGTAGCCAATGCCGAAGATCGATCCGAGCAGGGTCAGCGGCAGCGACAGATCGAATCCTCCCACGCCGGTCAGCCCTTCAACGCCTGCGACAGGCCCTCGAGGTAGGCGCTGCGGACGAGCTCGGGTTGGGCTCGGAGCTCGTCGGCGGGACCGTGGTAGCCGATCTCGCCCTTCTCCATCACGTACGCGTAGTCCGCAATCGCCAGCGCGATGTTGACCGACTGTTCCACGAGCAACACCGCGGAACCCCGCTCGACAATGGTGCGGACGACGGGCAGCAGTTCGCCCACGACGATCGGCGCCAATCCGAGTGAGAACTCGTCGATGAGCAGCAGGCGCGGTTTCACGATGAGGGCCTTGGACAGCGCCAACATCTGCTTCTCGCCGCCCGAGAGCGTCTCGGCCCGCTGGAAGCGACGCTCCTCGAGGATCGGGAACACCTGGAACACCTCGGCCAGAGGATCGACTCCATCGCGTGCTCCGACGTCGTGGCTGAACAGCCGGAGATTCTCATCGACCGTCAGGGGACCGACGACCGCCTCACCACCGACGATCTGGTGCAGACCCATGCCGACCCGCCACGTCGGTCGGGTCTTGGTGATGTCGAGCCCGGAGTACACAACGCTGCCGGATCCAACCGGTTCGAGTCCCGAGATGGTCCGAAGCAAGGTGGTCTTTCCTGCGCCATTGGTGCCGAGGAGCGCGACGACCTGCCCGGGTTGGATCGTGAGGTCGACGTCGAACAGCACCTGCACGGATCCGTAGGAGACCTGCAGGTCTTTGATGTCGAGCACTGCGGCCTGCGACCCGTCGAGTCCGGCGACCCGTCGTGGGACCTGAGCGGACGCCGCTGTGGCACTCGTGACATCCGCGTCCCGTGCGGAATCGGCGAACCGGCGGACCGCCCATCCGATCCATACAAGCGGGAGACCGAGAATGGCGAACTGCCACTGCTCATCGAGCGAATCGAAAACCACGTGCACCGCGAACAATCCGACGGCGGCGCCCGCGGCCAGATGGGCGATCTGACGAAACGCCACCGTCCGCCGCAGCTCCGGAGAGACGGTCGGGAAGACCGCCGCATCGAGCGACGTCGCGGCCAGGCCGATCGCACCACCGGCGATCGCCCAACTCACGATGAGGCCTATGTACGTCGATGACAGCCCGCCGATGAAGACGGCGGCTCCGGCCACGAGAAGCTGCAAGCCGATTGCGTCGGAGCGACGGCTTCCGGCCAGTCGATCGAGCCGGTGATACCAGGGCCCGAACGCGTTTATCGCAGCACTTGCCAGCACTCCGACACCCAACACAGCCGCGGTCTGGCGGGGACTTCGTTGCCACTCGTCGACGAGCGTGCGGAGGGCCGGCTGTGCTCCAGCGAGCACCACCATGCCCACTCCGAATGCGGCCCAGTACGAACGACGCGGCCAGGGCGCATCGAGCACCGCAATGGTCTGCTCGGTCTCCACGTCGTCGTCGTGAAGAAGAGCCTGTGGTGCCAACAGCGCGGCGGTCAGCAGCAAGAAGGCAAAGTTGATCCAGAGCACCGTGCCAAAGCTGACATCGGTGAGAATCCGCAATCCGAGCGGCCAGCCCGCCCCGAACGACGCCGCCGCCCAGTACCAGGACATCGTGCGATAACGGGTCGCCGGGGATGCAACCGAGCTCAACAGTGGGCGGTGCAGAACGAGCGCCGACGCCGACCCAACGACATAGAGCAGCATCCCTGCCACGAACAGCCCGAGTTCGATCGTCCACGCCATGAGGGCCACGCCGACGGCGGCACCGACGGCTCCCATGAACAACAGTGATCCCGCCGGGAGCGCGTTGCGGGTGCGAACGGTGAGCGCGGCAACGGCAACGGCCACGACCGCCGCCAACACCGTCTCACCGACGATCGCCCCCAACAGGTCGAGGTGCTCGGCAACGTCCGGTCGGCGGAAGAGCAGGATCGTGAGCGGGCCGACGACGGCCGCGGCGTGTAGCGCAATTGGCCGGAGTGCCCGAGGGGTTCGAGGCTCGGCCTCCGCGTCAGCCATCGAAGTCGATGGGATCCCCATCGACCACCATGCACTGGCATCCTTCGTCGAAGGCGAAGTTCAGGTATTTGTCGCCGCCCGCATACTGACCTTCCTCGAACTGCACGCCATAGGTCGACGCCGATTCGAAGGTGTCGCCCAGCCCCCACACCGCTTCGCCGATTCCGGCGGCGCTGACCTCGGTCGCCGACTCGCCGGCAGCCGCCAGCAGGTTGAGCGCGTCGCAGAAGATCAGACCGGTGCGCACGGTGGCCCGATCGTCGATTGCGAGACCGGCGCTGTCGAACACGTCGACGCAGGCCGCTTCGGCATCGTTCCATGGGAACGCCCACTGCGAGTCATCGATGTCGAACCCGGGAAGGACGGTGATGCCGGCGGAGCCCGCCATCTGCTCCGCATAGTTGAAGGTGCTGAAGTCGGGAGAGTCGTAGCTCGACAACGCGTACTGGGGCGCAAAGTTCTGCGTGATGCTCGTGTTGATGAACCACGAGACGAGCCGGGACCCGCCGATGGCGACCACCCGGTCCACCCCGGCTTCCTTGAAGTTGACGATCGCCTGCAGCTGGTCGTTGTCGAACGAGGTGCCATCGGTCGGGTCGATCGTGTTGTACGACACGACCTCGATTCCGGCGTCGGTCAGAATGGGGAGGAACTGTTCGTCATACGCACGCTGGCTCAACTGATTCTCGATGGCGATGACCCCGAGGGTGCCGCCGTCGAACCAGCCACCGTCGATGAGGGCGGCTGCCATTCCGGCCGTCATGTCGTCGTAGGTGGGCAGGAATGGTGACCAGAGATAGGGAGCGAGTTCGTCGTACCCCTGGTTGTCGACTGGGAAGAGGGTGGCGTCGAGCATGAGCGTCTTGGCATTGGCGTAGCAGGGCCGAGCGTTCTCCTGGAACTGACCTGTCATCACAACCGCGAACGCGTTGTCGTCCTGGGTGATCGCATTACACAACGCTTCCTCGGCGACCGGACCATCGGTGATCGCGTTGAAGACGTGCACCTTTGCATCCACGGTGCGGCCGGCGATGCCGCCCTGAGCGTTGATGTTGTCGACCAGCGCGGCGACTTGCGCCTCACGGTCACCTTCGGTCGGAGGCTCCCACCCGAACGCTGCGGCCACGGCCGAGGTGTCGGTGATGATGAACGAGATCGTGATGGAGTCGTCGCTGACGCCGGGCGCATCGGCGCCCGCGGGCACGGGTCCGCTGGGCTCAGGGGCGTCGGTTGCGGCGGGCGCATCGGTCGAATCCGTCGAGTCGTCTCCGTCGGTCGCATTCGTGGTGATCGTCGGATCGGATGAGCCGGTTTCCGCGTCGCTGGCCGACTGGGAACACCCACTTGCGAGCAAGACGAGAAGTCCGATCAGCCACACGGCCCGACATCGTGACGACCTCGTCGAATTACCTGTCATTGGACTCTCCTCGTCGTCTCGAAGGTAGTACCCGCTCGGTCATTCACTGCAGCGGCACGGACCGCGGTTCGATACGCAGATCGACGCTCACGGACGTAGTCATTGACGAGATAGGCGATCACTCCGAGGACGACCAGCACGACCACGGTCTGCACGGCACGACCGAGCTTCAGCCAGCCGGTGCCGATCCAGTGCAACAGCGCGTCGTTGAATCCGACGAGATACAGAACGGTTCCGAGGCCGGGACCGAACCACGGACGGGTGATGAGACGATTCATGGGAGCGGCCTCATGATTTCACTGTTCCGAACTGTGCGCCCTCTTTGCCGGACACGTAATACTCGGCCGCTTCCAGGCGGCCACGCTCGGCCGGGAAGCCCTGCACGAGCGCCATCGAGAGGTCGCGCAACCCGCGGGAGATGGCCCCTTCCATGCCGGTGTTCGACGTTCCGCACGCCTTCATGGCGTGGACGGCGACCTGGAAGCAGTTGTCGGCGATCTCACCCTTCGCGATTCGCCAGTTGGCCACGACGTCGCCCTTCGGCAGAATCTCGGGGTTCGCGGTTTCGAGCGTGATCTGCCGTCGCGCCCACAGGTAGGCCGTGTCGAGGTGACTGCGCATCCTGCCGATGAGTTGTTTGTGCAGCGGGCTGCCACCGATCGGCTCATCAGAGTCGGCGTAGGTCGTCGTCGTCAGGAAGTCCATGGCGTGGTCGTACACCGCCTGCGCGGCCCCGACGTACACCGAGGACAGCGCGACCTGATTACCGACGAAGCTCCCCCGGCTCACCAGGGTCATGTTCACGAACGAGCCGGGCACGGTCAGTGCGTCGTCGTCGGGAACGAAGGCGTTCTCGAGCGTGATGCCATGGGTGGCCGTCGCACGCATGCCGACCGCGTCCCACTTGGTTCGCTCGCCGACACCGGGGGTGTCCCGCGGGATGAGGAAGACCGCGAGGTCGGCGGCGGTGTCGCCGGTGTCGAGCTTGGCGGTGACCAGGTAGTCGTCGGCCACGCCGGTTGCGCAGCCGAAGGACTTCACGCCGTTGATGAGCCAACCACCGTCGGTTCGGGAGGCCTCGGTCGCGATCGTGACCGCTGCCCCCTTGGAGCGCACCGACTCGCTGGCAAAGTTGGCGACCCAGCGCCCCTCTTGACCCATCCGGCGAAGAACCTTCTCGCCGAAGGCTCGAACGACCGGAATCTCGTCGTCGGGAAACAGCCCTGCATCGATCGCGGCGAGGGGCAGGAGCCCGCGGGATGAGCCGCTGCATTGGCAGAAGTACGCGAGCGAGGTCGACGCGCAGGCGGTGGCCATGGCAACGGTGGCGGCGGAGAGATCGCGGAGCCCTCCCCCGAGACCGCCGTAAT
>JBPCTR010000306.1:0-2647 GCA_051011575.1 Acidimicrobiales bacterium | reverse complement strand
CTCGGCCAGACCGGTGCCGGTCGCGTGCTGCTCAAACCCGCTGCTCCCGGTACCGGTGTGATCGCTGGTGGCGCCGCGCGCGCCATCCTCGAAGAGGCCGGAATCCACGACGTGCTCTGCAAGTCGCTCGGTTCGCCGAACCACATCAATGTCGCCCGTGCGACCATCGCCGGACTTCAGGACCTCAAGCGGCCCGATGAGATCGCGAAGCTCCGCGGCCTCGATGCCGAAGAATTCGTTCCCGCCGGTCTTCTCCAGGCGTACAAGGAGTCCGAGCGCGACGCCGCCGACCCGGCCACCGCTGGTGTTGTCACCGACGGAGCCAGCTGATGGCTGATCTCAAGATCACACAGGTCCGTTCGACGATCGGCACGAAGCCCAAGCAGCGCGGCACGATCCGTGCGCTCGGCCTCGGTCGCATCGGTCGCACGGTCACCAAGCCCGATTCCCCCGAGGTTCGTGGAATGATTTCGCGGGTACCTCACCTGGTCGCCGTCGAGGAGGCGTAATGGCCATCAAGGTTCACGATCTGAAGCCCGCCGAGGGTTCGACCAAGAACGCCAAGCGCAAGGGCCGTGGTATCGGTGGCAAGGGCGGCAAGACCGCAGGCCGCGGAACCAAGGGCCAGCACTCGCGCGGACGCGGCAAGGTGCGCGTCGGCTTCGAGGGCGGCCAAATGCCGCTGCACAAGCGCGTGCCGAAGCTGCGCGGGTTCACGAACCCGTTCCGCGTCGAGTACCAGGCGATCAACCTCGACACCATCGAAGACTCGGGCCTCTCCGAGGTCACGCCCGAATCGCTGCTCGGAAAAGGCCTCGTCTCGAAGGACGCGCTTGTCAAAGTGCTCGGTCGCGGCGACCTCAAACGCAAGGTGGCCGTGAAGGCTCACGCCTTCTCGAAGAGCGCCGAAGAAGCAATCACCGGCGCCGGTGGATCCGTCGAGATCCTCCCGAAGCCGTGGGGTGAATCGCCCCGTCCGCCCGCAAAGGGCAACCAGCACACCAACCGCTGACCCTCGTTGGCCCGCGTCTCCCATTTTGGGGCGCTGGGCTACCGTTGGGGAGCCGTCACACAGGGAGCTCCACGTGTTCTCACGTATTGCCAACATGTTCCGGGTGCCGGATCTTCGAAACAAGATCCTGTTCACGTTGTTCATGCTGGCCCTCTACCGGATCGGCTCGTTCATCCCCTCGCCGGGGATCGACACCGCTGCTGTACAGGCGCTGAGGGAAGCGAGCTCGGACCAGGGTGGCATCCTCGCCTTCGTGCAGCTGTTCTCGGGTGGTGGTCTCACCAGCTTTGCGCTGTTCGCGCTGGGAGTTTTCCCCTACATCACAGCGTCGATCATCATGCAGGTGCTCGGAGTTGTCGTTCCCCGGGTAGAGCAGTGGCAGCAGCAGGGTGCGGTCGGTCAGCGCAAGATCACGCAGTGGACGCGCTACATGACCGTGGCGATCGGAATCATCCAGGCCACGAGCTTCTCGTTCCTCTTCAACCGCAGCGACGGACTTGGTGGCGGCTTCGTCCTGCTTCCCAAGTTCAACGTTGGCACCGTGCTTCTGGTCGTTCTGACCCTCACGGCAGGCACGGCGCTCCTGATGTGGATGGGTGAGCTCATCACCCAGCGCGGAATCGGAAACGGCATGTCGCTGATCATCACGGCATCGATCGTGAGCCAGTTCCCCGCACAGTTCTCGGCCCTTCAACAGAACCAGGGCTACGACGCGGTCGTTGCGTTCCTGCTGATCCTGATCGTCGCGCTGTTCGGCATCGTGTTCGTCGAGCAGGGGCAGCGACGTATTCCGGTGCAGTTCGCCAAGCGCGTTGTCGGGCGCAAGATGTACGGCGGGCAGAGCACCTACATCCCACTGAAGGTCAACCAGTCGGGTGTCATCCCGATCATCTTCGCCAGCTCCGTGCTCTACCTCCCGACGCTGATAGCGGTAGCGCTTCCCGACACCGGTTGGGGCAACGGCATCCGCAACTTCGTGAACGACAACCTGGTCGACCCCACTGCGGTTCTGTATCTCGTGATCTTCGGGTTCCTCATCGTCGGATTCGCGTACTTCTACACGGCCATCACGTTCGATCCGGCCAAGCAGGCCGACACGATCCGTAAGCAGGGTGGCTTCGTGCCCGGCATTCGTCCCGGTCCGCAGACCGAGCGTTACCTCGCGCGCATCCTGGCGCGGATCACGCTGCCCGGTGCGCTGTTCATCGCCGGGGTCGCACTCCTCCCAAATCTGATCATGTCGGCACTTGGTTTCGGGCTGAACAGCCAGCACGGTGGGTCCAACGCAGCGGCCGGGTTCGGCTTCATCGGGATCTCGATCCTCATCGCCGTGGGTGTGTCGCTCGAGACGATGAAGCAGATCGACAGCCAGCTGATGATGCGCAACTACGAGGGTTTCCTCGCCAAGAAGAAGTAGGCAGCCATGGCATCCCGAATCGTTGTGCTCGGTCGACAGGGCGCGGGGAAGGGCACACAGTCCGCCCGGCTCGTCGATGCGTTCGGCCTCGTGCACGTGTCTACTGGCGACATGCTTCGGGCGGCGGTCGCGGCAGGTACCGAACTCGGCCAGAAGGCCGAAGCGGTCATGAAGGCTGGCGATCTCGTGAGCGACGAACTCATGCTCGGTATTGTCAC
>JBPCTR010000305.1:0-3455 GCA_051011575.1 Acidimicrobiales bacterium | reverse complement strand
CGGAATTCATCCCAACTCGGGCGTGATCGAGATGTGTTCCAGCACGAGACGACTGTCGGTTTGGCGCACGCCCCCTTCGATCTGCATACGCGTGAGCAGATCATTGAGGTCCTCAGGGCTCGCGACGCGGGCGCGCACGCGGTAGTCGAGGGGTCCGGTGAGGTGGAAACACTCGATAATTCGGTCGTCTTCGCGCACGAGTCGGTCGAATGCGTCGCGGTCGCGATCGTCGTGCTGCCAGACATCGATGCTCGCCTCGATCGGGCGGCCGAGCGCAGAGTGGTCGATGCCGACGTGGAATCCGGTGATGACGCCGCGCTCGACCAGTCGCTGCACTCGAGCGCCGGCCGCGTTGGGGCTCAGGCCGACGGCGCGCCCCAGTTCACGATTGGTCACCCGACTGTTGATTCGGAGTTGACGGAGAATATCACTGTCAATTTGATCGATCACGGTGCGATTCACTGTAGCAGTACGGTAGATACAGTGTTTTCGGTGCCACACACAGGGGGGAAATACGCATACTCATGTCATGACCACACAAGCGCACACCCACTTCGACGTCCTGCTCCACGCGTGGCGGGAACACCAGTCGCTTCGCGTCAGCGGAGCCTCGATCGCTGAGCTCACCGCATCGCGCGATCGACTCGACGAGGCCCGACTTCGGGCCCGCGGCATCGTCTGATCTCCTCCTGGCGGATCCTCAACCTCGGGTGACGGGGCGCACCTCCTCGATCGCGCCCCGTCACCCGAGTGAGATCAACACGACGGCGGTCACCGCGAGCGCGAAGCCGGCCTTCTGAGTCGGTAGCGATCGCTCCCCGAACAGCAGAACCGCTCCCACCACGCTCACGCCGTAGCCCATCTCCGACGGCAGACGTCGACGGCTGCACCGAGCACGTCGGACTCCATCGATTCCAACGTAGCGGAGCGGCTCAAGGTGGGATCGGGCGCCTACCATCTCGATGTGCCGCGTTCGCCTCTCGGCCGGCTGCTGCGTCAGGTGCAGTCCGAAACCGAATTCGCCCGACGAACCGGGATCCCTGCATTCGAGATTCACGAGCGCGTCCGCGAGATGTCTCGCCGACGATTCCTCGCGGGGTCGATCGGTGTCGGAGCCGCCGCGTTGCTCCCGACGATCGGCTGCTCGTCGTCGACGCCTCCACCCGGCAACGACAGTGCGTCGTCACTCCAGGTGCTGGTCGTCGGTGCGGGGCTGGCCGGGCTGACGTGTGCCTACCGGCTCGCGCAGGCGGGCGCCGACGTGACCGTCCACGAGGCCTCGGACCGGCTGGGAGGACGCACTCGGACCGTGCGCGGCTTCTTCGCCGACGACCGAACCGCAGAGTCGGGCGGAGAGTTCGTCAACAGTGACCACGACGCCATGCGGGGGCTCGTCCGCGAGCTCGGTCTCGACCTGGAAGACCTCTGGGAGGGGTATCCCAGCGGCACCGGACCCATCTCGTCGTTCGATGGCACGCCCTACCCGCGCATCGACGTGCTGGACGACTGGACCGAGGTCGCTCCTGCTATTCGACGCGACTTTGCTGCCGTAGGCACCGACATCCGCTGGGACAACCACGCCGATGCGGCAACGACACTCGACCGGATGTCGCTTGCCGAGTGGATCGACACGAACGTTCCGGGCGGCCGACCGTCCCGCATGGGCCGCTTGATCGAGGTCACCCACCTGTCCGAGTGGGGCGGCGCCGCCGAGGACCAGAGTTCGCTGAACTTCCTGTCGACGGTCGGGCCCGGTGCGGACGGCACGATGGACCTCCTCGGGGGCTCCGACGAGCGGTGGCACGTCAAGGGAGGAAATGACCGGGTCGCCGAACGGCTCGTCGAGAACATCGGGCCCGGTGCTATCGAATTCTCGTCGGCCCTCGCCGCGGTGAGACTCCACGACACGGGCGTGCGCTGCACGTTCGACGGATCACGCGGCCCGACCGACGTCGACGCCGATCGGGTCGTGCTGGCGCTGCCGTTCACCGCGCTTCGAACCGTCGACCTCGACGGGGCCGAGTTGAGTGACCGGAAACGTCGTGTGATCGCGGAGCAGCCGATGGGCACCAACTCCAAGCTCCACCTCGAGTTCGCCGAGCGGGCCTGGCGGGGTGATGGCGCCGATGGCGACTCGATCAGCGACACCGACCTGATGGTGACGTGGGAAGACGTAATCACCGAACGCGGTCCGACGGGCGTGCTCGTTGCGTACACGGGCGGAGACCTCGGTGCGAGCTACGACTTCGCTCCCGCTCATGCAGAGGCGCCATCGCCAGTCGTCACTGCGACCGGACCTGACCTTGCGACGGTGTTCGGCCCCGCGACGGTCGCGGCGGCGACGGGGCGAGGCTGGCTCGACTCGTGGGTCGACGACCCGCACACCCGCGGCTCGTACTCGTACTGGGGCCTCGGTCAGTACACGGAGCTGCGCGGTGCCGGCGGCACGCCCGAGGGTCCGATCCACTTCTGTGGCGAGCACACCTCGCTACAACACCAGGGCTTCATGAACGGTGCCGTCGAAACCGGAGAACGAGCGGCAGCCGAGATTCTCGGCGTGTAGGAACCGTGATCGCCGGCGGGTGTGGATCCACAACGTTGACCCCCACAAGCGGCCCTTGCGAACCGCGGTCGATCCGAACAGATCGGTTGCTCCGACCGACAGGGCCGCCAACAGGGCGAAGGCGATTGCCACCCTCAGCCGATGATCGGGATGTCGCGAGGCGCTCGCCTCGACAACCATTCGGCGCCGTCTGCGCGCACGACCACGTTCTCCTCGTGGAGCATCATGCGGCCGGGCTCGAAGGTCATGCCCGGTTCGAGCGTCAGCACCATGCCCTCCTCGATCACCGTTCCGTCGATGTCGGTGTTCGACGGCCATTCGGTGACCTGCATGCCGAGGCCATGACCAAGACGACCCACATCGTTGCCCAGCGAGCCCCCGGCGCTGAGAACGTCGGCCATCGTTTGCCAGAGATCGGTCGTAGTGACTCCCGGGCGCAACATGTCGAATCCCGCCTGAGTCGAGTCCCACACCACCTCGTGAGCTCGCCGGGCCGCAACGTCAACCTCGCCGAAGGCGTAGTAGCGGTCGAAATCGCTCGAGTAGCCGTCGAACATCGAGCCGGTGTCGAACATCAGGAGATCACCGGCCTCGATCACCCGGTCGCTCGGCTGTTTGATCACATCAGTGAAAGCTCGCCCGGTCGCTCCAACCAGATATGGCACATCGTCGGCGCCGCGCTGAAGCAAATCGATGCGAAAGGCCGAGAAGGCCTCCCGCTCGGTCATCCCGACGCTGAGCAGGTCGGGAATCCCTTCGAACCCGTCGCTCACGATGCTGCAGATATGCGTGGTCTTCGCGATCTCGCGCTCGCTCTTCACCATGCGCAGCGACCGCACGACGGCGGTCGCATCGGCGAACACGCGGTCGGACAGGCGGTCGCGCAATACGT
>JBPCTR010000304.1:0-54779 GCA_051011575.1 Acidimicrobiales bacterium | reverse complement strand
AGATCCGGCAATGCCGAGTCATCGGCGCCGTCGTCGCCCGGAAGCACCACATCAGCGATGTCGTCGTAGGTGACGGTGAACTCGGTGCCGAAGAACTTGCGGCCGATCTCCTCGAAGAAGCCCGACGTCTTCATCTCGGCAATGGCGGCATTGACCGGATCGATCAGGTCAGAACCCTGCGGGTAGATGAAACCGAGCGGGTCGGACTGGAGTCCGTCGTCGATCGTCTTCACCTGATCAGCGTTCTCACCGATGTAGCCCACACCGGCAGCGTCGTCGATGATCACCGCATCGACATCGCCGGTGATCAACGCCTGAACAGCGAGCCCGAACTGGTCGTAGGCCTGGATGCGATCGGTGCCACCGAGCAGCGACTCGGCCAGCTCGAAGTTCGTGGTTCCCACCTGAGTAGCCACGATCGCGTCACCGTCGATGATGTCGTCGGCGCTCGCGTAGCGGTCGTCGTCGAGACCGACGATGAACTTCTGCTGCACCGTCATGTACGAGTCGGAGTAGTCGACGATCTCCTTGCGCTCATCGGTGATCGAGATGCCATCGGCAGCCGTGTCGAGCTCACCCTGAGCGACCTGGTCGATCACGTCGGGCCAACCGGCGGCCACGAACTCGGCGGTGCAGTTCAGCAGACGGCAGATCTCGTTCCACGCGTCGTAGTCCCAACCCTCACCCTCGTCGCCCCCGACGGGGATGTAGTTGAACGGCAGGTAGGCGTTCTCCACACCGACCGTCACGTTGCGGCCACCAAGATCCGGCAATGCCGAGTCATCGGCGCCGTCGTCGCCACCGTCGGTACCGGCATCTGCTGCCGTCGTCGTGGTCGAGTCGGCGGTCTCGCCGGTGTCGTCGCTACCGCAAGCGGCGGCGACGAGCGTCAGCGCGAACATCATGGCGAGGAGCCGGATGACGCGCCGGAGGACGTTCGAAGTCATGTGTGTTCTCCCTCTCAGGCGGCCGAGGCTCGACCGCATGGAACGGGAAAAGGCTAGCGCCCCCACGAGAGACGGCAACCGCGGCGTTCTCGCGTCAACGGCAGCGAGCCCTGCCGAGTGTGGCCAACTTCCCCGATGGCCACGAACGACAGGGCTCGTTGACAGCCAACAATACATGAAACATACCGAAATGCAACTCGACGACGGTCACGTCCCGAATTTGGACGCGAAGCCAACCCGAATCGCGGGAAGGAACGCAAGCTCGATCGCCGCGTAGACCGACCCGAGCACCTGATCGAGCGCATCCTGGGTCACGTGGCGGATGTCAATCCGTCCCTTCAGGAACACCGCATGCTCATCGCCGACGGTGAATGCCAGTTGGTGAAGCTTGTCGTTCCGACGAAGGAGCTGCTCGTAGAACTGGGCGTGATTCTCGTCGGGCGCCGGCATCACGTACGTCTCGTACGCGAGGGTTCGTTGGCCCATGGTGAACCACACTGAGTACACATCCTTCGAGTCGCCATTGACCCGCACGAACCACCGGTCGAGCTCGGACTCGTCGTCGGCGACCACGGCGGCGACAACCGGGTTCTCGGCGATTGCGACCAGCCATGAGGTGAGCGAAGCCAACGCCGACTCACGCTCCTCGGCGGTCGGCGGTGCACAGTCGTCCACGGTGGCTCCTACGAACAGTCGACGAGCGACCTGGCCTCGACCAGGTCGTGGTAAATCGAGCGAAGCCGGCTTGCGAGCCCGGACCACGGGTAGCGGCCAGCGTGAACCGCCGCCGCCGCACCCAGCGCAGCTGCGTGGAGGGGATCGGTGATGATCCGCTCGATTGCCTCTGCGTACGCGACCGGGTCTCTCTCCTCGATCAAGTACCCGGTGACACCATCGTCGACGAGCGTTCGAAGCCCACCAACGGCGGCCGCCACGACCGGCCGCCCGCACGCGGCGGCCTCGAGCGCGACGAGCCCGAAAGACTCGGAGCGAGAGGGCATGACGACGACGTCCGCGGCTCGATAGAACGTCGACAACGCATAGTGAGGCTGCGGCTCGACGAAGATCACGCGACCGGCGAGGTCCAGGCCTTCGATCATCGAGTTGAGACGCTCGATCTCGGCTTCACCCTCGACGCCGCTGGCGCCGCCGACGATCATCAGTCGCGCGGCTGGGTCCTGGAGCTCCGCGAGCGCACCGACGGCGATGTCAACTCCCTTGAGGGGTTGAATCCTGCCGACGAAGAGAATGAGCGGCCCGGCGTCGTAGCCGATCGCGTCCCTGGCACCGGCGGCAGGCCCCGGGGCAAAGAGGGCACGGTCGACGCCCGGAGCGACGATCTCGATGCGGCTCGACTCGGCCCCGTACAGCTCGATCAATTGGATTCGTTCCTGGGGAGCGTTGGCGATGAGCACGTCGGAGCAGCTCACGACCGTCGCTTCGGCATCGATTCGCCGCTGTGGTTCCTCGTCGCCCATTTCGGCCTTCACCCGAGCCAGGGTGTGGAACGTGGTGATCAGCGGCAGCTCGAGCGCGTGTTTCAGCTGATGGCCGACGACGCCCGACAGCCAGTAGTTCGCGTGGAGCACGTCGACCGGTTCGCGCTCCAGCCAGTCGCGCATCCACGTCACGAACTCGTCGACGATTCCTGGGAGATCCTCTTTCGCGAGCTCGCAGGCGCCCGCGGGAACGTGGATGACCCGAAAACCCGGCTCGACCTCGACGATGGGCTGGAGCTCCTCGTGCCAGCGCCGAACGAACACATCGCACTGCACGCCCGCCTGCGTAAGCGAGGAGACGAACTCGCGGATGTAGACGTTCATTCCGCCACTGTCCCCCGCGCCCGCCTGCGTGAGAGGCGAAGTGTGCAGGGAGATCACTCCGGCGCGCACCGCGGTCAGCCGTTCATCCGCCGGCGTGCCACGTCGAACATGGCCACGGTCGCCGCCGCCGACACATTGAGGGACGCCACCGCTCCCTGCATCGGAATCGACACGAGTTGATCGCAGCGCTCGCGTGTGAGCCTGGAGAGCCCCGGGCCCTCCGCACCCAACACGAGACAGAGGGGCTGGTCGGCCAGATCGAGATCGAAGATCGACCGGGTGCCGGCTTCGTCCAGCCCGACGACCCAAACATCGTTTGACTTGATCTGCTGGATCGCCGCTGGGATTCCGGCAACCGTCGCGATCGGCACATGCTCGACTGCGCCCGCGGCGGTCTTGGTGACAGTGGCACTCACCCGTGCAGAACGATGGCGGGGAAGCACGATTCCCGTCGCGCCGGCAGCGTCCGCCGACCGGAAGATCGCTCCCAGATTGTGCGGATCGGTGACCCCGTCGACCATCACGAGAAACGGGAGAGGTTCGTCGATCAGGTCTTCGATCTCCACCGTCTCGAGCGGTGCCGCCTCGGCGAGCACCCCTTGGGCCGACTCGGTGTCGGAGAGCGCATCGAAGGCCTTCCGGGCAACCTCACGAACGGGAACTCGGGCCTCGGTTGCCAGCTCGACGATGTCCTCGAGGATCGGCGCCGAGTCCACACCGGCCGCCATCACGATCTCGCGCGGGCGGCGCACTCCCGCCAACAGCAGCTCACGCACCGCCTGCCGACCCTCCACTCGTTCGCCTCCAGGGCCCTTCGACCGACGGGCTTCACCCCCGCCGGCACCCCCGCCCGCCGAGGCAGCGTCAGCACGCATCGGCGTTGTCCCGCGCTGACCCTGGCGGTTGTTGTTCGGGCGGCCTTGCGCGCGTGGGCGGGCACGACGGTTCCCACCCTTGTTCTGGGGGCGGCGAGCCATCGCTAGTTGCCGAGCTCGACGGTCCAGGATCCTTCGTCGGAGAGAACCTGAACCAGCGAGATACCCGGAATCGCAACCCGATCGACGGTGAACGGCGGGGTGTGGGTTCCGTTGAAGCGAACCTCGTTCACAAGCAACCTCCTGCCGTCGGTGGGCGACACGCCGATCACGGCAAAGTTGCCGAAACCGTCCCATGTCGCATCGGTCGTGACGAGCCCGGTCAGCGGGCGTGGCAGGCGGTAGACGCGATTTCCCGTGCTCGTGAGCCGAGCCGGCGCCGCGACGACCCCGCTCGCCTGCACAAACGTGACCGACCACGACCCGGACCCGCCGCTGTCGAACTCGATGGCGGCCGGGCGCTCATGGAAGAGGAAGACGCCCTCGTAGCGATCGCCGGCATCCCCGTATCCGATGATGTGCTCGCCATCGGCGTTGAACGCCTGGAGGCCGAGAGCGTCGAACGACGCGGGCCCATCCACCGCGACCTTCGCCACGTAGTAGTTGCTGCAAAGCGTGCCGGTCGCGGGGCAATCGGTCGCCGCGATGAATGATCGGGGAAGCCGGGGCCGGAGAACGTCGTCACCGACGCCGGTCCAGGTCCTGTAGTTGCCGAGTTCACAGGTGCGGTTGAGGAGATCGTCGGTGTCGATCGTGCACGTGTCGTTCCCGATCTCACCAAAAATCCGATCCTTGCCGGGCCCGCCGATGATCGTGTCGTCGCCGCCAGAGCCGAAAAGGCGGTCGTTTCCGCCGCCTCCGATCACCGTGTCGGCGGCGGATCCGCCGGAGATTCGGTCGCTGCCTCCTCCACCGATCACGCGATCCCGGCCGGCGCCCCCGGCGAGCTTGTCGGGACCGCTGCCGCCGCAGATCAGGTCGTGACCCCGACCGCCGATGATCCGGTCGCTACCGGCGAGTCCGACGATGACATCGCGGCCATTGGTGCCTCGGATCACGTCGTCGCCGGGTGTACCAACGATGGTGGCCACCTCGCCGTCGCAAAGGTGGGTCTGCTGCGCGGTTGCCTGGGCGCTCGACAGAAGAACCGCCACCAGTGCCGCCGCAGCAAGCACGCTGAAGTTTCGTCGGACATTCATGCTGTGATTCCTTCACACGACGCGACAAATGCGTCACCGAACGGTATCCAGATCCTGATGCCGCGACAATCAGCGCCGTTCGCCGACGGGTGCCGGTGCGTGATCGATCCGAAGCCGATGCAGGAAGACGTGAACCCAAAAGCCGACGGACCCGGCCATCCACAGTGTCCCGAACCCGACGTTTCCACCGAGGAGCCAACCGACGCTCAACGCCGTGACCTCGATCAGGGTTCGGGCGAACCACACCGGGAGATTTCGCCGCTCGAGCGCCGTCATGATGCCATCGCGCGGACCCGGGCCCAGCCCTGCACCGATGTACAGACCCGAGGCGAGGCCGATCAGGATCGGCGCCGCGATCAGCGCAAGAACACGAGCGACCATCGACTCGAGATCAGGGATCGCAAACAGGGTGAGGTCGGTGACGGTGCCGATCACCGCCACGTTGAGCAACGTTCCGAGGCCGATCGGCTCTTGATAAACGGGGAAGCTCACGAGGAGCACCAGCCCCGTGGCAATCGTGGCGGTCCCAATCGTGAGAGGGGTGTGATTCGCAAGTCCGCCGTGGAAGACAGTCCAGGGGTTCACCCCGAGGCTGGCCTCCACCGAGAGCCCCAAGGCAAAGCCGAAGAGCACCAGTCCAATGATCACGTTCGCCAATCGCTTGTCGCGCGGCGGCCGAATCCGATAGATCAGAAATGGCCCAAAGCGACGGGTTTCAAGGCCGATCACGAAGGTGCTCGGCGCACCAGCGCCACCGCCCAACACGCCACGCCGTCGCCCCGTCCGAGTGCACCGATTCCTTCGGGACGCTTGCCCTTCACGGTGACGGGAGCTCCGATCGCGGCGGTGAGCCGAGCCTCCATGTCGGTACGAACTGGCGCAAGTTTCGGCATGTCGAGCACGACAGAGCAGTCGGAGTTCATCGGTTCCCAACCCGCCCGGCGAACCGCGGAGGCCGCCGATCGGAGCAGCTCGATGCTGTCGGCATTCTCGAGCGCCGGATCAGTGTCGGGGAAAAACGAGCCGATGTCCCCCAGACCAGCAGCACCGAGAAGTGCGTCTGTGACCGCGTGAGCGATCACATCGGCATCGCTGTGACCCGCGAGGCCGGGGCCATCAAAGTGCACTCCACCGAGCACCATCGGCCGGGCCGCGTCGGTGCCGTATGGATGGATGTCGAAGCCCTGGCCGACCCGGATCTCGGGGTGTTCGCTCATTGGGAGGCTCTCCATTCAAGGACCGCCTCGATGGCCGCGAGGTCCGAGGGGTCGGTGATCTTACGGTTCCACAGTTCGCCGTCGACCATTGCGACGGTACCGCCTGTCGCCTGGACGAGGGTGGCGTCGTCGGTCGCGTCGGCCCCATCCGCGTGTGCCCGTCGTAGGGCGCCTACCGGGAACCCCTGTGGAGTCTGCACGGCGACGAGGTCGGCTCGATCGACGGGGTCGCCGGAGCGCGTCCGGATCGAGTCGGCAAGCGGGGTGACCGGAACCGCCGCATCGGCGCCTGCACGAACCGCATCGATGACCCGCTCGAAGACGGCAGCGCTGGCGAGCGGGCGGGCAGCGTCGTGTACCAGGACCACACCGGTCGTGGCCGGTACCTCGGCGAGGCCCGCCCGAACCGACGCGGCGCGCGTATCGCCACCGGCCACGATGCGCAGCTCAACGCCGTCGCTGGACTCGATGCCCGTGCAATCGATCGCGTCCTGTGGGACGACGACGACCACGCCCGAAGAGCAGCCAGCAGCCGTATCGATGGACCGTTGCAGCACCGATCGACCGTGGAGCTCGACGAACTGTTTGCGGGAGCCGAAGCGGAGTCCCGAGCCACCGGCCACGACGATCGTCCACACGTCGGAGGTGCGCGCTGGCTGCTGATCAACATCGGCGGCGTTCATGTCACTATCATCGCCGATGACATGGTTGACACCTCACTTCTCACCTCGTCTGATCTCTTCCGGGATGTAGATCCGGAAATGATCGACGAGCTCGCCGCCTCCGCTACGGAGAAGTCGCTGTGGCGCGGCGATGTGCTCTTCGACGAAGGGCAGGAACCAGACGCGCTGTACATCGTCATCAGTGGTCGTATCGCCATCGCCAATAAATCGATCGACGGCCGGGAATCGGTGGTCGCACTCATGGAGGACGGCGATCTCTTCGGCGAGATGGGATTGTTCGACGGATTGGGGCGGTCGGCGGAAGCTCGAGCACTTGAACCTTCGAAGGTCGCCGAGATCCCCTACGGCCCAGTTCGCTCGACATATGAGGCGCACCCAGAGGCGCTCTGGCGCGTGGTCGACATGTTGGCCCGCCGGCTGCGATCGATGGACGAAGCACTCGCCGACTCGGTCTTCCTCGACGTCACCGGGCGCACGGCCAAACGCCTACTCGAACTGGCGGGCGACTCGGATGAGTTCACGCTGCCCATCACTCAGGAAGAACTGTCGGGCATGGTCGGCGCTTCCCGTGAACGGGTGAACAAGGCAATCAGTGCCTTCATCCGACTCGGCTGGCTCACCCAGACCGATCGCCGGTACACGATCACCAACCGCAAACAGCTCGAGATCCGCTCGCGCTAGAACGGAAAAGCAAGAAGCCCGACACTCTCGACTCGAGAGTGCCGGGCGCCTTTGGGGGGCTCCGCTAGCTGGCGATGGCGTCGAGGACGTCGAGCTTTCCGGCACGGCGGGCGGGTAGGAAACCGGCGACCAGTCCGGCGGCCATTGCGACCACGACCAGCACTCCGATCGAGAGCCAGGGCACGGCCAGGTTGTCGAGGATGTCGCTTGGAGTTGCGGTCACCACGAGTACGCCGAACACGATGCCGACGACAGCTCCGAGGATCGCACCCACGCCGCTCACGATCGCCGCCTCCCAACGAACCATCCGGTGCATCTGGCGGCGGGTCATGCCAACCGCTCTCAACAGTCCGAGTTCCCGTGTGCGCTCGAAGATCGACAGCGCCATCGTGTTCACGATGCCGATGAAGGCGATCAGGATCGCCAAACCGAGGAATCCGCTAAGCACCTGGAGCAAGAAGTCGACCTGCCCGCTGATGCTCTCGCGGTAGCCGGCCGCCGACTGCACATCGAGTTGGGGGAACCCGGCCGAAACGGCGTCGATGTCGGCTTGCGCCTGCTCCGCGGTTGATCCAGGAGCGATCGATGCCGCGACCCAGTCGAAACTCGTCTGATCTCCGATCGTCTCGTAGCGGGCTCCCGTGACGAGCGCCCCCTCGAAGATGTTCCCGTCGTCGAACAGCGCAGCAACCTCCAGTTCGACGGAGGATCCATTGCTGAGATCCACCGAGACCGAATCGCCGAGGCCGACCCCGAGATCGTCCGCCACCGCCTGACGCAGCCCGAGCGACTCGTCGGTGATCGCCTCGTAACTTCCCTCGGTCAACCCGAGATCGAACACCGAGTCGATCGATGCGAGAGGAAGGGTCGATACCTCGGTGTCGACGCCGTCGATGTCGGTCGACCAGTACCGCATGCCGGCCACGTCGACGAGGTGATCGCTCTCGGCGAGCTGCTCGCCGACGGCAAGCGGAACGAGACCCGACTCCGATGCTCCGAACGCTGCATAGTCGGCCTGCACGGTCGACTCGAGTAGTTCGTTGAGGTCGGACTTCAGCGACTGGCCGACCACGAATGCCATCGACACCAGCGACAGGCCGATCATCAGGGCGGCCGCGGTCGTCGCGGTTCGCCGTGGATTGCGAGCTGCGTTCTCGGTGGCGAGAGCACCGGGCTTGCGGAACACCGCACGAAGAGGTGCGCCGATCGTCCGCGAAATGGGCGCCGCCACGATCGGGCTGAGGAGCGTGATGCCCACGAAGAGCACGGCCGCCCCCATCCCCAGCATGATCAGGACGTTCGCCGTGCTGTCGATGCCGCCGAACAGCGCCGTACCGGTCAGACCGGCACCAACGGCCGAGAGCAGTGCGCCGATCATGAGTGATCGCCTGCCCTCGGAACCTTCCACCGAGTCGTGCCCGGAGATCGCTGCGATCGGCGAGACCCGACCAGCCTTTCGGGCCGGAACCCACGCCGAGAGAACCGTGACGCCAACACCCACACCGACTCCGATGACTGCCGTCGCCACGGTTATCGGCTTGCCGAAGGAGGGAAGCTCGGCGCCGATTGCGTTGAGCGCGGCCTCCATGCCGTAGGCGAGACCAAGTCCGACCGCCAGCCCGACGACCGATGCCACCAGACCCACAACCGTGGCCTCGGCGACCACGGCTCGCTGGACCTGCCGGGGCGTCGCGCCGATTGCGCGAAGCAAACCGAGCTCGCGAACCCGCTGGCTCATAACGATGTTGAAGGTGTTGGCGATGATGAAGATCGACACGAACAGCGCCACGATCGCAAACGTCCGCAGGACCCAGGCGAAGACATTGATGAACGAATTGAACTGTGCCCGCTGCTCAGAGTTGAGGTCGGCGTTGTCGAGACTCTCGAAGCCCGGGCCTATCGCCCGGTCCACGTCGGCCTGTACATCGGCGACAGCACGAGAGCCGTCGGTTGCGATCACGATGCTGTCGAAGTTGCCGGAGATGCCGAACTCGGCCATCGCCGTCGTCGCCTCCATCGCCATCAGCACGGCACCATTGGTCGTGTTGTCCTGACCGAACCGGAGTGTTCCCACCAGGGTCGCCTGGGTGATCCCGGCTTCTGTCGGCACAACGAGGTCGTAGGTCTCCCCGATCACAAACCCGTGGTTCTCAGCGCTCGTGAAGTCAATCACCCACTCCCCCGGACCTTCGGGTGCTCGTCCCGATTCGATCGAGCTCGGATTGAGCTGGTTGTCATCGATCCAACCGAAGGCGATCTGAGGCGGACCCTGCTGGCTGATCGTGTCGCCATCGGGTTTCACAGGAAGGACAGTGTTGTCCCATCCTTCGACGCTTCCGATTGCGGCTCGAACGCCACCGATCTCGTTGATCTGGGCGACTTGGACCGCATTGAGACCTCGGTCCTCGTCCGACGCGCGGACCTCGAGGTCGGTACCCTGCACGATCTCGGTCGCGAGATCTCCGAACGAATCACGGAGGCCGTCGCTCAGGATGTTGGCGGCGCTGATGAAGCCCACGCCGAGCACGATGGCGAGCGCAGTGAGTGCCAGTCGAACCTTGTTCGCCGCCACGTTTTTGCGGGTGATGTTCCACATGATGTTGTTCCTCCCCTGCCGTCGCCCGCTCAGCGGGTTCCGACGGTACGAAGCGTCGACAAGATCTCGTCGGTGCTCGGATCGTCCAGCTCCGACTCGATCCGACCATCGGCCAGGAACAGAACCCGGTCGGCGTACGACGCCGCGACGGGGTCGTGGGTGACCATCACGATGGTCTGGCGATACTCGTTCACCGCTCGACGCATGAAGTCGAGGATCTCGGCGCCGGTGGTCGAATCGAGATTGCCGGTCGGTTCGTCGGCGAAGACGACCTCGGGGCGCGAAGCGAGGGCACGAGCAACCGCGACCCGCTGCTGCTGCCCGCCCGAGAGCTCGTTGGGCTTGTGTGCAAGTCGATCACCGAGGCCGACCGCCTGCACGACCTCGTCGATCCAGGCTTCATTGCGGCCGTTTCGTCCGAGATCGAGTGGAAGGGTGATGTTCTCGGCCGCGCTGAGTGTCGGCACGAGATTGAACGCCTGGAAGACGAAGCCGATCTTCGTACGCCGGAGCAGCGTCAGCTCCTTCTCAGAGAGCGTCGAGAGATCGGTGTCGCCGATGACCACCCGGCCGTCCGAGAGTCGGTCGAGGCCTGCGAGGCAGTGCATCAGCGTCGACTTGCCCGAGCCCGAGGGACCCATGATCGCCGTGAACTGGCCCTTTGTGAAGGTGGTGTCAACCGCGTCGAGCGCAGTAACTCGAGTGTCTCCGCTGCCGTAGACGCGTGTTGCCGCTTCGGTCCGAGCGGCCAACTCGGTGATTACTGGGGTGTCGATGAGGGTCATCGCTTCCTCCGTTCGCCTGGGAACGCCGGTTGCGAATCCCGTGCAATCCAGCGTGCGGAAACACTCGGCGGATGTCGTCGGGCTACGGGTGGTTCGGCCCTCCTTCGTGGGGTGGGTACCGGGATGAGCTCGAGTGGTACCGCGGGACGACCACCCCCGACCCGGGCATGAGGGGAAACCCCGAGCGTCACCCTCGGGACAGCCCCACCCTCGCCACTATGGTCGTCAGATGATCGATGACTCCGATGTTCGTACCGTCTCGGCGCAGTGCGCTCGCCTTCTCAACGAGAGCGACCACGAGAGCTGGACTTCACCGGTTCCGGATCTCGACATGTCGGTGTCAGCGGTCGTCGCCCACATGGCTCAGGCGTGTCTGTGGTACTCGATCGATCTCGCGGCCGGCGGCCCCGACCTCGAGTGCATCGACAATCAGTTGAAGACCGACGCCACACCGGCCGAGCTCATCGCCACCCTCGAGACGTATGCGGCGATGCTGGCTGCGGTTGTCGAGACGGCGGATCCCGGCGCACGGGGGTTTCACCCATTTGGAAGCGCGGACCCATCAGGATTTGCCGCCATGGCGTGCGACGAAATGCTCGTTCACAGCTACGACGCTCATCTCGGCCTGGCGAGCTCGTTCGCCCCCGACGATGCGATCGCCGGGAGCGTGCTTGCACGCTTGTTCCCGTGGGTCGACGCCGGCGATCAGCCCTGGCACGCGCTCCTGTGGGCCAACGGCCGCATCGAGCTGCCCGGGGCACCACGTCTCCGCCGCTGGGTGTGGCACTGCGCTCCGCTTGAAGAATGGACCGGCGAGGTACCGCCCATCATCGAGTGAGCTCTGAGGTCACACCGACCCCCCAGCTCACCAACGAGCTCACTGACCGAACCACCCCGAGGGGGGCTCGTCGGCGAAAACGGTCGAGTCGTCGATCGACTCTTCGCCCGCGTATGCGCGATCAGCAGGACGGAGCGGGACCACGTTCATGCCGTCGGCGCTGAGCGGCATCGGCGACTCCGATGGCGAGCCGATGAGGCCCGCCAACCGCAGAGCCTCGCTCACGGTTTCGGCGCGTATGCCGAGGATGCCGTCGGGGGTGGGAGGCGAACCGGCCGGAATGACCGCCTTGGTGAACCCAACACGGGCAGCCTCGGCCAGACGCCGTTCGGTCTGGGCGGTCTGGCGGAGCTCACCCGCAAGACCGATCTCGCCGCACGCCACCAGACCCTGATCGAGCGGGCGATCAACGATCGACGAGGCCACGGCCAGCGCGAGACCCAGGTCGGCCGCCGGTTCGGTGATCTTCACGCCACCCACCACCGAGGCGTACACATCGGTGGCACCGAAACCGAGCTGAGCTCGACGTTCCATGACCGCAAGGATGAGCGCGAGCCGTTTGGCATCGACCCCGGTGGCAGCGCGCCGAGGTTGAGGAAGCGCCGACCGAGCGACGAGCGCCTGGACCTCGACCAGCAGCGGGCGGTGCCCATCGAGAATCGGCACGACGACCGACCCGGCAACGCCCGGTGCGCGATCGGCGAGGAACAATCGGCTCGGGTCGACGACCGATGCGAGTCCCTCACCCAACATCTCGAACACACCGAGCTCGTCGGTTGCACCGAAGCGGTGCTTCACCGCACGAAGAAGACGGAGTGCATGGTGACGATCTCCTTCGAATGCGAGCACGGTGTCGACCACGTGCTCGAGCACCCGGGGGCCTGCAAGGCCGCCTTCCTTGGTGACGTGGCCCACCAGAATCGTGGTCATGGAGCGGCGCTTCGCCTCGGTGACAAGACGATGGGCACAGTGCCGGACCTGGCCCACCGCGCCCGGCGCCGACCGCAACTCCGGGTCGTGAACGGTCTGGATCGAGTCGACGACGACGTAGTCGGGCTTCAACTGATCGCAGTGGGCGAGGATTGCGACGAGCGATGTCTCGGACACCAGCCACAGGTTGTCGACGACCGCACCCAAACGTTCGGCCCGCAACCGAACCTGCTCGCTCGCCTCTTCGGCTGACACGTACAGACACTTGGCGCCCGACTCGGCGAGCTTGGCCACGGCCTGGAGGAGGAGGGTGGATTTGCCGATGCCCGGCTCGCCGCCGACGAGGGTGACCGATCCGGAGACGAATCCGCCTCCGAGCACACGATCGAGCTCGTCGACACCGGTGGGGCTGGCAGTCCACGAATCCGCCGCGATCATACGGATCGGGCGCGGAGCCTCGGCGATGACGATCGGGGCGGCTGACGTTCGCTCTGCGACCTCCTCGTCATGGGTGTTCCAGTCTTCGCAATCGGGACATTGCCCGATCCATTTGTGGGCGGTGTGTCCACACGACGAGCACACGAACACGGTCTTTGTCTTGGCCATGGGCGAGACGCTACGACGAGGCTGTGACAGCGAAGAGGTGGCGGTAACGAGCGGCGACGGCCGCCCGCTGTTCGGCTGTGTGGGCCGAGCGCAGCGCCCGGTGGTACACGTCGAGATGACGGCGCCGGCGCTGAGAGGGACTCGAGACAGGGGTCGGGACGTGATGCATGGCTTCGAACACTACACGAACACTCGTTCGACAAACAAGTGTTCGCTCCACGTTCGCGTGGGAAAGCGCTCGGGGTGCGAGCCGCCTCCCGCACCCACGAATCGCTCAGTTCGACGACAGGTACGCCTCGACCTCGTGGAGTTCCTTCGCAAACGTGTCGAAGCTCTGCCTCGTCCCGTTCATGTAGGTA
Organism: Acidimicrobiales bacterium; assembly: GCA_051011575.1. Lineage (GTDB taxonomy): Bacteria > Actinomycetota > Acidimicrobiia > Acidimicrobiales > SHLQ01 > SHLQ01. Next base: position 41,240 of record JBPCTR010000304.1, on the reverse strand, counting down.
CTCCATCCGGCAGAGTGCTTCGCAAAGTGCGCAGCCTCCTGGATCTCCGCATCCGTTGCACCGTTCAGCCGTGCGGCTTCGGTGTGGAACAGCGTGCAGTAACTGCAGTGTGTGTACGAGTGGAGCGCCACACCCATCAGCTGTTTGTACTTCGTCGGGATGTGAGTGTCGCCGAACTCGAACCGCTTGAACAGCTCCCACTCCGCTTCGATGACATCGGTTGGGATGCCGTCGAAGAAGCTGGGAACCAGCCCGAGCGTGTCCTTTATTTCTCTTTCCGTGTCGGCACGAGTCATGTCGTGCACCTCCCCGGCCCGGTGCCGCCGCCGCGGCTGCGACAGCGCGCAACCGGGGCCATAGCCCGTGACTTCCGTTCTACTCCTGCTCGTTCGGGGAGTAAACGGTGGATCGCGTCAGTCCCGAAGTGCCTGGTTGAGGTTGCCCGACCGGAACCCCTCGAGGTCGAGCGCGACATAGCGATACCCGGCCTGTTTCACGGCCGCGACCACGGCGTCGCGCTGCTCGACGATCCGCCCGAGCGACTCGACCGGGACCTCGATCCGGGCGATCTCGTCGTAGTGACGGACCCGGATCTCGGGGAAGCCCATCTGCTTCAGCGCAAACTCGGCACCTTCCACACTCGTCAGTCGACCGAGGGTCACCGTAGTGCCATAGGGAAGGCGCGATGCCAGACACGCGGCCGCAGGCTTGTCCCACGTGGGTAGGCCCAGATCGGCCGACGATTTGCGGACAGCTTCCTTGTCGAGGCCGGCGTCGACCATGGGGAAGCGAGCACCTCGCTCGGCGGCGGCGCGCTGGCCGGGCCGGTGGTCTCCGAGGTCGTCGAGATTCACGCCGAGTACGACGGTGGCCCCGAGTTCGGTGGCGAGCGGTTCGACCGCATCCATGAGCGCGTCCTTGCAGTGGAAACAGCGGTCACCATCGTTGGCCCGGTATGCCGCGTTCTCCATCTCGTGGGTCGTGACCTCTCGCCAGTCGAGCCCCCACAGTTCGGCGAGCACAGCGCACTCGTCGCGCTCAGCGCCTGCGAGGCTGGGCGAGATCGCGGTGACCGCGATCGCGTTCTTGGGACCCAGTGTTTCGTGGGCGACGTATGCGAGAAGCGCCGAGTCGACACCACCGCTGAAGGCCACGACCACGCGGTCGAGTGCGCGCAGCTCCGAGCGAAGGTCGTCGATCAGGTTCACTCCCCCATTCTCGCCCCGCGCGGCGCCGATCCCCAACCGCAGGGGGCCGACACGATGGGAGCCGTCTAGCGTGCAGACATGCACGTCGACGTCGTTCCTGTCATCTCGGCCGACTCGATCGGCTGGCTCACGACCGAGCAAATGGTCGAGGTCGACCGGATCATGATCGACGAACTGCGCATCGACCTCGTGCAGATGATGGAGAACGCGGGCCGCAACCTGGCTCGGCTGGCGATCAAACGGTTCATGCCGAACTCGGTGGTCGTGTGTGCCGGCTCGGGCGGGAACGGTGGTGGTGGGCTCGTGGGGGCGCGCCACCTGGCGGTGGCCGGCGTCGACGTCCAGGTGGTGCTCGCCACCGACCGCGATCGCCTTCGCCCGGTGCCCGCTCACCAGCTCGACATCGTGGAGCGGATGGGCATCCCGGTGGTCGGCGAGGTCGCCGCTGGCGTCGACCTCGTGATCGACGCGGTCATCGGCTACTCGCTTCGGGGAGATCCGCGCGGCCGCACCGCCGACGTGATCGGCCAAATCGACCGCGCGCCGACCGAAGTCCTCGCCCTGGATGTGCCCAGCGGTCTCGACTCGACCACCGGCGTTCACGCCACACCGCATGTGAGCGCCGACGCCACCTGCACACTCGCGCTTCCGAAGATCGGCCTGCGCAACGACGACGTGGTCGGTCACCTCTACGTCGCCGACATCTCGGTACCGCCCTCGGTCTACGAGGCCATCGGGGCGGGCCCCGCCCCCGACTTCGCGCTCGGTTCGATCCTCAGGATCGATTAAAAGTCGGGGCTTCATGACACGTCGGGACTTCCGCCCGACATCCGCGGAAACCCACATGGTCGCTTCGCGAGCTCCGCTCCCCCCCAACACGTCGGGCTTCCGCCCGACATCCGCGGAAACCCACAAACTGGGGGTCAGACCCCTTTCCGGCGAAGGTGCTCTGACCCCTTTTTGCGAAAAGGGGTCAGAGTAACCGGCCGCCCCCGCCCCTATCGGTAGCGAGAAGCCACCCCAGCGACGAGGGACGAGGAGTGGGAGCCCGCCTCCGGCGCAGCCGGCGCGAGGTCGAGGAGCGCAGCGACGGATCCGAGCCCGGGAGCGAAGCGGGAAGTGGACGCTCCCCTCAAATCCGGTATGGCATGAGCCGTTCGTACATGGGCATGATCTCCTCGAGAACGGGGGCGACGGCGGGGAGGAGTTCCGCGTCCTTTGGGACGTACGGCTGCCACCCGGTCGAGCGATGGACACCTGCGTACCAGTGCTCGGCCCACACACCGTCTTCCGCTTTGGGACCAGGAGGCCAGCTGAGCATGGCAGGATCAAAGTCGAGTCCGAGCCGGTCGCACAATTCGCTGAGCACGGCAGGCGGGTCGATCAGGAGGCGCTTGGTGTCGACCACGATCGGTTCCTCACCCGCGTCGACGAGTGTGTCGAGGATCTCGACCAACTCGGGGAAGCCGGTGTCGTCGATGGTGGCGTCGGGGATGTTCACCTGGAACGACGTGAGCATGTCGTGGGGCTCTCGGGTCAGCAACACGTTGCGGAACTGGGGGAGAAACGATCGGTCGAGCCCCACGAGGTGTTTGGCCATCTGTTTGAAGAAGACGACGGGCGTGTCGTACTCGCCGAGCATCACGTCGCGAATCACGGCCTCGCCGTCGGCGTCCTGACTCGCGAGGACCTCGTCGTCGCCCGGATGGCGACGGCCGGTGTGGCGCAGGTAATGGGCATAGATCGGCTCGTCGACCACGGCGGTGTCGGCGCGCTCCCGCCACGAATACATCATCGCCGTCGAGAGATTGCGTGGGCTCGACCACATGTTGATGCGCAGGGTCATGGTGAAGCCTCGGCGAAGGTCAGGGCAGCAGCACCTTCTCGGATGCCTCGTACTTGTGGATGTTGCGCCCCAGCAGGCCGATCTCGGCCAGCGCCGCGCGATACACCTTCATGTGGGGCGATTCGAGGTGGGACTGGAGCGACTCGGCGGTCTCCCACTCCTCGAATAGATGGAGGATCCCGGGGTCATGGAAGTCGGCGCTGAAGTCATAGCTCACGCAACCATCCTCTTTGGCGGAATTCGCCATCATCTCGGTGACAGCCTCGATGGCGGCATCGCGACTGGCCGGGTCGATGCGGACCGTGCCGGCGATCAGAATCATGGGGTTGCTCCTCGAACGGATTGTGGGCGGATCCGAGATCGTACGTCGGTTCAGCGGGCCACGTCGGCGGCGATTGCTTCGCGATACAGCTCGACGAGACGCGCGGTCGTCGGACCCATGCCCGCACCATCGCCGATCGTGCGACCATCGACCTCGCTCACCGGGGTCAGCCCACCGAACGTGCCGGTCACGAAGACCTCGTCGGCGGCGTACACATCGGTGAGAGAGAAATCCTTCTCATATGCAGCGATGCCGGCAGCGCGGGCCGTTTCGATCACGAGGGCTCGGGTGATGCCGGGTAGGTTGTAAAAGCCGGTCGAGGTCCACACCTCGCCGTCGCGAACGATGAAGAAGTTGGTGGCATTGCAGGTGGCCACGGCACCGTTCGGGTCGAGCATGAGCGCCTCGTCAGCGCCGGCACCCACGGCCTGGATGAGTGCGATGACCTCGTGGAGCTTCGAGTGGCAATTCAGCTTCTGATCGAGCGTGTCAGGAGGTGGACGGCGCACGGTGGCGGTGAACAACGAGATGCCTTGGTTGGCCACCTCGGGATCGGCCTGCTTGTGCTCGGCGATGATCACCACGTTCGGGCCGCCGATCACGTTCGAGGGGTGCTGCGACGGCGTCTTCTTGTCGCCACGGGTGATCATCAGGCGGACGTGCACGTTGTCGTCCATGTCGTTGCGGTCGACGGTGGCCTGGAGGGCGGCCGTGATCTCCTCGCGGGTTCCGATGTCGAGGTCGATGGCCGTGGCGCCGGCGAACAGCCGGTCGAGGTGCCGGTCGAGAAACGCAAACGTGCCATGGTGCAGGCGGATGCCCTCCCAGATGCCGTCGCCGACGAGGAAGCCACTGTCGAATACCGAGATCTTCGCCTCGCTGCGGTGGAAGAACTCGCCGTTGATCCAGATCTGCACGTCGGCATTTCGGGCATCGGCGACGGCGGCGTGGGTGCTCTTGACCATGGCCCGCACGCTACGCCGCCACCCAGCGTTCACCCTCAATCGGCCGACGCATCAGGACGCGACGAGGTTTCCGAAACGATGGAGGGTGCGGCTCACGGCCTGCTCTCGCAGATAGTGCTGCAGCTCGAGTCGACCAGCAGCCGTCACCGGCTGATCCGCGATGTGAACACCTGCCGCGTGGGCGGCGATGCGAAGCTCATCGGACACCGAAGATCCGACGGCACGAATGCGATCGATGCAAAGCGATGCGAGGCGGGCGGCGAGCTCGACCGTGGTTTCGTGTGACGACGTGCTCTCCACCAGCTCTACTCCGCACACCTCCGCTGCTCGCCGTACGAGATCGAGGTCGTCGGCGTCCGCTCCCTCACCGATACGCAGGAGAACACGGCGGAGCGGTCGATAGCGGAAGATGTTCGCCTCGCAGAACAAGCCGGTCGGGTCGTGGTCGATCGAGAAGTGGGTACGCCACCATTCGTCGTAGTCGTCGCCGTTCTCGGAGGCAGTCGGCGTCCACGAGCCGAGCTGGGCCACGTAGTTCGGCCCGCCCGCCTTCGCTCCGGGTCCGACGGACGACATCTTCCAGCCGCCGAACGGCTGGCGCTGCACGATCGCTCCGGTTATCGCCCGGTTGACGTAGGCGTTGCCCACCTCGACCAGCTCATCCCACCTTCCGATCTCGTTCGGATCGAGAGAGTGGATTCCGCCGGTGAGGCCGAAGTCGCTCGAGTTCTGCAGCTCGATCGCGTGCTCGAGATCATCGGCTCGCATCAGGCCGAGCACCGGTCCGAAGCACTCCGTTCGGTGGAACCACGACCCCGGCTCCACGCCGATCCGGACACCCGGCGACCACATGATCGAGTCTCTCTCGAGAAGCTGGGGCTGGACCAGCCATCGTTCGCCCTGGTCGAGTTGGGTCAGGCCACGTTCGAGGCGTTCGTTCAGCTGGCCCACGATCGGCGTCATCGTGGTTGAAAGATCGGTGGCCGGCCCGATGTCGATGCTCTCGACGGCATCGACGAGCTGACGTCGGAAACGAGGCGAGTCGTACACGTCTCCCACAAGAATCGCCAGGCTCGCGGCCGAGCACTTCTGCCCGCTGTGCCCGAACGCCGACGCCACGAGATCGGCAACGGCGAGGTCGACATCTGCGTTGGGAGTGATGATGATTGCGTTCTTGCCCGAGGTCTCGGCGAACAGCCTGATCTCTGGCTTCCACGATCGGAACAGCTCGGCCGTGACCGTCGAGCCGGTCAGGATCACCGCATCGGCGCTCGTGATCAGGCGGGCACCGACCTCGTCGTCGGGGGTTCGCACGAACTGGAGCGCGTCGAGAGGCACGCCCGCGGCCCAACAGGCCTCGGCCACGATCTCGGCGCAGCGCGGGGTTTCGGGGGCCGGCTTGAATACGACCGCGTTTCCGGCGGCAAGCGATGCGAGTACCCCTCCCGCCGGAATCGCGACGGGGAAGTTCCACGGCGGCACTACGGCCACCACGCCGAACGGACGGAATGTCGCCCGATCGTCGACCAGCTCGAGCGCGCGATCGCCGTACCAGCGAGCGAAGTCGATGGCCTCCGACACCTCCACGTCGGCCTCGACGAGGGTCTTGTTGGCCTCATGCATCATCGTCGCGATCAGGTCGCCTCGACGGTTCGACAGTTCGAGCGCCACCCGGTGGAGCATCGTCTGACGCTCGGCTGCGGCGGTCCTAGACCACGGCTCGAAGGCGACCCGGGCTCGAGCGACAACAGTTTCGATGTGTGCGATCTCGGTCGTGATCGGCGTGCTCGGATCCATGGTCGATCGGGCGGCCACGATCTCGATCCACGCACGATTGGCCGGTGCGGTGGGATCGGTGTCGGGCTCGTTCACGAACGGCTCGCCGATGTCATAGGGAGCTGTCGGGGGCGCGGCGCGGTCCTGGTGTCGTCGCGATCCCAGCTGCACGCCCTCCCGGAGGCGTACCGACTCGCGGAAGATCCCGGCCTGCTCCTCGAACGGTGCGCTCCCGGGTGCGAGACCGAACAGGTGACGCAGAAAGTTGTCGTCGCTTGCGTTCTCTTCGAGGCGACGGAACAGGTAGCTGATCGCCACGTCGAAGTCGGCCGAGCGCACCGCCGGCGTGTACAGCAGAAGCGGTGCTGGAGCGTCGGGTGTCGCCTCGGCCACCGTCCTGGCATGGCTCGGCGCCATCCCCTGGAGCATTTCGAACTGCACCCGATCGGACACACGGCGTTCGGCGGCGAGCAGGTGCGTCCATGCGATGTCGAACAGGTTGTGGCTGGCAAGCCCGAGCCTCACCCCACGCATCAGACCGGGCTGGAGCAACCAGTCGAGGCATCGCACGTAGTTGGCGTCGGTCTCGACCTTCGTGTCGAAGGGCGCCTGGACCCACCCGTGCATCGCCGCATCGACCTGTTCCATCGCGAGGTTCGCGCCCTTTACGAGTCGAATCTTTATCTCCCCGCCACCTGCGTCGTGTCGCTCGTTCGCCCAGGCGACGAGGCGCTGCATCGCGGGCAGCGCGTCGGGTAGGTACGCCTGAAGGACGATGCCGGCATCGACGGTGGCGTACTCCGGCTCGCCGAGCACATGCATGAAGGCATCGAGTGTGAGGTCGAGATCGTGGTACTCCTCCATGTCGAAGTTCACGAACGTTGGAGGCGCGACCCGGGCGGCTTGATCAATCAACACCCGGACGCGGTCGATGATTCGAGCGAGGCTGGCCTCGTGTGCGAAGTGGTTCAGCTGGCTGGCAACCGCGGACACCTTGACCGACACGTAGTCGACATCGGGTTGATCGACCACGGCGAGGAGTTCGTCGAGGCGCCGAGTCGCCTCCCGCTCGCCGAGCACCGCCTCGCCGAGCAGGTTGACGTTCAGCGCGTATCCATGTTCGCGCTGGACGGCGAGGTGTGCCTCGAGCCTCCCTGGTTCGGCCGGGGCGACGAGGTGGCCCACGATCGAACGCATTCGGCGGCGGGCAAGGGGCATGACCACCCCGGGCAGGATCGGCCCGAGCTTCGCACCGGCACGAAGGAGAGTCCGGTCGATGGTGCTGAGGAATCCGGGAAGGCGGTGATCGGCCACGATCGATGCCAGCTGGTCGGCGGCCACACGATTGTCGTCGGGGCGGACCACCCGATCGACGAACCGCATCACGAAGTCGACGCCGTCAGGATCGACGATCACGCCCTCGAGCTGAGCCATGGTGGCGCGCTCGTCGGCGGTCTCGAGTTCGTCCGCTCGCTTCAGCCACGTCGAGACGAGGTCGATCGCCGTCTCGACCAGACCATCGGCGTCGTTCACGCTGTGGGCCGCCGCACTCATGCCTCTTGCCAGGCAGCGGTGTCGGCACCGAGAAGCCTCGGCCCCCAACGCCATGTGCCGACAAAGGGCCGCACGAGCTCGAGGTCTCCGAAGTCCGAGGACACGATCGCGAGCTGGTTCTGTTCCGGGGTGATCGCCTGCGGAGTGAAAGGTGCCGGGCCGCCGAGGCCTACGAGCCAGTTGCGGGTCCGAATCAGCGACAGCTGTGCGATGACGGATTCCCCCGTGCGTCGTTGCCGCTCGATCGCTCTGATGGCTGCTGCCGCCGCGAAGAAACCGGTCGTGTAGTCGAGGGCTTGAACTGGAAGAGGTGTGGGCATGTCGGCCGTCGCGGCCTCCATCCCGGCACGCACGATCCCGGTGGTCGACTGCACGATCGAGTCGTAGCCGCGGCGGCCCGCCCACGAGCCGATTCGATCGAATGCGCTGATCTGGACGACCGAGCACTGCGGCGCAACGCGCGCGACCTCGTCGGGGCCGAACCCATGGTCCTCGAGCGCACCGGGGCGGAAGCCGTCGATCATCACGTCGGCACGTTCGAGTAGTTGGGTGAAACTCGTACGCCCTTCGGGTGTGCGCAGATCGATGTTCACGTTCCTCTTGCTGGTACCAGTTGCCATGACGCCGATGTCGACGAACGGGAGATGCTCCGCGCCCACCCGCATCACGTCGGCGCCGAGGTTGGCGAGCGTCTGACCCGCAACCGGACCCGCAAGCACCCGTGAGCAATCGAGCACGCGTACACCCGCGAGCGGCAGGTCAACGTCGAGTTCGAGCTGTCCACCCCGCGGCCCGACGGCGAGCCGATCGACGGAGAGCAGGGGCAGGTCGGCCACCGCCATGGCATGGGGGTGATCGTCCCACTCCTCAAGGGTCCGACAGACCGCGGCGATCATGCCGTCGTCGATCAGAGCCGTCTCGAGCTCCTCGGCCTTCCACGTGGCGATCGCGCGCTCGAATGCCTCTCGGTCCTCCGGCACGCCGAGGCGAGCCGCCACACCGGCCGCGTGGTGGGCGAAGTTGCAGTGAAGCTGTACGAGGCGGTCGTCGGCGGTGCGGTAGTACCCCGACAGCGGCGCCCAGGCGGGAACCTTCTCGCCCTCGCGTCGTACGTAACCGCAGAAGCCGGCGAGCGCCAGCGCGGGATCGAGCGTTGCGCTTGGCATACCGAGGATGTCCGCGACGGCAGCGGGTACCGAGGAAGAGGCGGCTGATGCCGCCAGTCCGACACGAAAGGCCGATCGATCCCCCGGCACCGAACCGGTCAGCTCGACCGTTGGGGATTCCCCGCCGCCCGTGAGCTCCCAGAACGAGTCGATTTCGGCCTGCACCAACCCCGAGTCCATTCCCCTCAACCTAAACCCCAACGCTCCGAGGGGTCAGACCCCTTTTGGCGTGGCGGGCTCTGACCCCTTTTTCAAGAAAGGGGTCAGACCCCGTCCGAGAGTGTGCGAACGCATGGGATGGGGCCGTGCCGCCGACAGAAGGCCAACAGCCGATGCGATGATGGCGACGAAGAGACCTGTGGCCGGCGCGATGAGCTCTGACGTGGCGACGAGACGCCAGCTCAGGAATGAAGCCCCTGTCGCGACGACGAACGCGAGAGTCGTGAACGCCCGAAGAACCCGTTTCTGGGAGACAGAACCAATGGCGGCCAAGAGGGCAGCGCCGAGGAGCGCCCTTGCAGGCCATGCCCATGTCGCATTCACGATTGTGAGCGATTCGAGCTCGCCGACCCGCGCAGCGAAGGCCCTGGCACCGTATGCCTGTCTCCCCACCGTGTAGGCGGGCAGCACGGCCACCGATAGTGCCAGCGCAGCCGCCGCCATCCGAAGCGTCACATCGGAGGGCAGCGTCACGAGTCGTTCCACACGGTCGCACGCTCACCAACGGGTGGAGCGGTGCCGTAGCCAATCCCGCGATCTACTTGGACGACGAGGGTGACACCGCCGGGCACGTCGACGGGCTCGTCGCACTCAGCCCACTCGCGGAATTCGTCTCCCTCATCCAGGTCCTGCCGGACGAGCTCGTGCAGCCACACACCGAGTTCGCAGTCGTCATCGCGCTCTCCCGGAACGTCCACCACGATCCGCCCACCGGCCGAGCCTGTCGCCACGCGCGCCATCTGGATGCGCCCGGCAGCCAGCGGCGTGAGCATCTCGCGTCCGCCCGGCTCGATCAACGGCAAGGACCGTGCAGCCTCGTCCATGGCAACCCAGTAGCCAGGGACCTCCCATCCGGGAAACTCGACCAGTGCGAACAGTGGTTCCGCTGCGAGCGGCTCGGCGACCAGCTGGACTGTCTCGAAGATCGAGACGAACCAGGCCCCGTCGACCTCCACCACAGCAATTCGCGGCCCCACCCACCCGAGGTCGTCGTGCACGCCGGCGAAGACGAGACCGTCGTCGATCCCGCTGCCGGCGCAGCCCGACCAGTCGTCGACCCGCCAGACGAGCGTCGCGCAGGCCCGGTCGGTGGTGACCACGTGGTCACCATCTCCGCTGACCCATTCGCCGGATTCCGAAAGGCTCTCCCATGCGCCGCGCAAACCCAGCTCGAGCCGCCCTGATCCGACGATGGCCCGTCCGTCCTCTTCGGCCACGAGCGTGAGATCTGCAACTCGTGCCGACCATCTACCGGTGGACGTCATATCGGAGAACAGGCGTCCGAGTGCAGCGTCGACGTCGCCCAGGGTCGCCGACTCCCCGGGTGTCACGGTCCGCCGGATCGCGTCGATGTCGGCCGACTCGAGCGCCTCGAAGAACTGCGCGACAGCATCGATCGGTGACGGGGCACCCGGACCGATCTCGATCGTCGTGTCGCCGTACCGATCGGCCAGGCCGTAACCCCGCCTGATCAGCTCCGCCGCGGTTCTGGCAAACGACACTCGCCACTCACCGTCGATCCGAACGGCAACCACACCCGGCGAGACGAACTCGGGGCCATCGAAGGCGAGATCATCGATTTCGATGGCGTCGCTCGGGTACCACTCGCCATCGCGGGTGGTGAAGTAGCCCAACACGGCGGGATCGTTCAGGAAGAGGGAGACCGAATCGGTCGAGACCCACGCCAGGTCGGACGACAGTACTTCGACGTCGAGACGGCCCACGTCGATGGCCGGATCCAGGCCTGGTAGCGCCGTCTCAACAGCGACGTGTGGCCAGTCGCGCTCGATGCCTTCCACCAGTGAGGCATAAATCTGCGACAGGGCCTCGCGCTCGGCCGGGTCGACGGCCGCGAGAAACCCGAGGGGGTCACCAGCATTGGCCGCGACCAGCAGATCCTTCACCGAGGCTCGGGCACCATCTGGGTCGGCGACGACGCCTGTGTCAGCGGTGGATGCAGGAGTCGATGCCGGCTCTTCGTCGATCGTCGACCCGGACACGTCGTCGCCTGGTGGCGTCGACCCGCACGCGGCTGTGAGCAGACCCGCCAGGACGAAGACTCGAAGGATCCGCATTGGCATCCATCGACCGCGACGGCGTTGAGTCGCGTGGATCAGGCGAATACGAGACGGGCGGCCGCGACGTCCTCGAGCGCGAATCCGGCGCTCTTGAACAACGTTCGTTCAGCTGGCGATGCCCGGCCGGGGTGGTCGCCTGCTACCAGATCGCGAAGATCGGCGAGAATGTTGTGCGGGCTGATCACGCCGGACGCGAGAGGCTGGGCGAGGTCTCCCGCCAGCATCCCGTCGTCGCGCGTGTCGACAAAGATCGACGCCCCCGCCATCACGTCGTCGTCGGTTTCGCGCATCTCCGGCGTGAACGCTCCGATGAGATCGACGTGAGAACCCTCCAACAGCAGCGCGCCCTTGATCAGCGGCGAGGTCGACCCGGTCACGCAGGTGACCACATCGGCTCGGGCAACGCTGGAGTCGAGGTCGCTGGAGACCGAAGCCACGAGACCGAGCTTCCGAAGATCGTCGACGACCACAGCCGCCTTGGAGGCGCTTCTCCCCCACACTTCGACCACATCGAAGTCGCGCACCGCTGAATGTGCCTGCGCCACCATCGGGGAAAGCGCGCCGGTTCCAACGACGAGCAGGCGCTTTGCGTCTTCTCGGGCCAATCGCTTCGCCGCCACCGCCGAGGCGGCCGCCGTTCGGCGGGTGGTCAACTCGTTGCCGTCGCAGGCGCCAAGAAACGTTCCATCGGCCCCGCTGAAGAGCAGGACACCCGCATTGATCGTCGCCAACCCGAGCTCGCCGTTGTCGGGGAAGAACGTGACCGCCTTGACCGCAATCACGTCTCCGGCGACCCACCCTGGCTTAAGCAGGAAGGCGGCGTCGTTGCCCTTCCCATCCGGAACGACGTGCACCGTACGGGCCGGAGAGAAGGCACCCTCCTCGAGCACGACCGTCTCGATCGCCTGGATGAGCGAGTCCCACGGCAGCAGCTCGGCCACCTGGCTCGGGCTGAAGAATCGGGTCCTGTCTGGCATGGGTCCTGTCGTAGTTGCTCGGTCGGTGCCCGTCCAGTCGCTGAAGGGCGCGAGGCCCGAGAATCACACCTACTGCGCCCGGAGTCACATGTGACAGCTGCCAATCCGGACTCACCTCCGCAGTCGGCGGTAGTTCGTAGCCTTGAGTGCTTCCGTGACCATCCCCCCGAAAGACCGAGGTCATCACCATGTTCAAGACGATCGTTGTCGGATACGACGGCACCGACAGGGCCATGCGCGCCGTTCAGGAAGCGAGCAACATCGCCGAGATGTCCGGCGGGACGATGCATGTCGTTACTGCGGTCCCGAAGGACGAAGTCCACGATTTTGGTGACGGCTCCGACCGTCGAGTCATGTCCGACGTCGAAATCGCCAACGATCGACTCGATCGGGTCGCCGACGACTTCCGACACCTCCGCGTGAGCACCGCCGCGGTCGAGGGCGGACCCGCCCGTGTGCTGATCAATGAGGCGCGATCGCTGGATGCCGACGTGATCGTTGTCGGCAACAAGAACGTGCAGGGCGTCGCCCGCGTGTTCGGGAGCGTCGCCGAGGACGTCGCGCACAGGGCGCCTTGCGCCGTGTTGATCGCGAAGACGGGCTGAACGCGATTGCGGGCTAGCGCCCGTGGCTCCTGTCGTAGCTGTTGGCCGGGCGGCTCGTCCACTCTGCGAGGAACGAAGCCGGGGGTTCGTGGATCTCCACGAGAAGGGGATGGCACGCGGCCTGGTCGTCGGAATGAGTGCTGCCGCAATCGCCGCCCGGGCAAGCCGACAACGCTCCGAGTAGGTCAAGCTCGGCGACGAACTCGATGAAGTCACCGGGTCGTACGGGGCTCGCTTTCATGAAGTACTGATGCGTATCGAGGGTGAACCCCGTGCACATGAACACGTTGAGCACATCGTGGACGTCGGCTTCGACGTCGTGAATCGGTAGGCCCGTCTCGTCGGCGAGTGCGCGACTCAGATTCGAATGGCAACAGTGGTGGTAGTCGCGTTCGTTCAGCATCGCCTCGGTGTAGGGATCGCATCGTGTCCCGATCACGTCGTGGACTCCACCGCCGTCGGCATCGAAGCCGTACCACTCGAGGGTGTCGTGCGTGATCGTGGCGAGCGGCCGCAGATGAGGAATGCTGCTCCACAGTCGATCGCCACGGGTCACATGGGTGGCGTGGAGCTGACGCGTCTTGCCGCTGAAGAATCGTTCGCTCAGGTCGTGTTGATTCCACAGGTTGAGGTCGCCCACCTGCGGCCCCTCGACGCTGACGATCCGGAAAAAGTGTCCTGCCGGAACACGAAACGTGCGCGCCTCGCGGGGTGGAACGAGGATCTCGTCTATCTTCGACAGCTCCATCCGCGCCGTCTCGTACGAGGCGTCGAGCGGGGGAAGGTTCTCGAGGTCGTAGCAGACCACCGGTGGCACCGTCCGACGGGCGGCAGCGTCGTCGGGCTCGGCCACGCGGACCATCAGTGGCTGGTCGACTCTCCGAGGTACGACTTCCGCAGATCCGGGTTGGCGAGAAGCGCATCGGCGGTGTCATCGAGGACGACTCGCCCGGTCTGAAGTACCCAACCGCGATCGGCGATCGAGAGAGCCATGTTGGCGTTCTGCTCCACCATGAAGATGGCGATGCCCTCCTCGTGGATCTGTTGGATCAGCTCGAAGTTCGTCTGCACCAACGCGGGCGCAAGTCCCATCGACGGTTCGTCCATGAGCAAGACGCGCGGTCGGGCCATCAGTGCGCGGCCCATGGCCACCATCTGCTGTTCGCCGCCGGACAGGGTGCCCGACTTCTGGTTGAGCCGTTCCTTGACCCGGGGGAACATCGAGTAGATCCGTTCGAGATCCTCGGCGATTCCGTCCTTGTCGCTTCGGAGGTACGCCCCAAGCTCAAGGTTCTCCTTCACCGAAAGACGTTTGAACAAGCGCCGATTCTCGGGGACCATGGTCACGCCCCGCTCGACGAGATACGACGTGGGTTGGCCGTTTACGACCTCGCCGTCGAGCACGACTTCGCCCGACGTCGGGTTGACCATGCCGAGCAATGTCTTGAGGGTGGTCGACTTGCCACTCGCGTTGCCACCGAGCAACGACACCATCTCACCCGGATAGATCGACAGGTTCACGTCCTTCAGGATGTGGACGGCGCCGTAGTGGGTGTTGATGCCGCGCATCTCCAGCAGCGGAGTGCCCGTGTTTCCGTCGTCGCTCATGCCCGCTTCTCCAAAGGTCGGCCCAGATACGCCTCGATCACATCGGCATTCGAAGAGACCTCCTCGAAGCTGCCTTGTGCAAGCGTCTCACCGTGATCGAGAACCACCACTCGATCGGATACGTCGCGGACCACGTTCATATCGTGCTCGATCATCACGATCGTGAATCCCCATTCGCTTCGCAGCTTGCCGATCAGACCGGTGAGTTCGGCGGTCTCCTTCGGGTTCATGCCCGCGACCGGTTCGTCGAGCAGGATGAGTTTGGGTTTCGTCGCCATCGCCCGGGCGATCTCTAGCCGACGCCGGTTCGCATAGCTCAATACCGAGGCTGGCTGTTCGAGTCGATAGCCGACGAGGCGAGAGCCGAAAAAGCCCAGCACCTTCTCCGCGTGTTCACGGATCTCAGCCTCCTCATTTTTGAACCCAGTCGTATTGAGAAGTGATCCCCACACGCCTTGTTTCGTACGGCAGTGCTGACTCACCATGACGTTCTCGAGGATCGTCATGTTGGCGAACAGCCGAACGTTCTGGAACGTACGAGCGATGCCGCGCTGGGTGACCTGGTTCGGGTCGAGCCCGATGAGAGACTCACCCTCGAACACGATCTCCCCGCCGGTCGGCCGGACCATGCCCGAGATCATGTTGAAGAATGTGGTCTTGCCGGCACCGTTCGGACCGATCACGCCGACGATCTCGCCTTCGTCGACATGGAAATCGAGGTCGCGGAGCGCATGGAGGCCGCCGAAGGTCACGCTCAGTTGGCGGATGTCGAGGAGGCGGGTCATGACTCACCCCCCGGTGTGAAGTCGTGGGGCGTGGCAGCCATGCCTTCCGGGTCCTCGTCATCGGAATCGACCTCACCGCGGAGCCATGCATCCTGGAGGAACTCCTCCTGATGAAGCTCACGGCTGCGCCTCACGTTGGGGACGAGACCCTCGGGACGTTGCAGCATCATCCATATCAGGATGGCGCCGTAGATGAGCAGCTTGTACTCGCTGAACTCCTGGAGGAGGCCCGGCTGCTTCGGGCCACCGAGCACGCCGATCAACACAACCGCACCGACGATCACACCCATGATGTTCCCCATGCCACCAACGATCACAACGACGAGGATGATGATCGACACGAGGATGAGGAACGATGTCGGGAAGATCGAGCCGACCTTGGCCGCAAAGATCGCTCCCGAGAACGAGGCGAGCACCGCACCGACGACGAACGCCATGAGTTTCATGTTCACCGTGTTGATACCCATGGCCTCAGCGACGCTCTCGTCTTCGCGGATCGCCATCCACGCACGTCCCAGGCGTGAGCGCTCCAAGCGCCACGACACGTAGATGGCGATGGCGGCGAAGAAGAGCACGAGGTAGAAGACCGAACGAGGGTCGGTGCCTTTGACCGAGAAGATTCCGAAGTCGGCGGGCGGCACGTTCGTGATGCCCTGAGCACCGTTGAAGTAGCCGTTGAGCCAATCGGACAGGAACAGAATTCGGATGATCTCGCCAAAACCGAGCGTGACGATGGCCAGGTAGTCGCCTCGCATTCGGATCACGGGAGCACCGATGAACAAGCCCACGAGCCCCGCCATGACGATCGTGACGAGCAGCGCGCTCCACCACGGCAGGGTGGGGAACCATTCAGGCCAGTCCTCGCCGCGATTCGGCGACGTGAGCACCGCTGTGGTGTAGCCGCCGACGGCGAAGAAAGCCACGTACCCGAGATCGAGGATGCCCGCGAGGCCCACCACAATGTTCAGTCCGAGAGCGAGAAGCAGGAAGATGCCCACATTGGCGAGCAGCTCCTGGGTGATCTTGCCGGTCACCATCGGGATGATGATGAGCGCTGCGACCGCGATGCCGATGAGCATCGTGGTCTGGCTGGCCTTCTCGGCACCGGTGCGCGCCTGATAGGCGGACTTCTGCACGCCGATCCTTCGACCCACCCCGACGTAGCTGAGCCCACCTGCGATCACAGCGAGTGCTACTGCCGACCACACGGTGAGCCCGCCGGTCTTCGCGTAGAGCACGTCGGTGAGGAAGTCGAACAGATCGACGATGAAGCTCTCGAAGATCGCGGCGCTCACAAAGGTGAGAATTGCGGCGATGAGTGCGTTGCGCACGTTCCTCGACACGACATGCAGCGCCGAGCCGAAACCAGCGAGGGCCGCCCCGATGACCACCCACAGCAGAGCGAGCCCGACGCCGTTGCTGTCGTCTCCGCTGAACGTCAGGAAGTCGAACAGCTGAGGCGACCAGTTCACGAGTGGATCGCGAATGTCGAACGTGTCGATCAGGACCGCGAGAACGAAGAGCCCCAACCCGCCGATAGCGCCGACCGCGGCACCGGCGACCACGTCTCGTGATCCCTTCTTGGTGACAGCCATACCCTCGAGCACGACGTCCTTGCCGACCGCCCACCCGAGCACGAGGGGCAACCACAGCAACGAGAGGTCGCCGAGCGACAGCCGCTTGTCGACCACGGTCCGCCCATCGAGGCCGACCGGCATACCTGCGAGGCTGATGAATACAAGACCGAGGGCCAGCAGAGCGCCGGTGCGAACGACCCGGTTCCAGTCCAGATCGAGAGCGCCCTTTGTGACCTCGGCAAGATCGTCGATGCTGTCGGCGGCTTCTGCGATGAGTGCGTTGGCGTCGATGTCGGTCATGCCCGGTCCTCCGAGGAGAGTCGTTCACCGAACAGGCCGGTTGGTTTCACAAGAAGGACGAGGATCAACAGGGTGAACGACACGGCATCCTTCAACTGCGAGGCACCGTCGATTCCCAGGGGTTCGAGCAGCATCAGTGGCGCGAGCGATTCGGCACTGCCCAACGCCACGCCGCCGGCCATGGCGCCACCGAGGTTGCCCACCCCGCCGACCACGGCGGCGGTGAAGGCCTTGATGCCCGGGAGAAAGCCCATCGTGGCGATCACCCGAGGGAAAAGGAGCCCCCACATCACGCCCGCGACACCGGCCATCGCACCACCGACGGCGAACGTGGTCACGATCGTGCGGTTCACGTTGATGCCCATGAGCGAGGCAATTTCTTTGTCCTCGGCAACAGCCCGCATGGCCTTCCCTGTCCTGGTGCGCTCGACGATGTACCAGAGTCCGGCCATCGCGAGGGCCGCCACCACGATCACGAGGAGTTTGGACACCTCGATGTTCAGGAAGGTTCGGCGTTCGGTGAGCCAGTCAGGGTTGCGGGGATAGCTCTTGGCGCCGGGACCGAACAGGAGGATCGACGCGTTCTGCAGGAAGAAGCTCACGCCGATCGAGGTGATCAGCGGGATGAGCCTTGGGGCACCACGCAGCTTGCGGTAGGCAACCCGTTCCATCAGCAGCGCAGTAAAGGCAGACATGAATGTGGCCAGGATGATCACGAACACCAGTGACAGGATGAAGCCGTCGGTATTCCACAATCCGGCCTCATCGAGTTTGTTCGACGCAATCCACGCCGTGAACCCGCCCACCATGAACACCTCGCCGTGCGCGAAGTTGATGAACCCGAGTACGCCGTAGACCATCGAATAGCCGAGAGCGATGAGGCCGTACATGGCCCCGGTGCTCAGGCCCGACACGACAAGCCCCTTGAAGGCGGCACCGCTCAGGGAGTTCGCGTCCTTGTCGCCATGCGTCCAATCGGCGAACGGGTTCCCCGGATCGATCTGCTGCGCCACGAAGGCGAGCAACCCGATGGTGATCACCCCGATGAGAACGATCCTGATGAGCGTGAGGAACCGGTCGACGTTGGTCTTCCGGGCACCCTTCACGCGTACGGCAGTCGTCACTGACCACCCCTCCTTGGTTGGGCGAACGCGCAAGGTCGTAAAAAGCGGAACGACCCCGCCCGGAAAGAATGGGCGGGGTCGCTCGGCAATTCAAATTGTGGAGCGAGAATTTCGCTCCAGATCACACTCGATTACGCCGGGGCGTACTCGAAGACCACGTTCTCTTTCGACGCTTCCACGTCGCCGGAGTCGAGGTGCTCGATGATCGTGATCCGCTGGGAACCGCAGTCACCGAAGTCATCACAGTTGATGGTTCCGATGATGCCGCCGTATCCCTGAATTCCGTCGAGGAACTCGCGCACGCCGGCACGGTCGATCTCGAGGGCGCCGTCGCTGTTCACGTGCGAAGCGGCGTCGATCGCGTCGAGCAGCATCGCCGTGGCGTCGTAGCTGTGACCCCAGAACGGAGCGCTGGGAGCCTCACCGAACTGTGACTCGTACTCAGCGAGGAAGTCGTTGGCCGTGGTGCCCGTGCTCTCGTTGGCGTTGGTGCCAAAGCGAGTGTCGGGACCCGAGAAGCGCATGCCCTCGGAATCGGGGATCTCGAGGAATCCGTCGACGAGAAGGCCGTCGGCTGCGAGCAGCACTGCGTCTTCCAGACCGGCGACGCCGGGGGCCTGAGCGGCCACGAAGTCACCAGCGGGCTGGAAGATCGGGAAGAAGACGCCCTCGGGCGAACCCGCGGCAACCTCGGTGAGGACCGGCACCATGTCGGTGTCTTCCTTGGCAACGCCAACCACGGTGGTCACGGTGCCGCCGAGCTCGGTGAAGCTGTTGGCGAACGCGTTGGCAAGACCCTCGGTGTAGGGGTCGCCGTCGTGGATGGCCGCGGCGCTGGTGAGACCCAGGTCGTTGAACACGAACTCGGCCATGGCAGCGCCCTGGAAGAGGTCGTTGTGGGCGGTGCGGTAGTAGCCGACGTTGTAGTTCTCGCCAGGATTGCCCTGCTGGTCAGACGTGAGCGCGGGCGAGGTGTTCGAACCCGAGATCATGACCATGCCGGCCTCGCTGATGAGCGGAGCAGCAGCGGTGGCTGCACCCGAGCACGAGGTACCGATGACACCGATGACCTGCTCGTCAGCAACGATGGTCTGGGCGGCAGCCTGGCCACCGTCGGCCGAGCAGAGGTCGTCGAGACCGGTGCCCATGCTGACGTCAAAGCCCTTGACCGAGCCGTAGTCAGCGATGGCGATTTCGACGCCACGCTGGTTCGGGACACCGAGGAAGGCCACGTCACCCGAGATCGCGTTCAGCGAACGGATCTGGACTTCTGCGCCTTCTTCGACGACAACGGTTCCGAGCGAGCCGTCACCGAGTGCGTCGTGGGTGTCGTCGGCCATGGCGTCGTCATCAGCCATGGCGTCGTCGGCCGTCGTGTCGTCTGTGGCGACGGGATCGTCAGATCCGCATGCTGCTGCAACCATTGTGAGCGACAGGAGCATGGCAAGGATCGTGAGAAGCTTCTTCACTGTTCCCCTCCATAGGGTTATTTCGGCAGGCAACATTGCACTGCCTCCATCAAGCGAACGAGGCTAGCAGCGTTTACGCAGCTCTCACCGTCGGCGGGTGGTTTGCTACCGCGCCGTGAGACAACATTCCGGGAAGTCAGGCGGGGCCGTCAGCCAATACTTATCAAGGCCACGGCCAGACTGGCCCCGGCCAGGCCGACTGCCTGCCACCACCACATTCGTTGGCCGCGAAGAAGAACTCCGAGAACTACCGCAACCCCCGCATACTGTGAACCGATCACGCTCACGACCGCCAACGAGCCACCGGCCTGCAAGGCGAGGACGAAGAGGACGATCGCCGTCGTGGCGAACAAACCGAGCACGAACGAGGTCGCTCGGTCAGCTCGCCGACCAGGCAGGATCCGAGGGCCGGTCGCTCGCGTCACAATCACTGCCAAGGCCAATGCTGATGCGCGTTGCACGAAGAGTGGCGTGCCGCCGGCGTCATCCCCGATCTCACCGAGGAAGATCAACAACACGCCGAAGATGGCGCCGGCGAGCATGGCGATCGGCAGCCCGTATCGATCGTCCTCGACCTCGCCACGCTCGTAGGACGAGAGGGCGATCGCGGCCACGCCGAGCACGATCCCGACCCAGCTGAGGGTCGATGGGTTCGTGCCGGTCACGACCACATCCCACGCGATGGGAACACTCGACATCGTCACCGCGGCGGCCGGCGCGGCCGAGCGCAGCGAGCCTCGCGAGTACGCCACATAGAGAAGCAGGATCCCGGTTCCGTTGGCGAGGCCCGCGAGCGCACCGAAGATCAGGTCGCGCTGGGTGGGATCGCCAGGCCAGACCAGCGCGACCACGGCGGTCATCGCCACGCCGGCCACGAACATGGCCGACGTCACCTCGTTGGCGCGAGTGCGTTTCGTCACGCCGCCGGCCAGGAACTCGCCGCTCGCGATCGAGATCGTGGACAGCATCGCCAAGAGGATCGCCATCGAGGGCTCGCCCCCTACCGCCGTCGGCGGTGCAGCGCACCTCGGAGCAAACGGTGCAAGTCAGGCGCCGCCGACGAGAGGACCAGCGAGGGTGCCTCGACCGGGAGACAGATCTTCGGCTGTGAGGCCGACGTCAGTGAGAGGGGTGGGAATGGCGTCGTCGACGATCAGACCCGCCGTGGCGAGCGCCATCGCCTCTGCGGTGTGGATGCCGTAGCCGCCCTGGCCGACGAGCCAGAAGAACCCCTCCACATCGCTGTCGAATCCGCCCACCGGAGTTCGATCGGATGTGAAGGTGCGCAGGCCCGCCCATGTCGAGCGCACATGGCGCACGTCCAACGTTGTGAACTCAGCGAGATTTGCGAGGGCGAGGGCGACGTCGATCTCCTCGGGTTTGGCATCACACGGCTCGGACGGCGTCTCGTCGGCCGGCGAGATCATCAGTCCGCCCGGCTCGGGCTTGCAGTAGCAGTTCATGGGCCCCGAGGCCGGCTCGAAAGAGGTCAGCGGCCAGCGTTCCACCTCGCCCGGGTCATGGCCGTCGGGAATCGCCCCGATGGCGATCGTGCGACGAAGCGGATGGAGCCCCAGCGGTAGCGCGCCGGCTTCTGCCCCGACGAGATCACCCCACGCCCCCGCCGCATTCACGACGACCGACGCCGAAAGCTCATCGGAGCCGGTGTTGATCTGCCAGCTGTCGCCGCGACGGTTCAGGCCGACGACGCGCCAGGATCGGCGAATCTCCCCACCGGATGCCCGCAACCGGCGAACGTAGCTCTGATGCAGACCGGCGACATCGATGTCCATCGACATGGGTTCGTACAGTCCGCAGGCGATGTCGTCGCGCAGAATCGGAAGTATCCCTCGAGCTTCATCGCCGTCGACGAACGTGGTCGTGGGTACGAGCTCTTTCGCATGCTCGACCTCGGCCCTCATGGCATCGATCTTCGCGGCCCGGCCTACCTTCAAGAGTGGGCGGCTACCCAGGAACGACTGGTCGGCGTGCTCGCCGGGCTCCTCCAAGTACGACCTGCTCGCGATCGTGAGACGCCGGACGGAGTCGTTGCCGTAGTTCTCCAGGTACTGCGCAGCTGACCGGCCTGTCGTGTGATGCGCGAGCGTCGCCTCAGCCTCCAGCAGGACCACGGAAAGGCCGGCCTCGGCAAGGTGGGCGCCGGCGGAGACGCCTGCGATACCACCACCAACGATCGCGACATCGAACCCATCGACCATGGCGGCGATCGTACGCGATCGTCGATCGGTTCGGTGTTTGACCGCTCTGGCCCCTTTTCGGGATTGGGGGTCAGACCCCGTCGAGGGCGACCGCGGTCGACTGGGGGTGATGGCAGGCGACCCAATGGTCGGGTCCGTGCTGACCAAACTCCGGGACCGTTGTTCGACACACGTCGGTCGCGAACGCACACCGGGTGTGGAATCGGCATCCTTCGGGAGGGTTCAGAGGCGATGGGAGCTCGCCGGTGAGCGAGCCGTCTTCGATGACCCCGGACCCCGGAACGGCTGCGAGGAGCGCCTTTGTGTACGGGTGCGCCGGATTGTCGAAAATGCTGTCGGCGTCGCCGATCTCGGCAACCCGACCCAGATACATGACCATGACCCGGTCGGACACGTTGCGAACGACGGCGAGATCGTGGCTGATGAACAGCATCGTGAGCTGATGTTCGGCCTTCAGATCGTCGAGCAGGTTCAGAATCTGCGCCTGAACCGACACATCGAGCGCGGACACCGGTTCGTCGGAGATGAGGACATGAGGATCGAGCGCAAGCGCTCGAGCGATGCTGATGCGCTGGCACTGCCCACCGGAGAACTGGAACGGCTTGCGGTCGCGGTACTTGGGGTCGATCCCGACCGACTCGATCAGTTCGATGAGCCTGGCGTCCGACCACTTCTCGGACGTTCCCCAGATGTCGACACCTTCCTTGATGATCTGCCAGATCGACCGCCGTGGGTTCAGCGACGAGATCGGATCCTGGAAGATCATCTGCAGATCGCTACGGGTCTTTCGGAGGTCATCCTTCGCGAGCGCGGTGAGATCCTGCCCGCGGTACCACACGCTGCCGTCGGTCGGACGAGGAAGTTGGATCATCGCCTTTGCGGTCGTCGACTTGCCACAACCCGATTCGCCCACGATGCCAAGCGTCTCGCCCTCGACCACGTCGAACGACACGTCGGACACGGCTTGCACCGTCGAACGGCCAGGACCGGGGAACTCGACGACCAGGTTCTCGACGCGAATGAGTGAGCCATCCTCGCGGAGTGGAGCCGTACCGACGCCGACCATCAGGCCCCCGGCTCCGCGTCGACGGCTTCGGCCGCGACACCGCGCGGATTGAAGCAGGCGAAACGATGATCGGTCGTGCCCGGGACGTTTCGAATCGGCGGAATCTCGGCAGTGCATCGTTCAGTGGCATGGGTGCACCGTGGTGCGAAAGGACACGCCCTAGGAGCGACCGAGAGATCAGGCGGGCTGCCCGGGATCGGGTCGAGGCGCGTCCCCCGCGGGGTGCTCATGTCCGGGATCGATCGTTGGAGCGCCTCGGTGTACGGGTGTTCCGTATCCGCGAACACGTCCACGGTCGGGGCGGACTCCATGATCCTGCCGCCGTACATCACCGCGATCCGGTCGGTGCGATCGCTCACCACGCCCAGGTCGTGGGTGATCAGGATGAGCGCCATGTCGAGATCGGCGCGGAGTGCGTCGAGCAGATCGAGAATGTCGCGCTGCACCGTCACGTCGAGCGCGGTGGTGGGCTCGTCGGCGATGAGTAGCGACGGGTCGTTTGCGAGCGCCATCGCGATCACGACGCGCTGACGCATACCGCCGGACAGTTCGTGGGGGTATTGCCGCATCCGTTTTTCGGCCTCCGGCATCCGAACCAGATCGAGGAGCTCGAGTGCCCGGGTCTCGGCAGCCGCGCGACTCGCACCACGGTGATATCGCATTCCCTCCGTGAGCTGTGCGCCGATTCGTTTGACCGGATTCAGCGAGGTCATCGGGTTCTGGAACACCATCGCCACGTCGACGCCGTAGAAGTGTTTGCGCCGATCGACGGGGAGGTCGAAGACGTCGACACCGTCGAAGGTTGCTCTTCCGCCGATATCGGCCGTTCGAGGTAGCAGGCCCATGAGCGACTTCATCGTGACCGACTTGCCCGACCCCGACTCCCCCACAATGCCGAGTGCTTCGCCGGTGCCGATCTCCAGGCTCACGTCGGAGACGGCGTACACGGGCCCCTTGGGGGTGTTGAACGTGACGCTCAGATTCTCGAGGCGGAGAAGGGAATCGACCATCAGAACGCCAGTTCCTTGGCGTCGAAGACCTCGCGCAGCCTGTCGCCGGCATAGTTGAGCGCGAGCACCGTGAGGAAGACGACGCCGATCGGGAAGAGTGCCGCGTGGGGCCCGTCCTGCAGGTTGCGTGCGCTGCTGCCGGACTCAAGAATTTGCTTGCCCCAGCTCAACCCTTCGTTCACCGAGATCCCGAGGAATGCGAGTGTTCCCTCGGCCACGATCGCGATTCCCATTCCGAGAAGTGCGAGCGCCGACATCGGGATGACGACGTTCGGCAGCAGCTCGCGCACCAGGATTCGCTTGTCGTCGGCGCCCAGGATGCGGGCCGCCATCACGAAGTCGCGCTCGGCGAAGACCAGCGTTTGGGCCCGGGCAAGTCGACCGACAGGTGCGATGGCGAGGATGCCGAGGCTGATCGAGATCCAGAAGACCGTGCGGCCGAGCAGCGTCGTGATCAGGATCGCCAGGATGAGCGCCGGGAACGACAGCAGCGTCACGAAGATGAACGACACGATCTTGTCGAACCAGCCCCGGAAGTAGCCGGCGAGGATCCCGACCGTCCCGCCAACCAGGAACCCGACAACGATGGCGATGAAGCCGACCAACAGCGAGATGCGCGACCCCCAGATCGTGAGCGAGAACACATCGCGGCCCGTCGAGTCGGCACCGAACCACAGCCCCGGGCGGGGAGACTCGAATTTGCCGCCGACGGCAACCTTGGTCGGTTCGGCGATCGGGAGGATCGGGGCGAGAAGCGCCAGCCCGACCACCACGGTCAGCCATCCAATGCACAACCAGAACCCCCACCCGAGCCGACGCCAGGTGGGCGGCGCTTCCTGAGCGCCGGGCTCGCCGGCGTCGTCTTCTTCAGGGAGCGGGAGGGTCATCGCCTCCGAGCCGTCAGCCATCGCGCCGTACCCGAGGATCGAGGAAGCTGTAGAGCAGGTCGACGAGGAAGTTGACGAGCACGAAGATCACCGTGACGACCACGACCACCGCCAACACAACCGGGAAGTCATCGCGGATGATCGCCTCGATGACGGCGCGCCCGATACCGGGGATCCCGAAGTACTGCTCGACCACGAGTGACCCTCCGATCAGGGCGCCGGTCTGGATCCCGAACACGGTGAGCATCGAGAACAGCGACGGACGGAGCGCGTGGCGGAACAGTACGTGTCGTGAGCTCATGCCCTTGGCCCGGGCGACGGCGATGAAGTCCTCCTGCAGCGTAGAAATCAGGTCGGTGCGCAGGAGTCGCTGGTAGGTGGCAATCAGCGGGATGGCGAGCGAGACCGCCGGCAGGAACATGGATTCGAGCCGGGCCCACAGCGTGCTGTCGTCGTAACGGGTCGGGAAGATCTGCCATCGGACCGCGAAGAGCCAGAACAGCACGACGACGAGCGCGAACACCGGCACCCCCAACATGCCGAACGACACGACCGTGCTCACCTTGTCGCCAAGTCGATAGGCCCGGGCCGCACTCCACACCGCCCACGGAATCGAGATCACGAGCGCGAGGACCTGGGCGTAGACCATCAGCAGGATGGTCACGGGTAGGCGGTTGGAGAGCTCTGTGCTCACGTTCGTCTGGTTCTTGAAGCTACGTCCGAAGTCACCCTGCAACATGTCCCCGAGCCAGCGTCCGTAGCGAACGACGAAGGGGTCGTCGAGGTGGTACTCGGCGCGGGCCTCGGCCCGAACGTCGGCAAACTCGGGACCCGCCGATTCGTCGGCGATCGGCCCCAGGATGTTGAAGAGGGGGTCGCCCAGGAAGTTCATCGCACCGAATGCGAGGAGGGTGACGGCGAAAACCACCAGCACCATCTGCGCTATCCGGCTGAGGATGAACTTCATGTGTGGTGGCCCCCCGAAACCTCGATCAGTTGTTCATGAAGAGCTGTGGAAGGTACACGACGCCTTTGTCCTGACATGGCAAGGGCGCGCCGCCCGGAGCGGTGCCATCACACAACCCGCCCACCGTCTCGTTGGCTGCGACCATCCAGTTGGTGTGGGTGATCGTGATGTACTGGTAGGAGTCCCGCAGGTTCTCCTGAATCTCGGCCCAGATCGCATAGCGCTCGTCGAAGTCCTCGGTCGACCGCTGCTCCAGGAACAGCGCGTCGCGTTCCTCGTTGCAGTTGCGCGACCAGTTGATCGACAGGGCGGTGATCGTCGAACAGGTGAGGAAGGCCGAGTCGATGTCGGGGTCCGGGAAGCCGTGGTACCGCCACGTCGCCGAGTCGTACAGACCGAAGATCACCTCGTTGATATGGGCGTCATTCGGGATCACCTGCACCTCGACGTTGAAGAACGGCGACCACGCATCGGTGACGAGCGTCGCGATGCGCTCCAGCGCCAGGCTGGGGCCATCATGCTGGTACTCGATGTTCACCTTTCCGTCGGTGCAGTTGTCGGGATTGTCGCCGCAATAGCTCTCGATGAGCGGACCCGAGAGTTCGGGCATGTCGTCGGGCTGCTCGATCGACGGAACGTGCCAGGGGGTGTCGATCGAAAAGAGCGTGTCGGCTTCGAGCGAGGTTCCTTCGTTGATGAAGTCCATGTACTGGGCCTTCGGGAAGGCATGTGTTGCCGCTTGCCGCACGCGAATGTCGTCGAACGGCGGTTGCTCGGCGTTCATGAGAATGTTGAACTCCTCGCCGGACTGATCTTCAACCCGGGTGAAGCCGGTCTCTTCGCGGAGTCGGATGATCGACTCGGCATCGGTGCCGTGGGTGATGTCGAGATCGCCCACGAGGAACTGATCGGTGCGAGACGCATCCTGGCTGTTGGGGAAGAACTCGATCGAGTCGAGGAAGATCTCCTGGTCGGTGCGCCACCAGTTTTCGTTGCGGACGACCACCGTCTTCTGATCCTGAGTGCGCTCCGAGATGAGGAACGGACCCGAGCCGATGGGCGTTTGGTCAAGCCCCGGGTCGGCGTCTCGGGCGTCGAGCCATGCCGGTGAGCCGATCATGCCCAGCTGGGTCGAGAAGTAGAAGGGCATGGCCGAGCTGGGACCCGACGCATTGATGCGGAAGGTCATCTCGTCGACCTTCTCGATCGGGTTGTCGGGGTCAAAGGCCGGCTTGAATACCAGCGAGGTGAGCGGGTCGGCGAGGAACGCCTCGATCGTCCGGATGACCGCGTCGGCGTTCATGACGTTGCCGTCTGTGAACGTGATGCCGTCGCGGAGCGTTGCGTCCCACGACGAAAGGTCGTCAGACGGGGTCCAGCTTTCCGTGAGGTTGTTCTGCCAGTCCCCGTTGGCATCGACGAGCGTGAGGGTGTCGAACACTGCGGTGGCCAACATGATCGGTCCGCGGTTGAGGCCGGTGTTCGTGGGATTGAGCGACCCGGCTTCGGTCTGCATGCCGATGCGGAGCGTGCCGCCCGCCTTGGCCTCGACGTCCTCGGACGTAACCGCGTCGGAACCATCGGCCGTCTCGTCGACCCCGTCGTCGGTGGCGACATCGTCGTCTCCCCCGTCGGTCGGTGCGGCGGTCGTGTCGGATCCCGACGAATCGGTGGAGCCACCGTCGTCGCCTCCCCCACATGCAGACGCGACCAGAACGAGTGCCAGGAGCACGGCGACGATGCGGCCGAAACGGCGTGATGAAAGCACGGGTTGTTCCCCCTCAGATGACGGACGCGCTGCGGAACACGTCGGCCTCAATGGTCGTGCACCCTACCCACCGGTAGCAAGTCGGCTGGCTGCTTACGTTGTATGGCTCGAGACCTCAGGATTCGGCGAGGAGACGCCGTGCGATCACCATCTTCTGTATCTCGTTCGTTCCCTCACCGATGATCATGAGCGGCGTGTCGCGCAGGTAGCGCTCGACCCGGTACTCGGTCGTGAAGCCGTTCCCGCCGTGGATCCGCACCGCATCCATCGCTACCTCGAACGCCGCCTCGCTGGCGAACAGTTTGGCCATTCCGGCATCGATGTCGATCCGCTCGCCCTCGTCGAATTTACGAGCGGCGTCGAGTGTCATCAGCCGCGAAGCCTGCACTTTCGTGGCCATTTCGGCGAGTTTGAACGCGATCGCCTGATGATGAGCGATTGGTTTGCCGAACGTCTCGCGTTCCTTTGCATACGCGATGGCGTCGTCGAGCGCGGCCTGGGCCACGCCAACCGCTCGAGCGGCGATGTTGATGCGACCGAGCTCGAGCGCGCTGAGCGCATAGCGCAGACCGTGGCCGATGCCGGCGTCGCCGCCGAGCACGTTGTCGTGTGACACTCGGTGGTCGACGTAGCTCATCTCCACGGTCTCGAGACCGCGATAGCCGAGCTTGTCGATCTTTCTGCTGGCCGTGATCCCCCCAAACGAGTCGCCGGGCTCCTTCTCGACGAGAAAGCAGGTGATCTCGTCGTCGGCGCTCTTCGCGAGCAGCATCACCAGCGAAGCGCGAACACCGTTGGTGACCCACATCTTCGTTCCGTTCACAACCCATTCGTTGCCGTCGCGCACGGCTCGGGCACGCATCGATCGGGCGTCGCTCCCGGCGTCGGGTTCGCTCAACGAGAACGCTGCTCGAAAGGCCCCATCGCACATGCGCGGGAGGAAGCGTCGCTTCTGCTCATCTGTGCCATTCCGACCGATCATCGTCGCCGCGATCTTGTGGGTGTTGACGATGCCGGCCAGCGACATCCACCCCCGGCTGAGTTCCACGATGATCCGCGCGTAGGTCGTGGCGTCGAGACCTAGCCCGCCGTACTCCTCGGGGATCGTCGCGCCGAATAAACCGAACTCGCACATCTGCTCGAACATCGCCTGCGGGAACTCATCGGCATGCTCGAACGCAGCGGCGTAGCCGATGACCTCGCGATCGATCCACGTGGCTACTGCGTCCACGATCTGATCGTTCAGGTCGTCGTCACTCATTCGTGGGACGCTACTCCGGCCAGTCGCGCTCCACGAGACCGGTATCGGGCGCGTCGACGAGCACCCGATGGACGTGCTCGGTGAAGGCACGCTCCTGTTCGATGAACCTGATTCTCGCCCGGCATCCATCGTGCGACGACAGCTCGAGAATCTCGGCGACGGCCTGGTGCCCGTCGAGTTCGATCACGACCGTCGACATCTCGTCGAGCCCGTCCAGGTGCGCATTCTCGATGCTGATGAGCGCACCTTCAAAGGAGAGATTGAGCACATCGATGGTGCTCGACCACGAGGACTCTTCGTCACGACAGCCCGTGTCCCATTCCATCGATCCCGCGCGTCGAAGCGATGTCCGTGTGAACAGCCTCGAGTTCATATCCACTCCATCGGCCGACACATTTCAACTCTTAACGACGGGGAAGAAATCGGCTCGAAACCCCAAAACTCGCTGACGACCTGCCGATGAGGAGATGTGCAGCACGGACCGACAACGGGCGCGCGGGAGGATCACCGCTGGAATCGATCGCGTCTCGGTGCATTCGCGGTCCGGGGCGCGTCAGCGATTGCGCCGTTCATAGGTGCCTGGCTGGTCATTCGTTGGGTCTCCGATTCGCTCTGGCGTCCCGAAGGCCTGCTCGGCCTGCTGGTGTGGCTCGCCCAGGCCATCGTGGTCGGATTGGTTGCATCGAACGTTCTCGACAACGTCGCCAAACGGGCTCTGCCCCTGGCGACGCTCCTCGACCAGACGTTGATCTTTCCCGACAGCACACCCTCGCGGTTCGGGCTGGCGCTTCGCGCCGGATCCACACGCAATCTCCAGAAACGGTTGGACCGGATCTCAACGGAAGGGTTGGGCGACAACGTTGCCGAGGCAGCGGAGTCTGCGCTCGAACTCGTGGCATCACTGAGCCGGCATGACCGGCTCACCCGTGGCCACACCGACCGGGTTCGAGCGTACGCAGACACGATCGCGCAGGAGATGGGGCTATCCGAGGAAGACCGGCTGCGACTTGCGTGGGGGGTCATGCTCCACGATGTCGGGAAGATCGAGGTTCCGGGAGAAATCCTGAACAAGGAAACAACGCTCAGCCCCGAGGAATGGAAGATTCTGCGCAGGCATCCCGCAGCCGCCGTCGCGATTCTCGAGCCGCTTCGCGAGTGGCTGGGTGACTGGCTTCTTGCTGCATCCGAACACCACGAGCGATTCGATGGCACGGGCTATCCCGCGGGCATCATGGGGCGAGACATCTCGCTCGCCGGCCGGATCACGGCCGTTGCCGACACGTGGGATGTGATCACCTCCGCCCGCTCCTACAAGTCACCGATGAGTCACACCGCCGCTCGCGCCGAACTCGTGCGCTGTGCCGGAACCCAATTCGATCCTCAGGTCGTGCGTGCGATGTTGAACGTCTCGCTCGCCCGCGCCAAGCGCTCCGGTCCGTTGGCAGCGCTAACGGAGATGCCGGTCCTCGCGCAGGTACGAACGGCCATCGCAGGCGCTTCAGCGTCCACGGCTGCGGCCGGCGTGGCGACCCTCGGAGTACTCGCTGGCGGGCTTGCCGAGGCACCGCCGATTGTCGAGAGCCCGCCGCCCGCCATCGCCATGGCCGAGACGACACCCACGTCGAGTGCGGCACCGACCACGTCGACGATCCTCGGGAACAACGGTGGCCCGGCGACGTCGGAGCCGGCAACGAATCCGGGCTCAACAACCACGACGGCCGCAACCACAGCCAACTCATCACTCGCATCCACGAGCTCCACAACAACGTCGAGCAGCACCCCCACCACACCGGCGAGCACGAGCACCACATCGACGAGCACGAGCACCACGTCGACGACAACAACCACCACCACGCCCACGACAACGACAGCGAAGGCGACCACGACGGTCCCTCCGTCGGGCGAGTTCACGACAGGATGGCTGTCGGTCTCGGGGCCCGGAAACACCGAATCATCCCCGACACTGCCCTTTTCCCTGTTCAGTCCGGGTGGGTCGACGCTGTACAACTACGACACCGACCGCGACTCCGAGATCGGACTGACCGTCAAGAAGGACTCCGCCGGGCTGTCGACAAACGATCTCGCAAAGAAGCAGGAGTGGAAGTGGGTCGCACCCGTCGAGACGGCGATCACTGGACGGATGATCCTGACTCTCTGGGCGGCCGACAAGGATCTTGACTCCGGAGAGAGCATCGGACTCAGGGTCGGTGCATATGCGTGTTCAGCATCGTGTGTGCAACTCGGTGTCGCCGACTGGAGCGCCAGCTCCACGTCCGGCTTCCGCGAAGCGACACTCGAGCTGGGCGAGGTGACGACGTCGCTGGCTGAGGGGGACGTGCTTCTACTTCGCGTCGTCGTACCCGGTGAGCGAAGTGATGGCGACGTTGCGATCGCCTACGGCACGACGTCCTACGCCGCTTACCTCTGGGTCGGCTAGCCGGCGGTAGACACGATCCCCGTGTCGATCAATCGGCCGATCTCCGATGCGGTTAGCCCGAGTTCGCCCAGGACTTCTTCGGTGTGGGCGCCAAGCACCGGCGCCGGTCGGGGTTCGATGCAGAGCATCCCGTCGAACGCAACCGGCGAGCCCGGAGCGAGGTGCGACGCCATGTTTGGCGCGTGGATTTCGCGAAAGAGCTCGTTGTCGAGAGAGCAGCGCGGGTCCTCTGCGACCAGCTGACCAAAGGTCTGATAACGACCCCAGCACACGCCAAGTTCATCGAATCGCCGGGCGACAGCCTCAAGTGGTCGGTGTCCGACCCATCCCTGCACCACCGCCTTGATCTCCTCGCGGGCGGCGAATCGGGCGCCCTCATCGGCGAAGTCGAGGCCACGGTCGAGTGCGAGTCGTGCGATCGACTCCACACCCTCGACGGCCTCGATCAGAGAGCGCCATTGTTTCGGGCTGATCCCCACCGCGTACAGCCGCTCGCCGTCAGCGGTCGCGAACGTCGCGCCGAACGCCCCGTACAGATCGTTTCCGAACCGCTCGCGTTCCGTCCCGAGAAGCTGAGCTTCGGCGACGTGGCCGAGCGCCGACGCCGCCGCCAGCGCGACGTCGAACAACGCCAGGCTCATGCTCGATCCCTCGCCGGTTCGGGTTCTGTGCCGGTCGGCGGCAAGCATCCCAAGCGCAGCGGTCTGCCCGCATATCAGATCCCACGCAGCGAGCACATTGTTCACCGGCTCGTCGTGATCGACTGGGCCGGTCACTGCCGGAAAGCCGATGGCGGCGTTCACCGTGTAGTCGAGCGCGGTCGAACCGTCGCGATTCCCGGTGATGGCCACCATGTTCAGATCGGGGCGCCGCGCCGAGAGCACGTCCCACCCCATCCAACCCCGGGCGGGAAAGTTCGTGAGAAAGTTTCCGGCGTCGGCGATCAGTGCGCCGAGGAGTTCCTGAGCTTCGGGATTTCGCAGGTCGGCCACGACCGATCGTTTGTTCTTGTTGAGCCCGGCCCAGTACAACGAGTGCCCGTCGGCGGTGAGCGGCCACCGCGTGTAATCAATTCCGCCACCGATCTGATCGAAGCGGATCACGTCGGCACCGAGCTGGGCCAGGGTCATCCCTCCGCTCGGTGCCGCGACAAACGCCGAGCCCTCGACCACTCGCATCCCATCAAGGGGAGGGACGTTCATGACGAGGAACGGATGTCGTCGATCGACATCGTCGGGGTGAGCATCGTGCGCTCGACCATCAGTTCGAGCAGAGCGCCCGTCTCGGATGCCCGCGCCCGTTCGTATGCGGCCGGGAAGTCGGAGGTTCGTTCGATCCGCTCTGCGTGGAAGCCGTAAGCGGACGCCAGCGTGACGTAGTCGGGGTTGACGATCTCGGTGCCCGACACTCGTTCGGGGTACTCACGTTCCTGATGCATCCGAATCGTTCCGTACATGTCGTTGTTGATCACGAGCACGATCGGTTGGGCGTTGGCCTGCATCGCCGTCCCGAGCTCTTGGATGTTCATCTGAATGTCGCCGTCGCCGGCGAAACACACAACCTCACGATCGGGGTCGTGAACCTTCGCCGCGATCGCCGCCGGGAGCCCATATCCCATCGAGCCGCTCTGCGGCCCGAGGATCCGCGCGTGCGGCCCGTAGCTGAAGAACTTGTTCGGCCAGACCGAGAAATTGCCCGCACCATTGGTGATCACGGCGTCGTCGGGAAGTGCGTCCTGTAGCCAGCGCATCACCTCGGCCATATCGAGCTCGCCCGGCTGGGTTGGCGGAGCTGCGGCCTCTACGCGCGCAGCCCGCGCCGAGGCACAGAAGGCTGCTCGAGTCGCCGACGATTGGATCTTCGCCTCGGCGAGTATTGCGCAGAATGTGTTCGGTCCCGCGTGGACGGGCACCTCCGCCTGCACCAGCTTGCCGAGCTCGCCGTCGGAAGGGTGAACATGCACGATCGTCTGCCGGGCGTCTGGCATGTCGAACAGCGTGTAGCCCGCCGTTGTCATCTCGCCGAACCGGATGCCCACGGCGAGCACGAGGTCAGCGTCGGCGATGAGCTCGCGTACATGTGGCTGCATGCCGACACCGGCCTCACCGACGTAGCTCGGTGAATGGTTGTCGATGAGGTCGAGGTAACGGAAGACCACTGCGACCGGTAGGTCGTTTGCTTCCGCCATTCGCTGCAGCGCGGCTCGCCCCTCGGCCTTCCATCCACCTCCGCCCACGAGCAGCAGCGGCCGATCGGCCCATTCGATCAACGCGACGATCTCGTCGATCTGTGTCGCCGCCGGCGAAGGTTCGGCGATGCGCACCGGTCGTCCCGGCGACGCGCTGGTGGAGGCCGTGAGAACGTCCTCGGGCAAGGCGACAACCACGGGGCCGGGCCGGCCGGACAGCGCGGTCGCGAACGCACGGCTGATGATCTCCGGGATCCGCTCGACGTGGTCGATCTGGGTTGCCCACTTGACGATCGGTCCGAGAAATGCCCGGTAGTCGATCTCCTGAAACGCCTCCCGGTCGAGATGCCCCGTGCTCGCCTGCCCCACGAAGAGGATCATTGGCGTTGAGTCCTGCATGGCCGTATGAAGGCCGACCGACGCGTTCGTGGCACCGGGGCCGCGCGTCACAAATGCGATGCCGGGCTCACCGGTGAGCTTGCCCCACGCCTCGGCGGCGTAGGTGACTCCGCCCTCCTGTCGGCAGGTGACGAACCCCATGTCGGAGTCGTGAAGCGCGTCGAGAACCGCCAGATAACTTTCGCCCGGTACGCCGAACGTGTGGTGCACACCCTGCGCCTCGAGGCAGGCAACCACCAACTCTCCACCCGTTCTCATGGCGGCATCGTAGGAGAGCGCCGACCGGCTGACCTCACTCGTCGAGCAACTGCGCATTCACCTCGGAGATCAACGCATCCGACGAGGTGGGCTTGGCGAGGTAGCCATACGTTTGCGCCCTGTCGTCGAGATCGACCGCCGTGGCACTGCATACGATGACCGGAAGAGCCGGCCGGCGCTCGCGAACGCGCGCAGCGAGGTCGACGCCGGTGAGTCCGGGCATCATCTGGTCGGTCAGCAAGAGGTCGAATCCAGCATGGTTCTGCTCCATCCATCGGTCGGCCTCGACCGGATCCGTGAACACAAGAGTCTGGTGGTCGTGGTCTCGCACATAGGACGCGAGGAGCTCTGCGACCGCCACATCATCGTCGACGACCACGATCGTGGCCCGAACCGAACGCTCGTCTCGAACGGCTCGATCCTCGGTGCTTCGGTCGGCGGGCTCGATGATTTTGTTCAGCGCTACCGGCAGAAGCAGCCGAACACCAGCGCCGCCCAGCCCACCCACGCGCACCTGCACGTGCCCGTCATGGGAGTGGGTGACCCCATGAACGATCGACAGACCCATCCCGGTTCCCTCTCCCATGTCCTTCGTCGAAAAGAACGGTTCGAACGCCTTCTCGACGACCGCCTGGTCAAGCCCCGGGCCGCTGTCTTCGACGACCAGCTCGACGAAATTGCCCTCGATGGGCGCTGCACACGACGAGCAGCGCTCGTCATGAATCAGGGTTTGCCGAGATCGAACACGAATTTGTCCGACGGATTCGATGGCGTCCCGAGCATTGATGACCAGGTTCATCACCGCCTGTTGGAATTGAATCGGGTCCGCGACAACAGGAGAAAGGTCGGTCTGGAGATCGACCTCGAGCTGAATAGTGGCCGGAAGGACCGGCTCGGTCAGCTCCATGACCTCGCGGACCTCCGCCGACACGTCGAGAGGCCGAGCCGAACCCGATCGCCCCGTGCGGCTGAAGGCGAGCATCTGCGAAATGATGTCCCGGGCTCGTTCGCCCGAACTGATGACCACGTCCAGTTGTCGCATGATCGAAGCGGAGTCCTCGCGGCTGGCGATCCGCGAGCGAGCTTGCTCGGAGTAGCCGAGGATGGCGGTGAGAAGGTTGTTGAACTCGTGCGCGACGCCGCCGGCCAACCCGCCAAGGGCCTGCAGTTTCAGACCTGTCTGAAGTTGATCATCGGCCGCTTGGCGTGCGAGCTGCGCCTCGATCCGCTCGGTCACATCTCGTCCGTCGAGAACGAGGGCCACCAGTACGCCGGTGTCATCGACGAGCGGTATCACCTCCACTTCGAGGGTGCGAAGACCCCGCGGTACCTTGATCGTGACAATCGGCCCATCTTCCCCCCGATCCTGCGTTTCCGATGGGCCTGATTCCGCCACCGCCCGCAGCTCGTCCGCACCGTCGAGGTCGCCAAGCCGCATCCCCACGAGCTGGTCTGCGGGCAACTCGAAGTAGCTCGCGAATTGCGGATTTACGAACTCCAATCGCTGCGTACTGTCAACAACAGCGACCAATTCGCGTGAGGACCCCACGATCTGCTGAGCCATCAAGAGGTCTCGGCCTGTCCGGCGATGACTCTCCACCTCAGCTCGGAGTGAGCTCACGGAGTCCGACAGTTGCGCCGACCGTTCTGCGACGAGGCGTTCGAGGTCTTCCTCGTGTTGTCGCTGGGCAAAGACGAGTCGATCGCGCTCCGTGCGAATCGTGCCGAGCAGGCCCGCGGTACCCACGTACAGGCTGATTCCGAAGAGCACCTGAACCGACCCGCCCGTGAGCGTGGTGGGTCCGAAGGGCACCGTGCTGGCGTACAACACGAAGCCCGCCGCTATGACGCCGGTGATCACGCCGACCACTCGACCGCCGAGCCCGGCACCCAGCAACGACGCGGCGTAGAGCAACAGAAACGGGATCGGGAAGGTCCAATCGCCTCGGCGCGCCGACTCGACGCCGATGGCGACGGCAATGGTCGGGGCGATCAGCACGGCATGCCGAAGGCCCGATTGAACCCCTCTCGACGGCAACACTTCCCCCACCTCCCGACCGGTCGTCACGTGACTACGGACATCGAAGCCCGAACATCCTTCCATGCGCATTCCAGCAAGACGACGCCGACCGCCTGATCGACAGCGGCGAGCGGTCAGAAATCCGGTCGGGTCACGATGCGAGAACCCAGATCACGACCACCAGAAGAATGACGAGCAGGATCAGTACTGGCAGGAAGCGTTTGAACACCGCTCCACCCGCAACCTCGAGCAGATCGAGTGCATCGTCGTCATCGTCCCTGCCGAGCATCGAGTCGGCGAGATCGCTCACGCTGGCGCCGGCAGCGCCACCCATTGCCGATGCCTGGTCGGCGACGGCGCCGGCGGTGTCGCTCACCGCATCCGTGACCTTGTCGAACATCGAGTCGTCATCGGCGACTTCAGCGCCTGACGGGGCGGATTCAGCTGCAGCATCTGCGGTTGGTGTGGTCGTCGAGTTCGGGATCGCGGGCTCCTCGGCCGCGGCACCCGCAGCTGCGATGGCGTCGACCGCAGCCGGTTCGCCGATCTTGGCCTCGAGGCACTCGGCGAACTGACCGAGCAACTTCTCGGACACGTCCTGCATGACGCCACGACCAAACTGCGCAACCTTCCCGCTGACCTTCAGATCGGTCACAATGTCGACTCGGGTCTGCTCGCCCACGGCTTCCATCTGCGCCGAGATGAGCGCCTGCGCGTTGCCGGCGCCACGGGTGTCGCGGCCCTTGCCCTTGATGACGGCCTTGTGGGCGTCGCCGTCCTTCTCCACGAACTCAGCCGAACCCTTGTACTCGGCGGTGACAGGGCCGACCTTCACCTTCACCCCACCCGAGTACACGCCCTCGCTCTCGTCGGTGAGCTTGGCACCGGGAAGGCATGGTGTGATCTCGGGAATGTTGGTGAGGAGCTCCCACGCTTCATCGATCGGGGCATCGACGGTGAAACTGTTCTCGATCTTCATGGTGGTTCCTCTCGTTCAACCGCCGAGCATACGACGGGTCACCGGGCGTTCAGGAAGGCAGCGATCTCACCCAGCGACTCGGCGGACTCCGGGTAGTCATCGTAAAACTCGAAGACGTGCCAGAGCCCGTCCCAGACGCGGCACTCGACGTCTACTCCAGACCGGCGCATTTTTCGCTCGAGCCGTAGGCACATTCCCAGAAACAGATCCCTTGTTCCGGTCGTAATGACCGTGGGAGGAAGCGAGTCCATGGACCCGAAGATCGGCGAGACCGCCGAATCATCGAGATGGTGACCACCGACGTAGGCCCGGCTCACGTCGAGCACCCTCGTGTGACTCAACGTGGGGTCGGAATGCAGGGTCGAGCCGAAGAGGGACGGATCGGTTCGAAGATCGACGGCCGGTGACAAGAGCGCCAAGGCCGACGGCGCGCGAAGTCCATCTCGGATGGCGCCCTGTCCGACGAGCAGCGCAAGGTTTCCTCCGGCCGACTCGCCAGCCAGAAGGAGCCGCTGGTTTCCTCCCTCGGCGACCGCTCGATATGCCGCGAAGCAGTCCTCGAGCGCGGCGGGAGCGGGGTGCTCCGGCGCAAGCCGATAGTGGGGTGCGATCACCTCGACCTGGCACACGTCTGCGAGGGCGCCGACGATGGGCAGGTCGGCAAAGGGACTGCCCACGATGAAGGCTCCGCCGAACACATAGAACAGCGTGCCGTTCGAGGTTCCGCCGCGGCTCGACACGACGCGGGTGCAGGGCACGCCACCGAAGCTGACGTCCGACAGCTCGAGCTGGTGGCGGTCGATCGCCCGCTCGGACCCAGCAAAACAGTCGGCCGCATAGTCGGCCCGAGCGTCGTCGATGCGTTCGAAATCGGTTGGATCGTCGTTCGGGACGAGAGAGGCGAAATAGGTCCGAGCTTCCGTACTCAGCCCGCCGTCGAGATACATCTCTCTTCCTCCTCAGCGAGCCGTGTACCCGGCATCGACGTGCACGATCTCGCCCGTCATGTAGCTCGCATCGTCCGACGCGAGAAAGGCCACGACCCGCGCGATCTCCTCGGGCTCGGCGAGTCGCTTCATCGGAATCGTCGCGTCGGCGAGCGCCTGGAGGTCGTCGGCGGTCATCGGTTCGTCGCGTTCGGAGCGCAACATGGGGGTGTTCACCTCGCCGGGGGCGACCGCATTCACGCGGATGCCCTGCTCGACATGGTCCATCGCCATCGCCCGCGTGAGCTGGTGAACAGCACCCTTCGAGGTGCAGTAGGCCAGGCCGCCCGCGGAACCGACCGTGCCCGAGATCGATCCGAAGTTCACGATCGCGCCGCCGTCGCTGCGAATCATGTGCGGGATGGCGGCTCGACACATGAAGAAGATCCCGTCGACGTTCACCGACATGACCCGCCTCCAGTCGTCGTCGGTCGTACCGAGTGCACCGGCTCGGTGAATAACGCCGGCGGCGTTGACGAGAACGTCCACTCGACCGTGCTGGCCGGCCAGCGCATCGACTGCGGCCGCACAGAACGCGCTATCGGTCACGTCGCCCTCGTGAGCGCTGCCGCCGATGTCGGTGGCGATGTCCTCGAGCCCGTCAGCGTTTCGATCGATCAATCCGACCATGGCACCACGGCGTGCGAACTCGATCGCGGTGGCCCGACCCATGCCCGATGCCGCGCCGGTGATCACCACCACACGTCCGTCGAAGTCAGTCGTCATCAGGAATCCAGCTCTCGGTTCGCACGCCCAACGCATCAGCGATTCGATTGACATACGCGTAGTACCCGATCACCTCGGTGATGTCGAGCACGTCTCGATCGCTGTACCCGGCCTCTCGTAGTGAGTTCACGTCGGCGCGTGTCATTTCGCCTGGAGAGTGGGTGAGTTTGTGGGCATAGCGGAGCATCGCAGCTCGTTTTGCGGAGATCGGAGCGGCTCGCCAGTCGGTCTCGATCGCCTGGAAGAGCTCGTCGTCCTTCAGAAGCCGGCGCAGACCGCGCCCGTGGTGGACGATTCAATAGTGACAGTGGTTCTCGAGTGACACCACGAATGCCACCAGCTCGCGTTCAACCTTTCGAAGGGTCGCCGTTCCGGTCATGGCAGAGCGATACAGCGCATTGTGGGCGGCGAGCCCTGCCGGATTCAGAGAATGGATCGCCATGATGTTGTCGACCCGGCCGAACGTGCGGTCGACCACGTCGTTGTATTTTTCGTCGAGGCCCGCGGTCGTGGCCCATTCCTCATCGGGAACAATCTCGATCCAGGCGCGCTCGTCGTCGTGCCCACTCATCGGAACATGAACCTCTGCTCTTCGACATCCATCCGGCGATGCTAGCGAGCGTTCCAGCGGCGACTGGGGGTCAGGCTGCGACCCGCCACCCGTCGACGACGCTGCGGGCGGCGTCGAGATGCGCTTTGATCTCGTGTTTCGGGGCACCGCCTCGTACGACGACGGCCATGCCGAACACCATCGAGGTGATCATGTTCGCGTACGCGTCGATCTGCGTTGGGTCGATTTCGCCGCGGTCGGCAGCTCGCCCGAATGCGGCCCGAAACGAACCACGCAGTGTCTCTCGGTATCGAGTGCTGATTTCCACGGCTCGCTCGTCGGTCGGGCCGAGCTCGGTAGACGTGTTCACAGCAAGACAGCCCCGCTGGTCGCCGGACTCGACCTCGCGCCACATCACGTCGAACATCATCATGACGTCGTCGAGGCCTTGTTCACCGTGCTCGAGAAAGTCGGTGAGCATCTGCGCGCGGTTGTCGACGTAGTGATTCACCGCCAGGCCGAACATGGCTTCCTTTGACCCGAACGCGTTGTAGAGACTCGACTTGTTGAGGCCGGTTGCCTCGACGATGTCGGCCATGGAGGTCGCCTCGAATCCCTTGGCCCAGAAAAGGTCGGTGAGCGACTCGAGAACAGCGGCGTCGTCGAATTCTCGGGGTCGACCACGCGTCGAGGTGGCGACCGACGCAGTTGATTCGACGGTGTTTGCGGCCGTTCCCATACCTCGACCGTAACACGAAACATCGAAATTTGGAACTATCGGTCGAAAATAGGTTGACATTTCTGTACCATACGGTTCAATGTGTCTACCAAAGAACTGAACCGACCGGTTCGAAACTCCTCCTGGAGGGAATATCATGACCACAACCACCACCCCAGAATCAGCGTCGGAATTATCCGCGCGCTCAGGAAAGGACCCAAGGAGATGGTGGGTCCTGGCCGTGATGTCGGTCGGAACACTCATCGTGTTCCTCGACACCACCGTGATGAACACGGCGATCCCGAACATCGCGACCGACCTCGGCGCCTCGACGTCGGAACTGCAATGGGTCCTCGACTCATACGTTCTCATCCTGGCCGGCCTGTTGATGCTCGGCGGCTCGATCGGAGACCGATACGGACGTCGTAACTGGATGACGGTCGGACTCGTCATCTTCGCTGTCGGATCCGTGTTCGGCGCCCTCGCCACCAACATCGAGGCACTCATCGCCGCTCGCGGCGTCCAGGGCCTGGGCGCCGCCCTGGTACTCCCGGCCACACTCTCGATCGTCACGAACGTGTTCGAGCGCGACGAACGATCGAAGGCGATCGCGATATGGACGGCGGTCGGCGGTCTCGGAATCGGCCTCGGCCCGGCGATCGGCGGATGGCTCGTCGATCAGTGGGACTGGTCGGCGGCCTTTTGGATCCATGTTCCGGTGATTGGTCTTGCACTCGTCGGGCAGCTCATCGTTCCCGAATCACGAGACCCTCGAAACATCGGTCTCGACGTGAAGGGCGCAGTCGCCGCAACCGTCGGCATCACTGCGCTGGTCTACGGCGTGATTCAGGGAAGCGAGGCGGGCTGGGGTTCCCTCGAAATCGTCGGTTCATTCGTGATCGCAGCGATCATGCTCGCCGCGTTCGGCCGAATCGAGCTCACCGCGGAACACCCGATGCTCCCGCTTCACTTCTTCAAGGAGAAGGACTTCACCGGCTCGGTGGTCGTCCTCGGGCTTCTCTTCTTCTCCGGCATCGTCATGTTCTTCTTCATGACTCAGTT
The DNA here is from genome assembly GCA_051011575.1 of Acidimicrobiales bacterium. Classification (GTDB taxonomy): domain Bacteria; phylum Actinomycetota; class Acidimicrobiia; order Acidimicrobiales; family SHLQ01; genus SHLQ01. The sequence goes on along the minus strand of JBPCTR010000304.1, from coordinate 160 downwards.
CTTCCAGCTCGTACAGGGCCGGTCGCCGCTGGAGGCCGGACTGCTCGTTCTTCCGAACGCCGGTGCGATCGTCGTCGCCTCAGGAATCGCGCAGGCCACGCTGAGCCGAGTCGGACCTCGAGCGCTCGTGACCACTGGCGTGTCGATCATGGGGCTCGGC
>JBPCTR010000303.1:0-3845 GCA_051011575.1 Acidimicrobiales bacterium | reverse complement strand
CGCCGAATTGATGGGGATTCGGCACCAGAAACGGCAGAGCAAGCTCGGCACCACCGGGAACCTCGTACGCGACGAGGTGACTGACGCTCTCGTGGGCCGTGGCGATCCAGGTCCGGTAGGGGTCGGGAGCGATCGTGGTCGTCGCGGAGGTGGACGTGGTCGAGGGGACGATGCTCGTCGTGGTGCTCGTGGTCGTCGCAACGGCGCTCGATGTCGGAGTGTCGACGAGAGCGAGTTCATCGGGTGCCGAGGCCACTCCCCCGCACGCACTCGCCAGCAACATCGCCACGACGGCGATGGCCACCGGCCGCCGTATCTGGGCGCGGTTGTCCATTCATGAGAGATCGGTCCGTTCGGTCAGCGAAATGAGTGGGCTCTTCGCCCTAGGGTGTCCGCGGATGAGCGGCACCCTGGCACCGATCGACACCGGCGTGTATGCCTGGCTGGCCGACCATCCGTCGCACGGCAATCCCAATGCGGGCGTAGTCATCGGTTCCGATGGAGTGACGGTCATCGACTCGTGCACCGTGCCGTCCCAGTCGATTCCCCTCGCGGCGGAACTGGCGGCGCTCACCGACCTGCCCATCCGTCGGTTGCTCTACACCGGTTCCCATCTCGATCAGGTCGGCGGAAGCCTTGCCTTTCCCCTCGCCGCGGTCTACGGCAGCGCGCAGACGAGCGACCACCTCGATCAACCCGCGAACCCCGACACATGGAGTCGTTTACATCCCGGGCACGCATCTGAGCTCTCGGAGCTGGTCACGAGGGCGGTCTCCCACACCGTCGACGAGGCGGCCTATCTCTGCCCGGCCTGCATTGCGGTGCCCACCGGCGGCTACCAGTTCGAGAATCTCGTCGTTCAGGTCCCCGGTTCGAGCGTTTTGTTCGCCGGCGCCATGGCGAGCTTCGGGGTCGTACCGCTCGGGTTCGACGCTGACTTCCCGGCATGGATCGAAGCACTCGAAGCGCTCGGGCAAATGGGCGAACTCTTTGTTCCCGGCCACGGTCACGTGGGCGGCACCGAGGAGCTCGGTCTTCTTCGCCAATACCTCAACGCGTGTGTCGACGCCGCCGGTGATCCGTCACGAATCCCTGCCGGCGCGTGGGACTCGTGGGCCGACTCCCACTTCACACCGATCAACGTCGAGCGGGCCGCCATGCTGGCTGCGGGCGACCCGTCGCCGCCGCCATCGCTGTTGGGTCTACTCGGCCTCTACTGAGGCGAGCTCCTTTTCGACCCGGTTTGCCTTCCAAATGCTGAAGGCGATGGCGAGGGCCAGAATCACGACGATGATCCCGAGGGAGATCTCGATCGGGATGTGGGTCCACGGCGTCACCGCGAGCTTGACCCCGACGAACAAAAGAATCGCACCCAGTGCGTGCGAGAGATAGTGGAATCGCTCCCGTGCGTCAGCGAGCAGGAAGTACATCGCCCGGAGGCCCATGATGGCGAATGCGTTCGCCGCGATGAGAATGAAAGGTTCGTTGGCTACCCCGAACGAGGCGGGCACCGAGTCGACCGCGAACACCACGTCGGTAGCCTCGACGACGACCAGCGCTGCGAACAGGGGCGTTGCGGCGCGAGCCCCATTGATGACCGTGAAGAACTTCTGCCCATCGAGTTCGTCGCTCACGGGCATCACGCGGCGGAGGAGCGAGAGCCCGGCGGTACTGGCGTCCTCGCCCTCGTCCTCGCGGTGTCGGATGATCCGGAAGCCGGTGTATACGAGGAAGAGGCCGAAGAACACGAGCACGAATTCGAAACGCTCTACCAGCGCGGCGCCGATGAGGATGAAGATCGCTCGAAGCGTGAGTGCACCGAAGATTCCCCAGAACAACACCCGATGCTGAAACTTCAGCGGAATCGACATCGTGGTGAAAAGCAGCGCCCACACGAACACGTTGTCGACGCTCAACGACTTCTCGGTGATGTAGACGCCGAGATACTCGCCGCCGGCCTGGCCACCGAACTGGATGAACACGAAGATGCTGAAGGCGAGGGCGCACGCAACCCAGAAGATCGATTCGAGGCCGGCTTCGCGGAACGTGGGGGCATGCGCCTCGCGGTGCCGCCAGAGGTCGAGGGCGAGGAGGCTGACGACGCTCACGAGAAGAACAATCCATGCCCACGTGGGTACGGCGAGGTCAACGAAGTTTTCGGTGGATTCCGAAGCGAGCACCACGGACGAAGTGTAACGGTCACCAAAACGCGAACGAGGCAGAGCCCGTAGGCCCTGCCTCGTCAAGAGTTGCAGTGCTCAGCGCATGCTGGGCACGTCGCTCGGATCAGCCAGCAGCGGCAAGACCAGCGGCAACCCACTCGTCAGCGAGTGCACGGTTGTCAGTGATCCACTTGGCAGCAATGCCTTCGACGTCAGCCTGCGCACCGTCGGTGGCGGCGAGAGCCACACCGGCGATAGCGAGGTCGATCAGCGCGGGCTTGAACACCTCGAAGATTCCGCGAGCTGCGGGGTTCTCGGCCAACCACGCCTTGTTGGCGGTGATCTCGATGTCCGCAGCTTCCCAGCCGACCTGACAGCCGTCGGGGCCCTGGAGGCACGTGTCAGCGCCGAGGCCCTGGTAGCCGATGGAATCTCCACAACGCTGGCAGTACTCCTGGCCACCTTCCTTGTTGGTGGGGTTCGAGTCGTCGAGGACGGACTCGTTGTTCACCGACAGCCACATCGTGGTGTCACCGGGGATCGCCTGAGCGAGGTAGGAGGTGGGGGTCCACGTGTAGATGATGGCGGGCTCGCCGGCCTGTGCCTTACCGAGGAACTCGGCGAACATGGCGTCGTAACCGGCCTGCGTCTGCTCGAGGTTGTCCCAACCAGCGAACGCGATCTGGGCGGTCATGATGTCGTCACAGGTCCAGTCCTCGGGGCAACCGAAGAACTCGCCCTTGCCATTGCCGTCGGAATCGAGAGCACCCCAGAGGTCGGGGTTGCCGTTGATCTCGTCAAGCGTGGTGAAGCCTTCGGCGTCGGCCCATGCCTTGGTGACGAGCATGCCCTGGAGTCCACCACCGGGCATGAGTGAACCTTCGAGACGCTCGAGGTTGTCGCCAACCTGCGAACCGTCGGGGAGCTCACCTTCCCACCACGAGAGGTGGCCGGGGTACCAGGAGTTTGCCCAGAAATCCATGTCGCCGGTGGCCATGGCCTGGTAGCCGAGGTCAGGGGCGAACTCGAGGCCATCGGGGCTCGAGACCTCGTAACCCATCTCTTCCATGAGGTCGTGAAGAATCTGTGCCTGCACATAGCCCGAGGACCAGTTGGCGCGACCCATGTTCACGGAAACGCCGGCGCCCGGGAGGGCGGCATCGTCTGCCATGGCTTCGGTCGTCTCGGTTGCCGAGTCGTCTGCCATGGCTTCGGTCGTCTCGGTTGCCGCGTCGTCCGCGGCTGCTGCTGCTGTCGTTGCTGGAGCGTCGGCGGTGTCCGCCGTGGACTCGGAGCCACATGCTGCGGCAACGAGAGCCAGCGCTGTAATGAGCGCGACCCAAATACTCTTTCTTGTCTTCATCCGGTAATCCCCTCCTCGGGATTTGATTTTCTCGGTTGACACGGTACAGCACTATCCGGGGCTTTGTTGGTCAGGCCGGTTCCGTGTGGGTATTTGCCCCAGATTTTTGGAATTTGGTTTCCGTTTTTTACATGCCGCTGTCGCCGCGCATGCCACCTTGGGCAGCGGCGACCTCTAGTGTCGGCTCATCGACGGCCGCGTCGGCCATCTCGGCCTCCACGATTGCTTGTGCTTCGAGGTGGGCGACGTCGGAGTAGATTTTGCGTCGACGGAACTCACCTATGACTCCTCGTCCGCTGGCGAAGATGATGAATCCGCCG
>JBPCTR010000302.1:0-34790 GCA_051011575.1 Acidimicrobiales bacterium | reverse complement strand
CGATGTAGTTGTGCCCCAGCTGGAGCGCTTCGCGAAGCGACAGCTCGAGGACCTTCTTGGCCCGAGGGGTGAAGGGAATATGACCCGAGGGGGACGAGCCGCCCTGACCGATGATCTCCTCGACCTGACTGCGGACCGCCTCGAGCGAAATGCCGAGCGATTCCAGCGCCTTGGCAGCAACGCCTTCACCCTCGTGGATCAGTCCGAGGAGGATGTGCTCCGTGCCGATGTAGTTGTGGTTGAGCAGTCGCGCTTCTTCTTGGGCCAGCACCACGACCCGGCGAGCTCGATCGGTGAATCTCTCGAACAACGGAATCTCCTCTGCGACCTTGGTCCTGATGAGTCTATCCAGCAGGTCCGATAGGACACGTTCGTGACGGCGACTTCCGGAAATCTCCCGAAAAGTTCGTCGGCAACCTGCCAGTCGGCAGCTTGTGTCCTGGGGTGAGCGCCAAACGGCCTGTTTTCATTCCCGAAATCGCAGGATCGGGGCCTTCGAGCGCTCTCCGTCACAATCCCTCCGATCGGTTGCGCGTCGCGGCGCTTGCGTCCGTACGATTGGGGTCGTGTCCAGCGCAGGTCCCCTCGACGCCGTCCCCACGATCGCTGACGACCTCCAACGCGTCGAACAGCAGCTGCACGCTGCCGTGGAGACCGATAACGAACTCTTGAAGGACATCGCCTCCCATCTCATCTCCGCCGGTGGGAAACGGGTTCGCCCCGGTTTCACGATCACTGCGGCGGCTGCCGGCTCGGCCGAGTTCGCGCCTGCAGATCACGAGGTCATCCTCGGCGGTGTGTCCGTCGAGCTCGTGCATCAGGGATCGCTGTACCACGACGATGTCATGGATTCCGCCACGACTCGGCGGACCGTCGAGAGCGTGAACTCAAAGTGGGGCAACCTCAAGGCGATCCTCGCCGGCGATTTTCTTCTCGGTCGGGCATCCGAGATCGCGGCATCGCTCGGGACCGAGGTCGCCGGGCTTCTTGCCTCCACCATCAGCCAGCTCTGCGACGGTCAGATACGCGAGCTCGAATTCGTCTATCGCACCGACCGCACCGAGGCTTCGTACTTCCGCTCGATCGACGGCAAGACGGCGTCGTTGCTCGCCGCGGCCTGTCGGATCGGGGGCATCGTGGGCGGACTCGAACGCGACCGAATCGACGACCTCACGAAGTTCGGGCGCTCCTATGGCCTTGCCTTCCAAATCGTCGACGACATCCTCGACCTCACGGCCACCGACGAGGAACTCGGTAAGCCCGCCGGAAACGACATGCTCGAGGGCGTGTACACGCTCCCCGTGATCCGGGCGATCGCGAACCCTGAGGTCGGGCCTGGTCTCGAGACGATGCTCGGTCGCCCGATCGACACCACCGCGCGCGACGAAGCCCGGGAGATCATCCGAGAGTGTGGCGCGCTGGCGAGTGCTCACACCGAGGCTCGCCGCTACGCCGACGAAGCCACAAAGTCGTTGACCGCTCTGTCTCACACCGCCGGCGGGAGCGCCCTCATGGCGGCCGCCGATCACCTCGTGGACAAGGTCGAGAACCTCATCGTCTGATCAGCCGAGTGACTCGAGCTCGTCCAGGAAGCCGCGGGCCCACGAGTACGCCGTGTTGCGCTCGATGGCCCGGCGCATGACCTTCATCCGCTCGATCTGCTCGTGTTCGGGCATCTCGATCGCGTACTCGATCGCTTCCTTGAGCCCGTCGACGTCGTAGGGGTTGACGAGCACGGACTGGTCGAGCTGATGCGCAGCGCCTGCGAACTCACTGAGCACGAGAGCGCCGCTGTTGTCGAGACGGGTCGCGACGAATTCCTTGGCGACCAGATTCATTCCATCCCGATACGGCGTGACCAACATGACGTCGGCCAACCGGTAGAGGGCGATCAGCTCCTCGAAGGCGTGACTCCGGTGCAGGTAGTGGACCGCGGGGCGGGTCATCGTGCCGAAGCTTCCGTTGATCTCGCCCACGAGCTGTTCGACTTCAGCCCGGATCTCGGCATACCCGTTCACGTTGCTGCGGCTCGGCTCGGCGATCTGGATGAGGACCGTGTCGTCTGCCTGCACCCGGTCTTCGCTGAGCAGCTCGGCATAGGCGCGGAGCCGCCGCTCGATCCCCTTCGTGTAGTCGAGTCGATCCACACCGAGCAGCACGGTGCGCGGCTCGTGCAGCGTTTCTCGAAGTTCGGAGACCGCAGCCGCCGTCTCGTCGGTGGCGGCAGCGCCGGCGAAGCGGTCGAAGTCGATGCCGATCGGATGTGGTCGAGCGATCGACCTTCGGCCCGCGAACTCGATCGCCAGTTCGTCGATGGCCAGATCGTCGGTATCGACGACGCGAGGAACCACGTGGCGGAAGTTGTGCGCCATCACCTCGGTTTGGAATCCGATCAGATCGGCCCCGAGCAACGCCCGCACCACCTGGCTCCGCCACGGCAACCGCATGAACAGTTCTCGTGCTGGGAAGGGAGTGTGCATGAAGAAGCCGATCCGCATGTCGGGATGGGACTCGCGGAGCATCCCGGGCACCAGTTGGAGCTGGTAGTCATGAATCCACACGACGGCATCGGGATCGGCATCGGTCGCCACGGCGTCGGCGAAGCGCCGATTGACCGTGACGTAGGCGTCCCACCAGGTGCGGTGATATTCGGGCTGCGCGATCGCGTCGTGGTACAGCGGCCACAGGGTGCCGTTGCTGAACCCTTCGTAAAACAGCTGCACTTCGGCCCGACTCAGCTCCACCGGGTGAAGTCGGATGCCATCGTGCTCGAAGGGGTCGGGGGCCCGCCCCGCCATACCACTCCAGCCAATCCACGCCGCTCCAGGGCGCTCTGCCATCACGGGCGCCAACGCCGAGACCAGTCCTCCCGGGCTTGTAATCCAGCCGCGCTCGTCCTTGCCCGGCGCTCGCCGGACCGGAAGACGATTGGCGACGACGATGAGCTGACGATCGGTCACGTGTCGAGTCTCGCACGTCTCGCGTCGGCGGCGACGAGGGGCAGATACCGTGAGCCCGATGTCGACCTCGGCCCCTCCGATCACCTCTTCGTCGGCCAACCTCCGCGGCGCCGGCTGGATGACACTCGGGATGCTCGGCTATGTCGTGAACGACGCGTTCATCAAGCTGGCCGCCGAGGAGATCCCGCTCTTCGAGGCGATCTTCCTTCGCGGCCTTGTGATCACGATGGTCCTCGTTCTACTCACGCGCTCGCGGGGTGAATTCCACTCGCTTCGCGAGCACCTCAACCGTCCGCTCGGGTTACGCGTGGCCACCGAGACCCTCGCGACCGTCCTCTATCTCCTCGCCCTCACGAAGTTGCCGATCGCCGGTATCACCGCGGTGCTTCAAATCGTGCCGGTCGCAGTCACCTTTGCTGCAGCACGCCTTCTTCGAGAACGGGTGAGTTTGGCTCGAGTCGGGGCCGTCCTCGTCGGTTTCATCGGGGTTCTGCTCGTCGTCAAACCTGGCACCGACGACTTCAGCCCCTGGTACATCGCCGGCTTTCTGGCTGTATTTGTGATCGTCGTGCGCGAGCTCGCCACGACCCGGATCCCCAGCAGCGTTCCGTCTCTCGTCGTGGCGCTCGGAACCGCCGTGGCGATCACGACGATGGGTGGCGTGGTATCGCTCGGGCAAGGATGGGAACGGCCGGACATCTCGGTGCTGGGCCTGCTCGTGGGTGCATCGGCCTTCCTGACCCTCGGGTACGTCGCCAGCGTGGTCACGGTCCGCACCGGCGATCTCAGCTTCAGCGCCCCATTCCGCTACACGGTGCTCGTTTTTGCGATCGTGCTGCAGATCGTGGTGTTCGGTGACGTGCCCGATGCGCTCACCTTTGTCGGCACGGCCATCATCGGTGCCGCAGGGTTGTGGGCCTTCTGGCGCGAACAAGTCATTACGGCACCGATTCGGCGTGGCTGACAGCCGGTCGAGCTCCGCGCGGTCCGCGATGTGTCGGCACGCGCCATAAACCAGTCTGAAGCCGTCAGGCGAGGTGCGCCGACAGTTGTTCGATCAATCGGTCACCGGCGGCTGAGGACACGTCGAGGTGGGTCACGACTCGAACTCGGCGATCGCCGAACGCGCCGACCTGGATCCCATTCGACTGTAGGAGATTGACCAGGTCGGCTGCGGCCGGCGCATCCTCTGTGAGATCGAAGATCACGATGTTTGTGTCGACTTGCAGAACATGGTGCACGTTGTCCATTGCGGCGATCCTTCGCCCCAGGTCAGCGGCAAGAGCATGATCCTCGTGGAGTCGATCGACGTGATGATCCAGGGCGTAGTTGCACATTGATGCCACGATGCCCGATTGCCGCAGTGCCCCTCCGACTCGCTGTTTCACTCTCCACGCGGCGGCGATGAACTCCTCAGACCCGGCCAGAACCGCGCCAATCGGGGCACCGAGCCCCTTCGTGAAATCGATCCAAACAGAATCGAATCCGTCCGCGTAGGAGGCCGCGGGAATTCCGGCCTTCACCGAGGCATTCAGAAGACGCGCTCCATCCATGTGGGTGTGAAGGCCTGCCTCATGCGCCTCGGCGGCGACAGCATGCAGCTGCTCGAGTGGCCAGATCGCTCCCCCGCCCATGTTCGCTGTCTGTTCGACACACACGAGCCGGCTCCGCGGTGCATAACGCGACGGCGGGCGAACCGCCGCGCTCAGCTGTCCGGCGTCGAAGACGCCGTTGCGCCCGTCGATCGAATTGATCATCACTCCGCTGATCGCCGCCGGACCTCCGGTCTCGAAATACACGATGTGTGACGTTCTCTCGCAGATCACCTCGTCGCCGGGGTCGGTGTGCACGTTGATCGCTATCTCGTTGCACATCGTCCCCGAGGGCAAGAAGACGGCCGCTTCTTTGCCGAGAAGGTTCGCCACCCGGGCGCAAAGCGCGATGGTCGTTGGATCCTCGCCCTTCTGCTCGTCACCGACCTCGCAATCGAGCGCCGCTTCTCGCATCGCCCGTGTGGGCTTGGTCTTGGTGTCGGAGTAGAAGTCATCCATTGCCGGAAGGCCTATCAGCTCGCCCGCCCGGCGTCGTCCTCATGACCACGGGAAATTGCGTCGGCTCCGGTCTGAGCTCAGCGGGCTCCGCGAGCCAGGAGCACAGCGGGAAGCGTGCGAGCGAGGATCTCGAAATCCTCGGACAACGACCAGTTGTCGACATACCAACGGTCGAGCTCGTCGAGCTGGTCGAAGCCGGTGTCAGATCGACCCGACACCTGCCACTTGCCCGTTAGCCCGGGCTTCACCGTGTGTCGATCGAGGAACGATGCGGGTGCCGCCTCGACCTCGTGGACCGGGAGAGGGCGAGGGCCGACCAGACTCATTTCGCCCTTCAGGATGTTGATGAGCTGTGGCAACTCGTCCATCGAGGTCCGCCGGAGCACCTTGCCGACACGCGTGACGCGCGGGTCGCCCTCCATCTTGAACACCGGACCGGTGTGATCGTTCGTGAGGTCGATCCGGAGCTCCTCGGCGTCGGCAACCATGGTTCGGAACTTGAAGATCGTGAACGGCCGCCCATGCTGACCTATCCGCACCTGGCGAAAGATCGGCCGACCGCCGTCTTCGATGCGGATTGCGATCATCGCCAGAAGCTGGAGCGGTGAGGTGAGAACGAGCAGTAGCGCAGCGCCGGCGACGTCGAGCGCACCCTTCACCCGCAGATGCCACCCACCCAGGGGAGCGGGGGTGATGCGCACGAGCGGGCGCCCCGACGCATGGCCGAGATTCACGCGGCGAAGGGCAATACGGCCGAGCCCGGTGCTGAGCGCGACCTCGATGCCGAGCAGGTTGAGGGCGCGCACCATCGGCGCGAATCGCTCGGCCTCCATGGCTCCGAGGCACACGACGACGAGGTCGGCACCGCTGCGACTCGCCACATGTGGCAGATGGTCGATCGAACCGAGCGCCAGGTTCCTCACGATCTCGGGGACGTCATCGTCCATCCGGTCCATAACGAACCCCTGCACGTCGTAGCTGCTGCGCGGGTCGGCTCGAAGTGCGAGCCGAACGGCGAGCGCATCGAGCGTGTTGCCGGCGACGATCACCTTGATCGGATCGGTGGTGGTCTGGGCGCGGCGGGCGAGTACGAGGCGGAGTGCAACGAGTGCCACCAGCCAAGCGGCGGTCAGCACGGTCTGCCAAACGCGCACCGGTTCGGATTCGAGGAGCCAGGATCCCACGACCATGGCGACCGCGACGTACATCACGCTCGAGGCGACCAGCCGAAGATCGCCCGACCAGCGCATCGCCCGGGTGACGACATAAGCGTTTCGCCACCACAGGGTGCCGACGACGGCGATCGAGCCGAGCAGCCCGAGGAGGATGGGAGCGCCGTCGCTGAAGCCATCGGTTCCTACGGTGACAAGCGTGACGATCACCGCGACGAACGCGGTCAGGACGAGGTCGCCAATCGCCAGTGGCGTGCGAGTCGCACGCAGATTCGCCGGTTCAGCCATGCCGCTCACGAGTGTACGTCCTTCCGCGTGGCCGGACGAACCATCTCAACCACTCACCGTGGGCGTTCCTCTCCCCACCGTGACCGGGGTCTGACCCCTTTCCCCAAATAGGGGTCAGAGCTGATTCCGGCGAAGGGGGTCTGACCCCTTTCCGCAAATAGGGGTCAGACCTGATTCCGGCGAAGGGGGTCTGACCCCTTGACGCTGAGGGGGTCAGACCCCGAGGGCAGCGAGAACGTCTTCGACGAGTTCGGGGGTCGAGATCACGAGGCCGGGGACGACCGGCTCGGGCTGATTGAAACGCAGCCGCGTGCCATCGGGAGCGACGGCGACCAGTCCACAGGCATCGGCCACGATGGCGGGTGCGCACGCATCCCACTCGTAGAGCGGTCCGGCGTGAACGTATACATCGGCTCGACCCGTGGCTACGAGCATCGCCTTCACGCCCGCCGACCCACAGCTGGCCAGCTCAGCGTCGATGGCACGAGCGACCCGTTCGCCGTCGACCCAGGCGCGGCTGCGGCCGGTGACGACCACCCGTCGCCGATCCCCCGACTCACGTCCCACCGGCGAGTGCGATGAGGCGACGAGTCCGAGGTGAGGAATCGAAACCGCTCCAACCGCAGGTTCACCTCCGATGGTCAGGGCGACATGCACCGCCCACTCCGCCACGCCGCGTCCGAAGCCCTCCGTCCCGTCGAGCGGATCGACGACCCACGTCCGATCGCGCGTCAGCCGGTTGTGAACGCCATGTCCTTCCTCCGACAGAACCGCGTCGTCGGGCCTCTCGGCAGAGAGGCGTTCGAGAAGGTGCTGGTGTGCGATGGCGTCGCCTTGATCCTCGAGGGGCCACCCGAGGATGCCTGTCTCTCGGGCCTCGTTCTGGAGGTCGAGCAGCAACTCGCCGGCACTGCGCGCAAGATCGTGGGCGAGGGCGGCGTCGCCGAGCGGCGCCGTCACTCCTCTTCTGTCGATCCTGGATCGGCTTCGACCGACTCGGCCTGCTCCGGACGCAGGGTCGGAAACAGGACGACGTCGCGGATCGTGGTGCTGCCGGTGAGCAGCATGACAAGGCGATCCATACCGATGCCGAGGCCGCCAGTGGGGGGCATGCCGTACTCGAGCGCACGGATGTAGTCGTCGTCCATCCCCATCGCTTCGGCGTCGCCGGCGGCCCGTTCGACCTCCTGGTGGCGGAAACGCGCGAGTTGTTCGTCGGGGTCGACGAGCTCCGAGAACGCGTTGCAGAGTTCGCGTCCGGCCACGATCGCCTCGAACCGTTCGGTGAGACCCGCCTCCGAACGATGATCGCGCGAGAGAGGCGAGACCTCCTTCGGGTAGTCGGTCACGAAGATCGGGCCCCACAGCTCCGCTTCGGTCGTCTTCTCATAGATCTCGAGAATGAGCTTGCCGGCCCCGTAGTAGTCCTTCACCTCGACACCGCGGCTTCGCGCGATGTCGGCCAACTCCTCGCGGTCCATATCGATCGAAAGCGACAGACCAGCGTGTTCCTCGATGAGTTCGGTCATGGTCGCCCGCTTCCATGGCACCGACAGATCGAGTTCTCGGCCGTCGTATTCGATCGTGGTACCTCCGCAGATCTGGTTTGCCAGCTCGGCGACGAGCTCCTCGACCAGCGCCATGATGTCGTTGTAGTCGGCGTAGGCCCAGTACAGCTCGAGCATCGTGAATTCAGGATTGTGTCGAGTCGAGATGCCTTCGTTACGGAAGACGCGGCCGATCTCGAAGACCCGTTCAAACCCGCCCACGGTCAGGCGCTTCAGGTACAGCTCGGGTGCAATGCGCAGGAAGAGGTCGAGGTCGAGCGCGTTGTGGTGCGTGGAGAAAGGCCGGGCCATGGCGCCGCCGGCGACGCGGTGGAAGATCGGGGTCTCGACCTCGATGAAGTCGCGATCCTCGAGCCAGCGTCGGGTGAGCGACATGATGCGACTGCGGTCCCGTAGCACGCGGTTCGAGTCCTCCGACACCCACAGGTCGACGTATCGCTGCCGATACCGCGTGTCGGGATCGGTGATTCCATGCCACTTGTCGGGGAACGGCCGCCGCGTCGGACCGAGCACGATCCACGTCTCGGGGCGGATCGAGAGCTCGCCGCGTCGGGTCTTGATGACCTCGCCCGTGACGCCGATCCAGTCGCCGAGGCTGAGCGAAGCGAATCCCTCGAAGTCGGGCGTCGTCTTCGCGGGAGCGAAGATCTGCACGCGGCCAGTGCCATCCTGGAGCACGCCGAACACGATCTTCCCCTGATCACGCTTGAGCATCAGGCGTCCGGCCACCGTGACGGTGGCGCCGGTCTCGTCGCCATCGGCGAGATCGGCGTACTTCGCCTGCAGGTCCGCGGCGAAGGCGTCGGTTTCGAATCGGTAGGGAATCTCGAACGAGCGATGTTCGGTTTCGGTCATCTCGGGGTCAGCTGTTCCTCATGTGGACGATCCGGAGACCATGCAGGGTCAAGAACGGTTCGACGTGGTCGAGTGTCGACGTTACCGGCGCCATGACCGGTGCAAGCCCACCGGTGGCGACCACCACGGCGTCGCCACCGAGCTCGTCCTGGAACCGGCGGACCATGCCGTCGACCGACGCCGCAAACCCATACAGCGCGCCCGATTGAAGTGCCTCGGTCGTCGACTTACCGATCACACTCCGAGGTTCGACCAGGTCGATCGACGACAGCGCGCTTGCTCGGCCGGCCAGCGCGTCCATCGAGATCTCGATTCCTGGTGCGATGGCCCCGCCGATGAACTCACCATCGGCCGACACGATGTCGTAGTTGTTACCAGTACCGAAATCGACGACGATTGTAGGCCCTCCGAAGAGCTCATAGGCGCCGATGGCATTTGCGATGCGGTCGGCGCCGACCTCCCGTGGATTGTCGTACCGAATCGGCATGCCGGTTTTCACTCCGGGTCCGATGATCACCGGCTCGAAGTCGAGGTACTGGTCGGCGAGCTCGGTGAGCGCCGCCTTCACGCGGGGTACGCCCGACGCAACCGCGAGCCCCTCGATCGCGTCGAAGCCGATCCCGGCGAGACTGAGAAACGACTGGAGTTGGCCGGCGAGCTCGTCGGCGGTGCGATCGATCACGGTGGAGACCCGCCAGTGTTCGCGCAGCCCATCGTCGGCCCGAGAGACGGCGGCACCCTCTTCATAGAGTCCGATCAGCGTCTGGGTGTTACCCACGTCGATCGTGAGGAGCAGACCGCCCGACATTCAGCGGCCTTCGGGGCGGATGTCGAGACCGATGTCGAGCGTGGGGGCACCGAACGAGAGCTTCGACGTGGAGATCAGATCAACGCCGGTGTGGCTGACCGAGTCGATCGTCGACAAATCGATCCCACCGCTCGCCTCGAGTAGCGGCCGCCGGCCGCCGGCCACCATCTCCTCGACCCGAGCGACCGCAGCCGTCAGACCATCGATGCCCATGTTGTCGAGCAGGATGATGTCGGCGCCGGCTTCGACGGCTGCCTCGACCTGCTCGATTCGATCTGCCTCCACGTGCACCGTGCGGCCCGGCCAACGATCGCGGGCCAACGCCACACCGTCGGCGATCGACGTGCCCATCAGGTGGTTGTCCTTGAGCATTATCCAGTCGCTCAGGTTGCCCCGATGGTTCTTCGCCCCACCAGCGCGCACCGCGGCCTTCTCGAGCGACCGGAGCCCGGGGGTCGTCTTTCGGGTATCCCACACCGTCGCCGGCCCGGTTGCGGCGTCGACGTAGGCACGGGTGTTGGTGGCGATTCCCGAGAGGTACATGAGGAAGTTGAGGGATGTTCGCTCGGCCACGAGAATCGATTCGAGCGATCCCCTCACGGTGGCGATGATCGCGCCCGGTTCGAGGTCGCCTCCATCCTCCAAGGCCCAGTCGACCTCGATGCCGGCATCGACGCGCGCGAAGGTCTCGCGTGCGCAGGCGCTGCCGGCGAGCACCCCGGTCTTGCGAGCCGAGAACTGGGCGGTCGCCATCACACCGTCGGGCACAAGCGCAGCACTCAGATCACCGAGTGGCGTGAGGTCTTCGGCGAGAGCACGCTCGACCACGGCGGCGATGTCGGTCAGGGGCGGGTGGGGGTATCGAGCCACGGCGCAACGCTAGCGCTTCGGCTACCGTCGCCTCGCATGCACCTCGACCTCGCATCCGATGCTGTCGAGCTCCGGGTCGACCTCACGAACGGCGGCCGTCTTGCCTCGCTCGTCGTGCACGGACACGAGCTCCTCGTCGGCCGCCGAGACGACCCGCTGGCGTGGGGTTGCTACCCGATGGTGCCGTTCGCCGGCCGGATCGACCAGGGCGTCCTCACGTGGCGAGGCGCCAACCATCAGCTTCCGGCGGTGCTCGGGCGGCATGCGATCCATGGGTACGGATTCACGAGTCCGTGGACTCGAGTCGACGACCACACGATCGCGTTCGAGCTGATGGCGCCGTGGCCATACGCCGGAACGGTGACCCAACGTTTCGACCTCACCGATGAGCACCTCGATGTCGGGATGACACTCCGAGCCGTCGACGCGCAACCGGTGAGCCTGGGGTGGCACCCGTGGTTCCTGCGCGAGCTGAACGGAGCGACGTGTGCGCTGGAGCTCGACGCGGAGTGGATGTACGAGATCGACGACGAGATCCCGACGGGTCAACTGGCTCCGCCGCCTCCCGGCCCTTGGGACAACTGCTTCACGGGTCTGCGATCGAACCCGCGACTGCGGTGGGGCGACTTGAGCATCGAGCTCTCGTCGAGCGCCGACCACTGGATCGTCTACGACATGCCCGACCACGCTCTCTGCGTCGAACCCCAGACCGGCCCACCCAACGACGTCAACACCAACCCCACCGTCGTCGACGCGGGCGAGGAATTTGCGATCACGTTTCGCATCGCCTGGGGGTAGCGCGGTCAGCTACAGCGAGATCACCACGAGGTCGGTCGGGTCGGTGAGCTCCGCCATTGGAAGAACCTCGATCGAGCGGCGTTTGCCCACCACCTGCACGAGCAGGATCTCGCCGGTCTCCACCTGCACGATTCCCTTGGCCCGAAGAACTTCTGGGCCGAGGCCATCGACGAGTGACTCGAGCTCGGCGCGTCGGATGGCACCGTCGATAGGGATGATCGAAGTGCGGTGTTGGTCGAAGAGCGTCGGTCGTTCACCCAGGTCCTGCACGGGTCGCCGCGCTGCGAGTCCGACAAGTCCAGCGGCAGAGAACGCCGACTCGGCGGCGACCACGGGGGTGTCGGGCACGAACGAGACGAGGTCGGCGAGCACGGACTCGGTCTGTGCGGCTGTCACGAGATCGCGCTTGGTCGTCACGATCACGTCGGCCGCTCGTAGCTGGGCTCGGACCGCGTCACCGATCACCGACTCGGCCAAGAGCTGCTCGGAGCACTGATCGAGGTCGGCGAGCACGACGATCCCGTCCAGCATGAAGCCAGGTGTGTTGGTGAACGACGCAGCGGCGGCCGGGTCGGCGACTCCGCTCAGCTCGACAACGACGTACTCCGGTGGTTCCGGCCGCCGGCGAAGGTTGTCGAACGCTTCGAGGAATCCGTTCTTGAGGCTGCAGCAGACACAGCCGCCCGTGAGGTCGAGGGTGTCTCCGTCGGCGCGTTCGATGAGCCGGGCGTCGATGTTGATCTCGCCTACGTCGTTCACGAATATCGCGATCGGTTCGTCGGCGCGCGCCAACATCTCGTTGATAAGAGTCGTTTTACCCGACCCGAGGTAGCCGCCGAGAAGGGTCACCGGCACCCGCCGACCGTCCCAGGGCGCATAGACCGGCTCGACGAATGTGATTTCGTCGTCTGGTTCGTTCACGAGATGGTCGTCCCCATGTTGTCGATCAGCCGCACGTCGCCGAATCGAACCGCGGTCAGGATTCGCACCTCGCCGGACAATTCGTCGGGCGTCCGGAGCGAGTCCGCGTCGACGACGGCGACGTAGTCGGGCTCTGCTGCACGATCAGCGGTCGCGAGCACGTCTCTCACCACCACCTCGACAGCTGCTGGCGAGCGCTCGCCTCCTTCGATGCACGCAATCCCGGTTGAGAGCGCCCGCGATAGGACGGGCGCCTGCACCCGATCTTCGGCGTGGAGGCGGAGGTTACGGCTCGACATGGCGAGACCGTCGGGTTCGCGGACGGTCGGTCGTCCGACGACGGTGATCGGCTGATCGAGGTCGAAGACCATCCGGGTGATCATGGCGAGCTGTTGGAAGTCCTTCTCGCCGAAGTAGGCGTGACACGGACCCACGATGTTGAACAGTTTCGTCACGACGGTGGCGACCCCATCGAGATGGGTGGGCCTGCTCGGACCCTCCCAGGGTTCGGTGACCACGCGAAGAGAAACCGTCGTCCAGTTCTCGACGGGATACATCTCCCGAACGGATGGCACGAAAAGAAGGTCGATTCCGGCGGCCTCGGCCATGGCGGCGTCGGCTTCGAGTGTCTTCGGGTAGGTGTCGAGGTCCTCCCCGGGAGCGAATTGCAGCGGGTTGACGAAGATCGATCCGACGCCCACGTCGTGAAGGCCTGCGGCGGAGGCGAGAAGCGAACCGTGGCCCGCGTGAAGGGCGCCCATCGTTGGTGCAAATCCGATCGACCGTCCGGCGGTGCGGTGCGCGTCGAGGACACGACGAAGCTCGGCGATCTCGTGGACGATCTCCATGGCGGTCAGTCTGCCTCGGCAGCCAGTCGACGAGCCTCCGTGACGAGCGCGTCGTAGGCGGCGAGCTCGTTGGGCAAACGGGCCGCCAACGCGGCGCGGTGGCGCTCGATCGTGTCGAGGTCACCGCGAGCGGCGGGGCCGGTCAATGCTCGGCGGGGCCCGAAGCTCCGAACATTGCCGACCGTTCCGTCGACGAGGTCGAGGAGTGCGTCGAAGGGGATGCCGACCTCCGCCGCAATGCGTTCTGCCTGACCCAGCAGAGCGACGAGGTGATTCGAGGCGACCGCGGCGGCAGCGTGGTACAGCGTGCGGTCGTCATCCGCGATCTCGAACCATCGCCCGGAGAGGAGTTCGGCCATCTCGGTCGCGACCGGATCGCCGCCCACGCCGAACCAAGCCTCACCAAGTTGTTCTGCGCCCCGCGAAGGGTCGGCGAGCGAGACCAGCGGATGGATTGCCGCCGCCCGGTGTGGTTCAAGCGCCGAGACCGGGGTGGCACCGGAGAGGTGCACGAGCACTGCTGGACCCGGAGCGATTGCAGCCGCAGTGGCGGCGATCGCGTCGTCGGGGGTCGCCACGATGCACACGTCGACGTCGGCCGCAGCGTGGCGTGGATCATCGTTTCGCCCAAAGGTCGCCCTCCGCTCCCAGCCAGTCGACTCCAAGGCAGCCGAGATCGAACGTCCGGCACGGCCGGGGCCGACGAGGGAGAACCGGCGGCTCATGAGGGAACCGTGTACTTCCAGACCTCGGTCTCGGGTGGGGTGACGAAGCTCGACGGAATGAGGTCGGGCGCAAGATCTCCGAGGGGAACGAGCACGAAGGCCCGCTCGAACATTCGGGGGTGCGGTACAACGAGATCGTATTCGTCCACGACCTCATCGTCGATCCACAACACGTCGACATCAAGGGTGCGAGGCCCCCAGCGTTCGGTTCGAACGCGTTCCGCCTCCTCCTCCCGTTCACGGCACACCGCAAGCAATTGCCGTGCAGTCCGATCGGTGTCGAGCTGGACGACACAGTTGAGGTATGGCCCCTGTTCGGGACCCCCCACCGGGGCGGTCTCCCAGATCGAACTCACCTTCACGACGTCGGGGATTCGATCGATTGCGTGCTGCAGATTCTCGAGTCGGTCGCCGAGGTTGGAACCGAGCCCGAGAAAGGCTCGGCGCGTCACGACTTCGTACGTCGAATCGATACACCCGACGACGCAAGATCCTGGGGCACGGGTGGCCGAAGCTTGTGCACCGACACCGTCACCGCCGTAGCCGGCGGCTGGGTGAGTACGGTCGACGCGATCTCGGACGCGAACCGCTCGAGCAGCCCGAAACGCTGGTTTTGTGCCAGCGCGTCGAGGTCGGCGACGACGGCGCCGTAGTCGATCGTGGAGCCAACGTCGTCCGACGATGCCGCACCCGAGAGATCAAGTTCGATGTCGACGTCGATCTCGAAGGGCTGGCGACGCTCGATCTCCTCGGGAAGAATTCCGCAGTGGGCGAGCACGCGAAGCCCCCGCAGCTCGATCCGATCGCTCACGGTTCGTCGATTTCGCCCGGCGTGACACTGCCCGCCAGGGCGACGATCTCCCGTCCAACGGGTCCCATGGGACGCGAGAGGAGTTGCTCGACCGTCACGATCGCCTGGGGCTGATCCGGAACCATCTCTGTCCAGACGAGGTAGCCGGCGATCAGTCCGGAGATGTGATCACCCAGTTCTTCGCGGTGCATGAGCAGCCGGAAACCCTGTGTCGTGAGGGTGTTGAGATCGGTGTACAACGTCGTGAGGTAACGCGCGCCGTCTTCTGCGCCGCGGAAGGGGCGGTGGATCCAGGCGACCTCTTCCTCGTCGTAGTTGTGGAGGTTCGCGTTGTTCGGGATCAACGACACAATGCGGTCGAATCCGTTCACACGCGTCCAGATGATCTCCTCCTGGCGACGGACTCGGCGATGTGCGTCGCCATAACCGCCGGGCCGTTCGCACACCGCGAGTCGATCGCGGAGCACCCAGGTGAAGTGGCGGGGCTCGATCCCGAGCGCCCATTTGCCCTTGAGCCGCTGACTGCTTGCCATGTCGTGTCGTTCCTTGTGATTCTCGACCCGGCTGACCAGGGCCGACCGATCCGGTCAGCCCGACAGGAGTCGGAGCGCATGTGTCGTACTGCGCACGTCGTGTACCCGCACGATACGCGCACCGGCTCGCGCCGCCCACACGGCACTTGCGACCGATCCCTCGAGCCGATCGTGCGTATCGGCCACATCGATGCCGTCGGATGAGGCGTGGAGTTCTCCGATGAAGCGCTTTCTGCTCACTCCGACAGCGATCTCGTGACCGAGATTTCGAAACGATCCTAGGTCGCGCAGCAGTTCGAGGTTGTGACCAGTGGTCTTCCCGAAACCGATGCCGGGATCGAGCCAGATCGCGGGCACGCCCGCGCGTTCACCTCGTGCCGCGGCATCGGAGAGTGCTGCCATGATCTCGGCCACGACATCGTCGTAGGTGGGGTCGACCTGCATCGTGCGCGGCTCTCCCAGCATGTGCATGGCCATCCACCCCGCTTGGTGAGCGCCCGCCACCTCTTCGAGAGAGGCCGTGATGTCGTTCACGATGTGGGCGCCCGCGTGCAGTGCGGCCGCGGCGACGGCGGGTTTCGCCGTGTCGATCGAAACGATGCACCGATCGGCGAGATGTTCGATCACCGGAACCACACGGTCGATCTCGACGGTCGGGTCGACGGGCTCTGCGCCCGGTCGGCTCGACTCGCCCCCGACATCGACGATGTCGGCGCCCTCTTTCAACAATTGTTCTGCGTGAGCCACAGCCACCTCGGTCGAGTCGTAGCGACCCCCATCACTGAACGAGTCGGGCGTCGTGTTCACGATTCCCATCACGAGGGTTCCTGGGGTCGCCTCGATCGAGCGCAGAGCCTCGAGTCGCCCCCAGGAGGTCATGGTCGTCAGCGCCCGTCGATGAACCGCATGGCCTCGAGACGCGTCGATACGTTCTCGCGCATCGTGCCGTGCACGGCAGAGGTCACGGTCGACGATCCCGGTTTGCGGACACCCCGCATCGACATACACATGTGCTCGGCCTCGACTACGACGAGTACCCCGGCAGGATCGAGCGCTGTCTGCACGGCGTCGGCGATTTGACGCGTGAGCCGCTCCTGGACTTGCGGCCGACGGGCGTAACCATCGACGAGGCGTGCGATCTTCGAGAGTCCGGTGATTCGTCCACCCGGCTTCGGGATGTAGGCCACGTGAGCGGTGCCGTGGAAGGGCAATAGGTGGTGCTCGCACAGCGAGTAGATCTGGATGTCGCGCACCATGATCATCTCGTCGTGGTCGACGTCGAACACCTTGTAGAGGTGTTCCTCGGGATTCTCGCCGAGCCCTCCCGTGATCTCGGCGTACATCCGAGCGACCCGCGCCGGAGTGTCGATTAGACCGTCGCGATCGGGGTCTTCGCCAATCGCCTCCAGGATCTCCCGAACGGCAGCGGTGATCCGGTCGTGGTCGACTTCGTTTGCCCTCGGTCCGATTTCGACCTGGCCATCATTCGTCATCGTTCGATCTCTCCAGACCCGGCACGACGACCGAATGAACAGCGGCTATGGCGTGTTCGAGGGATCGGCGTGGCGGCTCGTTGCTGCACTGGGCGTATCGGGGGCAGAGCCTCCCACGCCGGCGAGGATATCGTCGAGCACATCGCCCTCGATCGTCTCGTGATCGATGAGCGCTTCGGCGAGCCGGTCGAGGACCGATCGATGAATTGTGAGGATTTCCCGGGCTTCGTCGTGCGCGGTCTGAACGAGCCCACGAACTTCGCGGTCGATCACGGCGGCGACACCATCGGAGTAGTTGGCCTCGGAATTGTCGCGGCCGAGAAAGGTCTCGGGGTTCGCGATTCCGAGCTTCTGCGGCCCGAGTTCGTCGCTCATTCCGTACTCGGTGATCATCGCTCGCGCGATCTCAGCAACCTGTTCGATGTCGTTCGCGGCGCCGGTCGTGGGGTCTCCGAAGATGAGTTCTTCGGCGGTCCGACCGCCCAGGAGCATCGCCATCTCGTCGCCCAACTCTGCCCGGGACTTCAGATACTTGTCCTCGGTCGGCAGGGAGAGGGTCCAGCCGAGGGCGCGTCCACGGGCGATGATCGACACCTTGTGGATCGGGTCGGCGTTGGGGAGGACGTGGCCCACGAGCGCGTGCCCGGCTTCGTGGTAGGCGATGACCGTCTTCTCCTTGTCGGACATGGCACGGGTTTTTCGCTCGGGTCCAGCGATGACGCGGTCGATGGCGTCCTCGATCTCGGCCTGGCCGATGGCGGCGAGGTCGCGACGGGCTGCGAGCAACGCGGCCTCGTTCAGGAGGTTCGCGAGATCGGCACCGGTGAATCCGGGGGTGCGGGCGGCGATCACGTCGGTCGAGACGTCGCCGCCGAAGGGCTTGCCCTTTGCGTGCACCGCAACGATCCGGCGACGACCCTCGAGGTCGGGGCGGTCGACAACGATCTGACGGTCGAATCGGCCCGGCCGGAGGAGCGCCGGGTCAAGGATGTCGGGGCGGTTGGTGGCGGCGATCAGGATCACGCCGGTCTCGACGTCGAAGCCGTCCATCTCGACCAGAAGCTGGTTGAGGGTTTGCTCCCGCTCGTCGTGCCCACCACCGTGTCCGGCACCTCGTTGACGGCCGACGGCATCGATCTCGTCGACGAAGATGATGGCGGGCGCTTCGGCCTTGGCCTGTTCGAACAGATCGCGGACACGGCTGGCTCCCACACCCACGAACATCTCGACGAAGTCGGATCCCGAAATGGTGAAGAAGGGAACGCCGGCCTCGCCGGCGACCGCCCGAGCGAGCAGGGTCTTACCGGTTCCGGGTGGTCCGTACAGGAGGACGCCCTTCGGGATTCGGGCGCCCATGTCCTGGAAGCGCTTCGGCTCCGAGAGGAAGTCGCGGATCTCGGTGAGCTCGTCGATCGCCTCGTCGACACCGGCGACGTCGGCGAAAGTGACCGAGGGTTCGTCCTTGGTGAGTCTGCGGGCGCGGGACTTACCCATCGAGAAGATGCCGCCCCCGCGACCGCCCGACATCGAGCTGATGAAGAACATGAAGACGCCGACAAGGATCAGGATCGGGAGCAGGCTGAAAAGAAGACGCGTCCACACGCTCTGCGCCTGGCGATCGATGTCTATCTCGATAGCGGGCTCGGCCGCCCGGAGTTCGTCGAAGAGCTCGTCGGTCGCCTCTGCGGGGAAACTTGCTCGGAACCGCTCGTCGGTGTCGAGTACACCCACGACTTCGTGCGACCGGTCTCGAATCGTCGCCTCGACGACTTCGCCGCTGACGATGCGGTCTTCGAGTTCGCTGAACGTGAGCTCCGTTCTAGACCCGTCACCGGTCGTGGTGACCAGGATGATCACGAGGAGAAGAAACGCTCCGGCGATCAGTATTGGTGAGCGTTGGCTGGTGAGTTTCCGCATACGGACTGCCTATCGACGGCGAAGGTTTATTAGTGAGCCGAGCCGAGCCCGGTGTACTCGGCGATGAAGGGCAGATTTCGATAGCGGCCCGATACGTCGAGTCCGTAGCCCACGACGAAATCAGGTGGGATCTCGAAGCCGACGTACTTCAGGTCCTCGTCGACCTTCTGGCGGCCCTCGCGTACGAGCAGCGCACAGACCTCGACCGAGGCTGCTTGCCGGTTTCGGAGGTTGCGCCGGAGGTAGGCGAGGGTAAGGCCACTGTCGATGATGTCCTCGACGACGATCACGTCGCGTCCGGCCAAATCCTCGTCGAGATCTTTGAGGATCCGGACGACACCCGACGAGGTCGTTGAGTTGCCGTAGGAGGAGACAGCCATGAAGTCGACCTGCACCGGAAGGTCGATCGCGCGGGAGACGTCGGCCATGAACATGAAGGCGCCGCGCAGCACCCCCACGAGAAGGGGTTCGCGACCGGCGTAGTCTTCCGTGATCTGCGTGCCGAGGGCGGCGACCCGGTCGATGATCTCCTGCTCGGACACGAGGACGCGCCCGATCGAATCTGCTGGGGCCTTGCCCGCGGCCGCACCCTCTGGTGCCGTGGAAGTCATGCGAGCGCGAGCGTAATGCACTCACGTGGTGAGCGGATGGAGAAGCCAGCCAGGCGCTCGGGTTTATTCGCCTGCTCGTCAGCCGAGTCGGAGGCGTTGTGCCGAGCGCGAGATCCGGTGGCCGCCAACGATCTCGGCTGCGACGCGATCGCCGCGCGCCACCTCGAGGACGCGAACGAGTGAAGCCGTGTCGACCGGATGCTCGGATCCGGTCTGGGAACGGATCCACTGCGACAGTGCGAGGGCGGCGACGGCTGCGGGCGCAGCCGCAACGGCGCGGGCATCGGTGGGGTCGATCGAGCGAGCCAGTTCGTCCAGTGCATCGTGGGCACTCCGGAGGTGACCCGACGTTCGAGCGAGGATGGGAGCGATGTCGCGCTCCGAGATGTCGTCGAGCAGAGGGATCAACTCGTGACGTACGCGGTTCCGGACGAAGGATGGGTCGGAGTTCGATGGATCGCTGATCGGAGTCCACCCGAGCGCGTCGCAGATCGCAGCCGTGTCGGCTCGCCGTAGCGAGAGGATCGGGCGGCGCACTCCAGGCTGCATGGCGCCTAGACCCGGGAGTCCGGCCCCGCGTAGAAGATTGATGAGCATCGTCTCGGCCTGGTCGTCGAGCGTGTGCCCCGTTGCAACATTGGTACCCAGGACGCCGTAGCGCGCTGCGCGCATCCGGGCCTCGATGTTGGACCCCGCCTGCACGTCGACTCGCTCGGCACGGAAGTCCGCGCCGAGCGTCGCCGCCGCAGTCGCAACGGTGTCTGCTTCGGAGTCGCTGCCCGTCCGTTGCCCGTGATCGACGTGGATCGCGGTGACCTCGAGGCCCGACGCGACCGCAAGTGCCAGGAGGGCGAGCGAGTCGGTGCCACCCGAAACAGCACAGTCGAGGGATGACCCCGGCTCGGGGAACGTGCACTGATCGAGCCAGCGCTCGAGGAGAGCCGCGAGTGGCGTCGCCTCAGGCGACGACGGGTTCGGGTTCGCCGACACGCTCGATCCAGAGTTCGGGTTCGCGAATCTCGCCGAGCACCGGCAGCATGTCTGGACTGGCCCAGACGCGATCCATCAGATCGCGCCCGCCGTGGCCCTCGACTGCGTCGATGAATGCCTCCCCCTGTGCGTACTGCTGCATCTTGGCTTCGAGGCCGGAGAGTCTCTGGATGAGCTGCACGAACTTCGAGGCGTTCTGGCGGCGCTGGCGCAGAATACGGCCGAACCGGTCGGCGCCGAGGACGATGCCTTCACCGGCCCGATCCATGGTGACGTCGCCGTGACCTTCGAGCAGCGACATGAGACCGCCGATCTGGTCGAGTGCTTCGCGCTGCTTCTCGGTGGCGAAGACCGCGGTGAGCCCGCCCTCGGCGAGCGGGTCCTCGCCGGCTCGTTTCGTCTCGAGCGCTCGGCGCAGCCCCTCGATGAACCGCTGGGGATCGGGATCGACCTCTTCCATCGTGGTGTTGACCAGGCCGAGAAAGTGATCGCGCATCCACGGAACTCCGGTGAACTGCGCACGATGGGTTACTTCGTGCAGTGCGAGCCACAGTCGGAAGTCGCGCTCGGGGAAGGCGAAACGCTTTTCGAGGTTTGCGACGTTGGAACCGACGTAATAAACGATGTCCTGCTCTTCGGGTTCCTCGTCTTCGATCACGAGGAGGTCGTATTGGCCGAGCACACGAGTCGACATCCAGCCGAGCAGGGCGCCGACTTCAGCACCGGCGACCTTGGGGCCGACGGTGGACAGCGGGCCGGTCTTGCCGTCGTCGAGCTGGTCCAGCATGGGCTTGAGCAGGCGCTTGAACGAACGGATGTTGGCGTCGACCCAATCGGCACGATCGGCGACGCGGCCGCGCGCGGCGCCGGCGAGGGAGATGAGGCCGGTCTCGGCACCCACGAGCTCCTCGGCCTGCGCGGTGAACTCGGCGAAGTCCTCGTTCATCCGCTCGCGTTCCGCGGGAGACAGCTGGGGCTCGTTTCGATTGACCTTGGCCGCGACCGTGCGGGCCACGTCCCAGTCGACGGCGCCCGAAGAACTCACTGCTTCGGCTGCTTGCCCCGCGGTGGGTATTGCTTGGACGTCACGTTCATGAGGTACCCGACCACCACACCGACGATGGCGAGAATGCCGCCCACCACGAGAAATGGGGCGATCCAGAAGTGCCAGACAACAGCGATCATGGGGAGGGAGTGTATCGGTAGCGGGCCGACGCCGGCCGAAGCCGCCTACTCGAATCCGAGTGCCCTGGTGATGCGGCTGCGGACATCGGCCGGCATGGGATCCAGGGCTTTCGACGCAACCGTTGTGCGCAGCTGCATCTGAAAGGCCTGCGCGGCCTGGCACGGCGGGCAGACCCCGAGGTGCTGCTGGACTGCCTGCGACTGATGGACGGCCAGCTCGCCGTCGAGATAAAAGGACAGGCTGCGGTGAACATCGATGCACGAGAGGTCGGCCGCATGAGCGGCTGGCGCCCCGAAGAGCGGTGCCGGACCGCCCGACCCGAGCGCGTCGACACCGGCAAATGGCGGTTGCGATGAGGGGAACTCGGTCCCGTCGAAAGGCTCGGAGGCTGCGAAGACCTCATTCTCACTCGGCTCTGGAACAATATTCACGGCGCCACGACCTCCCCGTCATCGACCACAATTGTCTCGTCCTCGGAATCGTCCGGTAGGAGATTCCGCTCTTCTGCGTACGAGTGCAACTGCTTCTCGAGTGCTTTTCTTCCCCGATGGATCCGACTCATCACCGTGCCGATCGGAACATCGAGGATTTCGGCGATCTCCTTGTAGGCAAATCCCTCGACATCGGCGAGGAGAACGGCCATGCGAAAGTTCTCGGGGATCGCCTCGATTGCCGCCTTGACCTGGGTGTCGGTGACCGACGAGAGGAAGGTCTCTTCGGCACTTGTGCCGATCCCGGCCTGTTCGCCACCGAGACGACGGTAGAGATACATGTCTTCAACGTCTGAGAGATCGGTCTCGTCAGGTCGCCGTTGTTTGGCTCGGTACCGATTGATGTAGCTGTTGGTCAGGATGCGGTACATCCACGCCTTCAGATTGGTGCCTTCCTGAAACCGTTCGTAGCCGCGATAGGCCTTGAGGTAGGTCTCCTGCACAAGGTCCTCGGCGTCGGCGGCGTTGCGCGTCATGCGGAGCGCGGCCGAGTAGAGCTGGTCCATGAGCGGCATTGCCGCATCGGCGAAGGTCGCCTGGTCTGCCATCCATCGATAGTACCCAGACTGGATCGATCACAACCCGCGGTTCTGGCGTGCGACACTGACGCCGTGGGAATTGGAAAGAAGTACGTGGAACGCAAAGCGGCGGAACGAATTCCGACGCCGTTACTCGACGCGGCCGGAAAGGCACTTATCGAGGGCGTCGACCGGGCGGTCGCGAATCGATGGGACCGGGCGATCGAGACGGCACTCGAGGCGCCGGGTAAGACGCCGAAGGCGCGGGCGAAGGCAATCACCTCGCCGATCCGAAAGAAGATGACCGCGCTCGGGGCGGCGGCCGGAGCGACTGCGGCGGCGCCGGCAGTGGGGACGGGTGTGGCCATGGGTGCGCTCGTTGCAGAGCTCGGCGTGGTCGCGCTGCGCACGACCGATCTGGTGATGAGCATCGGCGCGGCGTACGGCCACACCGACGCAACTCCGGAGGAGCGCCGGGCCTGGGTGCTGGCGGTGCTCGCCTTCGGCGACGATGCCGCCCAGGAGTTCGTGACCCTCGCGCGCGACATGGGGATGACCGACGGACGGGCGCTCGACATCGCCAACGATGCGATCGTGGGCGGCGGTGCCGGAAACATGGCAACGATCGATGCTCTACGGCGGATCAATACAGCTCTCGTCTCCCAGGTGCTGAAGAAGTGGGGGACGCGCCGAGGCGCGGCGACGGTCGGGAAGCTGTTGCCGTTCGGCATCGGCGCCGCGGTCGGTGGGAGCGCGAACTGGTTCATGATCCGTGAGTTCGGGAAACAGGCCGATCGGTTTTTCGCGAACTACGACCGCGAGTTCGTCTTGTCGATGGCGCATCCCACGCCCGACGAGGAACGGGCGGCGATCGAGGCGAAGAGCCGACGGAGCTAAAGTCGCCTTTCTGTCGGGCCATGGTCCGGAATGCCCGCTCAACCGGTGCGCTTCAGCATCCGATGAACTGTGCATGGCGTGGGAGTTTCCAAACACGATGCCCGAGTCGACCTCGAGGGCTGCCGCGCGTCACGAGTTCGCGGTCCCGATGATCGTCGAGTTGCCTACACGGCTGCTTCGTCCGGCACAGCGCGTGGATGCGCTCTTGGTCGATCTCTCGCCGGGCGGCGCTGCGCTGCTTCTGAGTCAGGACACTCGCCTCAAAGAGGGCCGCCGCTTCCGGGTCACGATCGATGACCACGGTGGAATCGTCCAGGTGCGCAACATCACCCACCTCACCGAGGGCCAGATCCGGATAGGTGTCACGTTGGAGAGCCTTGGGTTGGAATTGCAGGAACTCGTGGCCGACACGCTCGACAACGCCCGCAAGCGGTCGTCGCGTCTCGGTCGAGAGCGAGATCCCTTCGCGAGCGCGACGGCGGCGCCGCTCGACTGAGTGTGTCAGAGCGGGTCGATGAACCGCTCGCCGTGTTCCTTGACATGTTCGGTCCAGTGCTCGCCGTCCCAATATCGGAACTCATGCCGACCGATCGGGTCCTCGAAGAATCCAGGAGCTCGTAAATCGAACCCAGCGCGTCCGCTCGGCTGGCGCGTCCTGCGGACCGTGATCTTCGGCGTGTCCGCAACTCGAACCGGTTTACGGGGCGAGGCTTCGGGAATAGGCGGACGTCGGAGCCGGTGCGCCCGGCTTGCGCGAGCGGTCGCGGGGCCGTCGTCGCGGAGGTCGATGACGCTCGGTTCGGGCATGGGAGGGTCGGGTGCCGTCGCCCGAGCGACCGCGGTCGCCGCAGATGTGGCTGCGACCGCTCGAGGGGTCCGGCGTCGATGGTTTCGGGCCATCATCCCAAGCGCGACGGCGGCGACCGCCATGGCGAGAAGCACGGCAGCAATGACAAGGGCGATCCAGTCGACGAGTCCGAGACCGGTGAACATGACCCGAAAGCGTTGTGGCGACCGCGACCGGTCGCAAGATCGCTCTGAGTGCCCGAGAAGGGCATCTTCAGCACGTTCCATAGGAATTTGGGGGGTGCTACCGGGGTGGTGCACGTTCGGCTCGCCGTGCGCGCGACCCGGTCACGGAGCGTGTGATCAGGGTGGGGTCGAGTTCTCCGATATCCGTTGTTGCAGTCCTGTTACGGGCCTTATCCGCTCATGAACCAAGCCCACTGGCCGACAGGCGGCACTAGGTAATTTCAACCACCTGATGAGGGCTCATGGACCCAGAGACACCGACTACGGACGAGGCTTCACTCTGGCCTCAGTTCTCCGCAGACATCACGAGCGCCCGATCGGTTGCACGTTCGATCACGCTCGACACTCACCGAGCCACCGCCGACCGCGAGACACTCACCCTGGGCGCACAGCTCGAGGCCTTCACCGAGCGACTCGTCGACCTCGAACGGGAGCTGTCGACCGGTCGAAGCAATGAACGAATCGCAACGGAGCTCGCCGATCGATTCCTCGATCTTCGCACCGAGGTCGCTGAGGCGCAGAGCCGCTTCGAACAGCTTCTCACCCGCGTCTCGAGCCATGAAGAGGAGTTCTCGGCGTCGATGCTGGCGTCCCTCGGTGGCTTCGACGATCGCCTCGGACGTATCGAAGACACCCGCCTCTCGCAGAGCGACGACCTCAATGGTCTGATGACGTACGTCGAAACCGCGTTCACCGCCATCGACGAACTGAAGACGGCGATCGAGGTGAACGACAACGACGACGCTCGAGCGCAGGCCGAAACCACGACCCGCATCGACGAACTCGTGGGTGAGATCACCGACGTGCGCCACCGGATGGAGGAGGAGGTCGCCGCCCTCGAGCTGCGTCGCGTCAACTCCGAAGCCACATTCGACGACCGATTCCTGGAATACCGTGACGGGGTCACCGAAGAGATCGGCTCGCTCCATTCGCGACTCGATGAGACTGCTTCCAGTTCCGATGAACGGATCGGTCGAATCGACGAGCGTCTCGCCACTGCTGGCGAGCGGGCAGAGGGCGCGCACGGCGCAGTGTCTGATCTCCGTATCAAAGCGGTCGACGTCGACAAGCGAATCGGCGACATCGAAGCGCGTGCCAAGAGCAGTGACCATCAGGTGGCCTCCACCATCGACGGCCTGTCGAGCGCGGTGGACCACGCGCTCGGAGCAACCGCTGAGGTGTCGGCTCGGATCGCCGATCATGCCGAGGCGATCGATCATGAGCTGACCGAGCGGATCGCTGATGCGCGGGAGTCGCTCGAGGAGAGGCTGGCCTCTGAGCTCACCACGACAAACGATCGCATCGACGCCAACGCTGCCCACGCTCAGGAGCAGCTGGACGACACCGCCCATGCACTTCGCGACGAGACCGCCGCGAACGACGCTCGAATCACCGAACAGGACGAACAGCTTCGCCAATACATCTTGGACAATGCGCAGCACCTCGACTCGATCGAGGGCCATGTCGACGCTGTCGACGAGCGCGTCGGTGGTGTGGAGGCTCGCCTCGCAGAACAGGTTGGCGGAGTCCGAGCCGGCGTCGCCGAACAGGTCGGTGGGGTCGAGTCCCGGCTGGCCGAATATGTGAACGGTGTCGAGGCCCTCGTCGCCGAGCACGTCACGGGCATTGACTCGCGAGTCGGGGAACAGGTCGCGGCTGCCGAGAGTCGGGCTGTCGCACGGTCCGATGAGGTAGAGGCGCGCGTGATCGAACAGGTCAAGAAATCTGAGGCGCACATCGCCGAACAGGTCGGTGGGATCGAGGCTCGGACCGCGGAGCAGAGCGAACGAGCTCTGGCGTTGAACGACCAGGTCGACACGATCGCCGAGCGCCTCGCTGGCGATTCGGCTCGGATCGACGCTGGCACCGAGCGTCTGGCCGGACTCGAAGCCCAGGTCGCCGACGTGGCCGGGATCGGTGCCGAGGTCGCCACGCGCACGCAAGATCGCATCGCCGAGATCGTGTCCCGGAGCGAACAGCACCGGAACGAGGTCGACGAGTTCGTGCACCGTGAGATCGCGGCGGTGGTCGAGACCCTCGACGAGCGCGACGCTTCGGTTCGAGCACAGATGTACGAGATGACGACCGACGTCGAATCAGGGATGCACGCTCGCATCGGTGAGCAGGTCGGTGAGGCCAACCAGACATTCCGGGAGCGCTTCGAGCTCGATGCCGAACGCGCCACGGAGCGCCTGTCGAAGCTCGAGTCAAAAGTGAACGACAAGGTCTCGGAACTCGAAACGGGAATGGCCGACTCGAAGTCGACGATCGAGCGGCACCTCACAAAGTCTGAAGAACGGGTCCGCAACCGCATCGATGCGGTTGCTGCCGATGTCGACGAACGGCTTTCGATCCTCGAGGTGCCCGGGGCACCCGTGGTGGCAGGTTCGGCACCGCTCGCAGCGCCCGATACGAAGCGGCTGGCGGACATCGAACGAAAGGCTGCTGCTGCCGTGGCCCAGGCCGCGATTGCTCAGGAGTTCACGGAAAACCTCCGGATCCTGCAGGCAGAGCTGGTGAGAGCGACACAGGCCGAGCTCGCCCGGCAATCGGATCGAATCGCCGACGGACTCTCGTCGATGTCGGGAGGCGCTCCTGGCGACGGCCGCATCCTGGCGCTCGAAGCGAAAGTGATCGAAGGACTCGAGGCCATCGACGAACTCTCCAATCGTCAACGCGAGAGTTCGGCACTGGATCCTGCCCTCACGAAGGCGGTGCGCAACATGACGAGGTTGCTCGAGCAGAACACGAGCGAAATCGCCCAGCTCAAGACCGAACTGGTGCAGGCACACAATCGAATTGCTCACCTCGAGAACCCGAGTGCGGTCGAGGGTATGTACGCCGCCGATCCGGGCGAAGATGCACCGGCTCTGGCGTTCACGCGGGCCGAGGACCTGAACCGACTGGCCGCAGCGACGGCGGCAGAGCGCGCCAAGCAGGACGAAGAGCCGACCGAACGGGTGAACTGACCGGTTGGGGGCACGACCTGCCCCCGCCCTACGGTTGCGGGCGATGAAGCAGCGATCATGGACCGACGGTGGCGCGGAAGTACCCACGGTTGCGGCCACGATCTTCTCGCTCGGTGCCATACCCATTGGTGGACTCGGGCTGATCACACTTCTGTTCGGAGCGTGGGTTCCCGCGATCGTGTTCAGCGTCGCCGGTTCGGCACTCTGGTTCACGGGCCGGTGGCTGATGGACCGCTGAGCACTGCCATGATGACGGCTGGCGACGACCGACGCCGACCCCGTCGTGGGAGGCTTCACGGGTGAAGAACGCTGCGCAAGACCTGGCTCGCTTCGAAAAGCGGTACGCCACCTCGGGGACCGATGCGCTCATCGACGCCGAGCGAGAAGTGCTCGGAAGTGACTATCGGGCGAACGGGTACACCACGGTCGAGCAGGCCGATGCACTCGCCAGTGACCTGCATCTGAGGCCGGAATCAACACTCATCGACATCGGTTCCGGCTGCGGCTGGCCGGGCCTGTACATGGCTGCAGAGCACGGCTGCACCCTCGTGAGTATCGACCCGGTTCAGGAAGGCTCGGAAGCCGCGAGGGAACGATCGATTTCCGACGGCACGTCCGATCGATGCTGGCAGGCCCGTGCGGCCGCCCAGTACCTGCCGCTCCGCACCAGCTCGATCGACGCGATCGTGCATACGGACCTGCTGTGTTGACTTCGCCAGAAGCTCTCCGTGTTGAGAGCCTGCGCTCGGGTACTCCGACCGGGTGGACGGCTCGCCTTTCTCGTCGTTCAGCCGACGCCGGGCCTGACGCCCCGGGATCGGCGGCGGGCGAACCGGCTGGGGCCGGGGCGCGCGGTTCCGACGAGTTATCCGAGCCTGCTGTCGAGCGCCGGTTTCATTGACGTGGACGCGACCGATCTGACCTCGGAGTACAAACGGACACAACAGCATTGGATCGAGGCGACGGCGAGGCGGGAGCACGCAGTTCGAGCGGGAGTTGGCGACGATTTGTACGACGACCGGATGCGGACGCGACGTCGCTCGCTCGGCGGAATCGAATCGGGTCTACTGGCGCGATTCAAGTACGTGGCAACGCGCCGATGACCCCGCTCGTAAGGGTGGCGGCCGCAATGATCGCGACCGTGTTCGCTCTGGCGGCCTGTTCGAGCGGCAGATCCGAGACCGCGATTCCTATCCCGGATTCTTCAGCGAGCACCGACCCGGCTCCCACGGACTCGGTTTCGGGTGATGCGTCGGGGACCACGGTGATCGGGGACACGTTTCAGTGGGAGATCGACGACCCCGACCAGGGACTCGTCGTTTTGTTCGGATCAGCGAACGGAGATTCTGTCGCCGCCACCGTGCAGGGCGACGACGTGCCGGGCGACGGGGAGTACCGATGGGATGTCGAGCTGGGTGTGCCGCGCGTCGTCGCCGCGATCGATTCCGCCGCGGCACAGGAAACTCTCGCGCGGTGCGGCCAACTCGACGCATTGCGGGTCTCGCTCACCCAACAGGCAGCGGCAGCCCTGCTTCGCCCGGCGCAAGTGGCTGCCGGAGCGTTCGCCGCACATGCCACCAGCACGATGGACTCTGTGGGTTGTGCGCCGAGCCTCGTGTCGGCGGGGACGCCGGATGGCCTCGGCCCGTTCTCGCCCTTCGTCGACGGGACGTACACGATGCTCGAGCTGGGTACGCCACTCTCGTTCACGGTCGAGGGCGAGTGGCAGACACAACCGGTGGGGCCGGGTTACTTCGTGATCACCACTCCTCAGTCAGTAGGCCCGGGCGATCACGATCTTGTGTTCCTGCGACCGACCAGCCTGCTCGATGCCAGCACTGGCGAGGCATCGATCGCGCCCGCCGACGTGCAGGCGTGGGTTGCCTCGGTGCCATCGACGAGCGCCGTTTCCGCACCCAACCTCACCACCGTCAGTGGGTTCGATGCGCTCGCGTTTCTGGTGGACGTGGGCGAAGGACTTCCTTTTGCCGAGGTCGGGCGCGTGTTCTCGAAGACGCTCGACCCGACGTTCCTCTGGGAGGTGCGGTGGATCGACCATCCCGATGGTCCCATCGTGGTCGTAGCGGGCGTGCCCGACACCGATCCGGAATGGCTCCTTACGGCCGGCGTCGTGCTCGACAGCATCGAGTTGGGCTGAACCACTCTTCGTCGGTTCTTCTGGCCGCTTAGTGGGCCGCCGCCGCCATCATCTTCTGGATGTCCTCGATCCGCTCGACGTTGTCGGCGAGCGCGGTATCGAGATCGGCGAGTGCATACACCTGTATCTCGGAGTGCTGAGCGAACGGGAACCCGGCCATGATCGAGTCCAGTTCTTCGTGGGTGTCAACGTCCATGATCCCTCCACCACCGGCGATTCCGGCAAAGGACCACACCTCTTTCATCTTTCCGGAGTTGCGATGCTCGCCCACCCAGGCCTGCATCATCTTCATCATCGGGAGTGCCATCTCCGGCGGCATCGGCTCCCGGCTCTTCGTCACAACGAGAAAGCGCATCCGCTTCCCCCTTCCATCACGGGACGAACCCGTTTCGCCCCTTTGAAGTCGAACCTACGCCTCCGTCGGCGGAGGTCAAGGGGTGCGCGAGGCTCCTGCGACCGACCGCAATCGATCGGTGAGCTGGTACCGTTTTCTCCCACGCCCGGGTAGCTCAGTCGGTAGAGCAATTCACTCGTAATGAATAGGTCAGGAGTTCGATTCTCCTCTCGGGCTCTGGTGTTGAGTACTCAAGGATGACCCTGGTCGTCTCGAGCTTTGCCCGGCGGTAGCACGCCGCAGATTGACGAGCCACGTCCGTCGCCGATGCAACCGGGCACATCGTGCCCATGAAGATGTTGAGGACGAACAGCGGGTCGGTCTCCGAGTTGCCGTACCAGCAGAGATCATGGTCGTTCTTGCTGAAGCCAATCCCGTCGATTCCTCTCGGGCTCGGAGTTCGGATCCGGTAAATCGCTCGACGGCTCCGTATCGATCCGACCAACAAGGCGGCTCTCGTTCGGGCAGGATTCGCCGCTGTTCGTCGTGGACGATCTGGTCGTTGGCGAATGATTTTCGCTTGACAGAAAAATTGGTATGTGTGTCATGGATATCGGCGCCCCGTGAGTTGATCGGGTGATGACAATGGGGGACGAGGAGTTCTACCGCAAGCATGCGGACGGCCTTTTGAGGCTCTCCTATGCCTTGGTCGGGCCCTCCGATGCCGAGGACATCTTCTCGACCGCAGTGCTCAACGTGCTGCGATCGGATCGTTGGTCCGAGCTCGACGACGATTCCAAGCGGGGCTATCTGTACCGCTCGGTCGTCAACCAGGCTCGGCGATGGGGTCGGCGGACCACGAAGCGTCGGCAACTCGAAGCGATGTACGCGATGCGTGAAGCCATCGAGATGCCGACGGTTCAATCGCCCGATGAGACGTGGAAGCTGGTCGCCTCGCTGAGCATGCGCCAGCGAGCCGTCGTCTTCCTCACGTATTGGGACGACCTCGACACACGTTCGGTGGCGGAACTACTCGGTATTTCGGAGGGCTCGGTCTACACGCATCTGAACCGTGCCCGGACAACACTGCGAAGGAGGATCGATGTCTGACCGACCGACTGGCGACGTGGTCGATCGAGAACTCCGACGGCTGGTGTCCGACATTGCGAGCGTGCCCGGGCCCGCGCCCGAGCTCGATGAGCTGCTCCTCCCCGTTCCGAGCCTCGAGGGAGAGCGGACCATGACCCAGACAGCGAAGTTCGGACTGATCGCGGCGGTAGCGGCAGCAGTTGCGATCATCGTCGGACTGCTGTTGTTCGTCGACGGAGACGACAACAGCCTCGACACAATCGACCAACCAGGGGAGTCGACGACAACCACGACATCAGCGCCCGAAACGTCGGTGACCACAGCGCCGACGACGAGCGTGGTAGCCGCGAGCACGGAGCCTGAACCAACCACTATCGACCCGGCGGTATTCGCCGACTGGCAGGAGTACGAGGATTCCACCTCGCGTACTGTTGCGGCTGACTGCGCCGCGAGCATGTTCCACCAGAGGATTGGGTGGACCATCGGTATCGATCATTGGGCGTTTCCAACCGGCGAGGATGCCGACTTCGAGTTCCTTCTGGACAAGAGCACAGTGGGTGAGTGGCTCCCACAGTTCGAAGCCTGGATAGGCCTTCGCCGCAGCCTCTACGCCGAGCTGGATCCGGGGTCGCTCGACGTACTCGATGGACTCACGACCGAAGTCGGAGATGTCCGCGCAACAATCGACGGCAACGCTGAGGGCCAAGTGGACCTTGGGCCGATGATGGTGGAGTGGTGGTTCCCATACCAGCGGGCAACCCAGAGTCCGCAATGCGTTTTCGCCGGGGGCAACCGACGGATCGAGGAAGCCATGCAGAACTTCTCGAGCGACAGCGAGGCGTTCGGCGGCCGCGGTTCCGCCGCAGCGCACCGATGCGCGAGTGTCGCAGCATTCCGTCTTGTCCTCAACGACATCGTCGAACGCGGTACTGAAGTGCCCCTTGCCAGTCGGGCCGACGAAGCGCTCGCCCTCGTCGAATCGTTTTGGACGGACCGACCTATCGATCAAGCAGTCGTCGATATCGCCGCGCGTTGGCGGGCAATCGGATTCGTTGACGAGCTGGCCACTCGCGAGCAGCTGACCGAGGTACAGGGGGTTCTCGATGACCTGCTCACCTACCGGGCCTCGATGCCCGAAGGCGGAATTCTCTGCCCGCTCGACGACGGCTGGGAGGCCTGAGCGGAGCTCTCGGGTTGTGCCATGCGGTGACGGCGCCGTCCGGCGCGAGCGCGATCAATTCGAGTCTGACTTCTGGTGCTGAGTTCGATGCCGCGCCGCAACCTGGTGGCCACAAGCCGCCCTCGCGACAGCTAATAACTTCGAGCACAGCGCACATCGAACGCCGTTGAAGTCGTTGGGTTTCGTGGGTTAGCACAGCACACCGCACGTGAGCAGATAACTACAGGGTCTGTCCGGTCGATCCCGAACCGCCGTCGGCTCAGGTGCTGTTGTGCTCAACAGCCCTCGTTGTACGCGCACCCGTTTGCTTCAAGGTAGTCGGCCCACTCGGCCGCGTACCGTGCTGTCAGCCGACCGTTTTCTTCGGCTTCTTCGAGAGAGGTCCAGTTCCCAAATCCGATGGAATCGACTGCCTGAGGGTGGTTCACCGCCATCCATGCCTGAAATGGGGTAAAGACGCTGTTGAAGTCCGGGCTGCCGAAGCTGGCGGACTCTCGTGTGATGCCGTCGGGCGAAATGGTCAGGAACACCTGGATGGGAACGGGTGGCCCGTCGACCGCCTGTACCAGTGCGTCGTGGTTCAGCGTGGAACAACTAACGACCAGCTGATCGACGTCGAGCGTCGTGCAATCGCCCTGACTCAGGGTGGTTCCCTGGGCGGCGTTCCAGGCGAAGACCTGCTCGTCGTCGGCGATTCCAAACTGGCCATCGAACTCGGGATCCGGTACGAACAGCGCCATCAGCGCCTCGTAGTCTCCGGCGGCGAACGCCGCGAAGTATGCGTCTGCGACAGCGAGAGCCTCCTGCGACGTGACTACTGGAACCGTCGTCGAAACCGCTCCGTCGTCGGTCGCGACCGGATCGGGCGGGCTGTCGTCAGGTTGTAGAACGAACACAAGCAAGACGATCGCCGCGAAGGCCGCCACAAGGGCGGCCTTGGGCCACCACTTTCGCTCCTCGTCCAGAGGTGATGGTTCGACATCGATCACTTCGAGTTTCGTTTCCATGATGCTGCTCCAGTTGACGTCGCCGCCAAGTAGGTACATGGACGCTTGGGGGTCGTCAGCGCGCCGCATCACTTCTTCAAAGAGAGTGCGGACTTCGGATTCCTCGGGAAGGAGAACTGACGGGTCGGGCAACGGGTTGGATGCCGTCACCAATTCACGAAGTTCGTTCTGTCGCATTCTTCCCTCCCCTGTTGTCGTCTACGAACAGATGGTTGAGTCGCCTGGCGAGCGTCTGATAGGCGCGATTGATGCGCTGGTCGATCGTTGCGCGGGAGACGCCCATCACCTTGGCTACCTCACGGCGAGTAAGCCCTTCCCACTCGACGAGTCGCAGGACGTCTCGATATTTGGGTTTGAGAGACGCAATCGCCAGTGACACCTCGTCCTGCACGGCTCGATCGATCGCTTGCGCTTCCGGACTCGGGTTTCGCTCGGGAGCTTGCGACCCGATCTTTGCGCTGAGATTTCGTATTCGTCGTGTTGAGCGACTCTGGTTCTTCAGCACGTTGGCGGCGACTCCGTACAACCATGGCAAGGTCTGTGGTTCCTCAGGGAGTTCGACGATCCGTCTCCATGCGACGGCGAAAACTTCAGCGGTCGCGTCCTCTGCGAGAGCTTCATTCGTCCGACGCAGGCAAAAGGCCAGAACTTCGCGGACGTGATCGGTGTACGCAACCTCAAACGTGGCTCTCGATGCTGATGTCGCCACCGCCCACCTCCCCAGGTGTTTGGTCCAAGGCCATTCCTACACCTATGTCCTCCAGGCTGAGCGATCTGACATTTTTCTCGAAGATGTCAGAACAAGGAGCATCCTGGACATAGTCGAGTGAACCGAAGGTCGGTTCGGACGACGGGGGTCGTCAACGGGGGGCTCGGGTGTCCCGAGCCCCCTTTGCGGTGTGGTGCCGGCGGCCGCCTAACGCCCTCTTTCCAAGTCGTCACAGCAAGTAACTTGAGCACAGCGTTGAGAACTCAACAGTCTCTCGACCCTCGCGGACCATCGGAGGGTTAGCAGAACGCTCCTACAGAAGATAGCTTTGCCGTCGAAATGGGTGACTCTGCGAGCGCTGCGGGTTCTCCGCTGGGCTGGTGCTGATTGACGAAGCCTCTTACCAAACGGCAACTGAATCGCACCACTCTCATCCGGCAGCTGCTGGTAGAGAGGGAGCAACTGAGCGTTGTCGAAACCGTCCGCCGGGTCACCGCTCTCCAGGCTCAGGAACCGGTGTCGCCGTATATCGCTTTGTGGAACCGGATCGCTGGCTTCGATCCTTCCGATCTTGACCGCGCCTTTGTGGACCGGGCAATCGTCAAGGCGTCGCTCATGAGGATCACACTGCATGCGGTGGGCGTAGAAGATTACGCACCCTTCCAGCGAGCGATGCTGCGAAACCTGCGTGCCTCCCGGCTCAACGATGCCCGGTTCAAAGGGACGGGAATGACGACCGAGGAAGCCGACGAACTCGTGCCCCACCTGCTCGAGTTCGTTGCCGAACCGCGGGCCCGGGCGGAGATCGAGGCGATGCTCGCCGATCGCTTCGGTGAGGAACCCGACAAGCACCTGTTCTGGGCGCTGCGCACCTTTGCGGCGCTTCTGCATGCTCCGACCGGTGGACCGTGGTCCTTCACAGCCAGGTCTCCCGAGTATCAAGCCGCGCCGTTGGACGCGGGGTGGGAGGATCCGCAGGTTGCTCTCCGCCAGCTCATTCT
>JBPCTR010000301.1:0-7204 GCA_051011575.1 Acidimicrobiales bacterium | reverse complement strand
GCGCGGGTCGAGGGCGCCCCGCGCCCGGATCCCGCCGTGCGGGAGCGAGGAACGAGCGGAAGGGAGGACCGAGCGGAAGGGAAGCGACGAGGGACGAGGAGCGGCTCGCCGCCTCCGGCGCAGCCGCAGCGCGGGTCGAGGGCGCCCCGCGCCCGGATCCCGCCGTGCGGGAGCGAGGAACGAGCGGAAGACTCAGCGCAACAAGAGCTTCTCGATGCGCTGTGAGGTGATCGCGACGCCGATCAGAGACAGGACGGTCAGAAAGGCGGCGTGCCCGACGAGAGCGAACGACCACTCGCCCAGATTCGCCGCCCGGATCAGTTCGACGCCGTGATAAAGCGGGCTGATCTGCACGAGCCAGTCGAGGTCGCCGTACGCCGAGACCGGGTAGAAGGTCGCGGAGAAGAGAAAGAGCGGAAGCGTGATCGCCGGCAGGTACTCGAAGTCGGCCCAGCTCCGCACGAACGTCGTGGCCGCCATTCCCAGCGACGCGAACGTGAAGCCGATGAGCACACAGATCGGCAGCGAGAGAATCATCCACGGCGACTGCACCATGCCGAGCACGAACATCGTGACGAGGAAGGCGGTGGAGTAGAGGAGCCCGCGAATCACCGCCCAGCCGATCTCGCCCAGTGCCACGTCGCCGGCCGAGAGCGGGGTGGCGAGCCACGAGTCGTACAGACGCGCCTCCTTCCATCGATGGAAAACATTCATCGTCGAATCGAAGATCGCACCGTTCATCGACGCTGCGGCCATGAGGCCAGGCGCGACGAACTCTTCGTACGGGATCGCCAGTCCGTCGACTTCTACATCACCCACGAGCGCGCTGAGACCGATCCGGATGGACAGCAAGTAGAACAGAGGCTCGAAGAACCCGCTGAACACGACGATCCAGTTCCGCCGGTTGACCAGCACGGCACGCTCGATGAGTCGTTGCGGCCGCCGAATGTCGAGCACGGCCGAGGGGACGATGCGAGCGGCGATGCCGATGGACCGGGAAGATGTCGCGGTCATGGCCACAACCTCCGCCGAAACGTGATCGTGCAGACCCACCAGCCGCCGACCACGTACAGCACGAGCACGGTGAGATGCAGAACGGCGAGACCCGATCCGAGACCTCCGAGGATCGCGCCCCGGCAGAGCTCGATTGCATGCCACAAAGGCGTCACCCACGCGACGGGCCGAATGACGGCCGGGAGCTGGTCGATCGGATAGAAGGCCCCACCGAACAGGAACATCGGGGTGAGCACGAATCGCAGGATCGCCGGAAACGAGTTGTCCGTCATGCGGGTCGAGGTCCAGGCGGCGAGCGGCATGGCGAACGCGAGACCGCACATGATCCCCACCGGCACCGCCGCGAAGAGACCCCACGACCGGGTCTCGTCGAAGAAGAGCAGCACGATCGCCACCCCGAGCGACCCGACGCCGGCGCGGCCGGCGAAGCGGAGGACCATCCCCGTAGCGACATCACGGGGCCGGATGGGCGTGGCCACCATCGCTCGGTACGCGTTGTCCCAGTGGAATCCATTCATGGTCTGCCAGAGGGCCTCTTGGCCCGCGATGAACATCGCCGTCGTCGACAAGAGCGCCGTGGCGTAGAACCCGAAGTAACTCGCACCGCCAAGGAGTTCGGCCGAGTCGGCTCCATCATCGACGAGCGACCCGATGCCGAGACCGACGCCGAGGAGGTACAGGAGCGGCTGCACCAACGCGCCAGTGACGTTCTGACGCCACACACGTCGGTAGAGGACGAACTCGCGGTTCGCGACCCGAAGCGCAGCGGGAGTGCTCATCGGAGGCCTTCCATCGTCAGTCGACCAACGTTCGTCCGGTGAGACGGAGGAACACGTCTTCGAGGCTGCTGCGGCGGACGAGCGCGCTCTCGGGGATCACGTCGCGATCGCGGAGCGCGGCGAGCGCCGCCTCGCCGTCAGCGGCGTAGACGAGCAGACGGTCCGGAAGGAGTTCGATGCGTTCGCCGACCGCCTCGACCGCAGGGACGAACTCCTCGTTGCGGCCACGTCCAAATCGCATCTCGAGCACCTCGCGGGTCGCGTAGCTGAGAATCAGGTCCCGAGGCGATCCTTCGGCGACGATCTTCCCGCCATCCATGACGACGAGCCGGTCGCACAACTGCTCGGCCTCGTCCATGTAGTGCGTGGTGAGGACCAGGGTCGAGCCCCGTTCCTTGAGCTGGTACAGCCGGTCCCAGAGCACATGGCGAGCCTGCGGGTCGAGCCCTGTCGTCGGCTCGTCCAGTATCAACAACTCGGGGTCGCTGATCAGGGATCGGGCGATGCTCACTCGCCTCTTCTGCCCGCCCGACAGTGGCTCGACCGTACTGTCCGCCCGTTCGGTGAGCTGCACGAACTCAAGGAGCTCTTTGGCACGGGCGTTGGCTTCGTTCCGGTCGATGTCGAAGTACCTGGCATAGATCTGCAGGTTCTCGAGCACGCTGAGGTCGTTGTCGAGCTGGTCGGCCTGGGGCACCACGCCGATTCGACTCCGGATCTCCCTGCCATCTCGCAACGGATCGAGACCGAAGATCTCGAGCCAGCCGCTCGTCATCGGTGACACGCAACCGATCATTCGCATGGTCGACGTCTTGCCGGCACCGTTGGGCCCGAGGAATCCGAAGGCCTCGCCGGGGCGAACGTCGAAATCGATTCCGTCGACGGCGACGAAGTCACCGAAGTGTTTGGTGAGAGAGCGCGCGCTGATGAGCGGCGCAGAGTCGGCAGCATGCACGGTGCCGACGGTAGTTCACCGCGTCGTCGCGCCTTTGCTCAGCCCATGCAGTCTTGAGGACCGCGGGCGTGGGTAGCGTGTAGCCGGCGGCGCCGGGCACTCGCCCGGGGCAGAAACGAAAGACCTCCCGTTGGCCGACGTGACCCCTCTCGGAACCTCGCTGCGTCTCGTGGCGACCATGGTGCGTCGTCGGCCCGCGCCCTTCGCGGTGGCCGTGACCGGCTCGATCGTGTTCGCCGCCGCGACGGTGGGCTCCACCGTGGTGCTCGGTCGCGTGATCGACGATGTCGTGCTGCCCGAGTTCGACACCATCGACGGAACCAGCACCGGCGCGCTTTGGGCGGGCGCCGTTGCAGTGGTGACGGTTGCCGCCGTCCGGGCGCTGGGCGTGGTCGCGCGTCGTTACTTCGCGGGCATGGCCTCCTCGGGGGTCCAGCGAAGCATCCGCAACGACCTCGCCGACAAGTACGTGGGCCTTCCGCTCCGCTGGCATCGGGGCCATCCCACCGGACGGCTACTCGCTCACGTCGATGCCGACACGATGGTGGCCGTCGAGGTGATGCACCCGTTGCCATTCAGTCTCGGCGTCGCCTCGCTTGCGGTGTTCGCGGCGGCCAGCGCGATTGCGATCGACCTCATTCTCACGACGGTGGGGTTGGTCGTTTTCCCCCTGATGGTGTTCGTGAACCGCTGGTACAGCCGCTTCGTCGAGCCGCCGGCCGCCCGGGCCCAAGAAGCCGTTGGTGAGGTGTCGTCGGTCGCCCACGAGAGCTTCGACGGAGCACTCATCGTGAAGACGCTCGGTCGCGCGCCCGAGGAATCGGTCCGATTCGGCGAAGCGGTCGACCACCTTCGAGAACGACGCGTTCACCTCGGATTCATCCGAATGGGATTCCATGCCCTCCTCGAGACGATGCCCCAACTCGGAATCGTGGCCGTCACGCTCGTGGGTGTCTTTCGACTCGACGCCGGCGCGATCACGCCGGGCGAACTTGTGCAATTGGTCGCACTCTTCTCCGTTCTTGCGTTCCCGATGCAGGTCTTCGGCTTCTTTCTCGAGAGCCTCCCGCCATCGGTGGTGGCCCACGACCGCATCACAAAGGTCCTCGACGCCGAGATCCCTGCCGTCCCCACGACCCCACTCCCGCAGGTCAACGCAGCGGCGCGTCTCGACGCCCACGGCGTCCGCGCCGAATTCGACGACGGCTCGGTCGTGCTCGACGGGGTCGACATTCACATCAGCCCGGGCGAGACCGTTGCGATCGTCGGCTCGACCGGATCGGGCAAGTCGACCCTGGTCTCACTCCTGGCCGGGCTCGGCGAGGCGACCGGCGGCGAGATCTGCCTCGACGGTGTGCCGATCGACCGCCTAGCTCCCCACTCGCGCACCGACGCTGTCTCCTACGTGTCGCAGGAGCCTTTCCTGTTCGCCGACTCCGTACGCGACAACATCGACCTGCTCGGCAACGCCACGACCGATGACATCCATTGGGCGGCGTCGGTGGCCCGTGCCCACGACTTCATCACCGACATGCCCGAGGGCTACGAGACGATGCTCGGAGAGCGGGGCGTCACCGTTTCCGGCGGCCAACGACAACGCATTGCACTAGCGCGGGCTCTCGTGCGACATCCCCGACTGCTCGTGCTCGACGACGCGACCAGCGCGATCGACTCCCGAGTCGAACAGGACATCCTCAACGGGCTCGACACCGAACTCGACATGACCGTCGTACTCGTCGCCCAGCGCCTATCGACGATCGAACTCGCCGACCGGGTGATCTTCCTCCGGGACGGGCGCGTTCGGGCCGCGGGCACCCACGGCGAGCTCCTGACCGATAGCGACTACGAACGTCTGGTCAACGCCTATGCGAAGGACGCGTCGTGAGCACCGGCAGCGACCTCTTCGACGACGATTCGATGAGCGTTCCTGAGGGTGCCATCGCCGTCGTACGAAGCGGGGTGGCGGCAAACCCCACATTGCGGCGCGGTCTCGCGGGCGTCGTCGGCCTCGGTCTTGCCGTCGCGATCTCTCGGCTGGCTGCGCCCGTGCTCCTCCAGTTCGCGCTCGATCGCGGTGTGCTCGGCGACGAAGGCGTCCGACCGAGCATCGTCGTCGGCGCTTCGGTGGTTGCAGCAATCGTGATCGTCGCCGCGTCAGCCATGTCCTACGCACTGACTCGTCGGCTCATCGTGCGTTCGGAGACCGCGATCGCGGAACTTCGACACGAGGCATTCGACCACGTGCACAAGCTGTCGATTGCCGACCACAACGAAACCCGGCGAGGCGTTCTGCTCGCCCGAGTGACCAGCGATGCCAACGCCCTGCAGTCGTTCGTCGAGTGGGGAATGATCTCGTGGATCGTGCAGCCGATGATGATCGTGGGGACGTTCGTCGTTCTGGCGGTCTACGCATGGCAGCTCGCGATCATCGCGATGATCGCCTACGTTCCCGTGATCCCGGTCGTACGGGCGA
This sequence comes from Acidimicrobiales bacterium, assembly GCA_051011575.1. Classification (GTDB taxonomy): domain Bacteria; phylum Actinomycetota; class Acidimicrobiia; order Acidimicrobiales; family SHLQ01; genus SHLQ01. The sequence continues at coordinate 1,983 of JBPCTR010000301.1, read as the reverse complement.
TTCAGCGCCGCATGTTCGCGGCCCACGACCAGCTCCGAACCGACACCGGTTCGATGCTCGCCACGTTTGCCGAGTCGATCGCCGGCGCCGATGTCGTACGCGCCTACGGCACGCAGAAGCAAACGACTCGCCGGCTCCGCAAGGCCACGAACTCGACGTACCGGGCGCATCTGCACGCCAACAAGTACATGGCGACCGTGTTCGTGATCGGCGACGTGTTCGGAGCGATCTCGCTGGGAGCGGTGCTGATCACGGGGATCGGATTTCACGACGCGTGGGGGATCTCGGTCGGTGAGCTCACCGCGGCACTCTTCCTGACCACGCTGCTTCAACACCCCATCAGCGAGTTGGGCGAGACGCTGGACGAGAGTCAGGCGGCGATCGCGGGATGGCGCAAGATCCTCGTCCTTCTCGATCGCTCTCCCGACATTCCTGAAGCGGCGGACGGCCCCTCGATTCCTCGCGGCCCGATCGAGGTCGGCGTACGTGACCTCACGTTCGCCTACCGCGGTGCCGAGCCCGTCCTGCACGATGTCACGGTGAACCTGGCCGCGGGAGCCAATGTGGCGGTGGTCGGCGAAACCGGCTCGGGAAAGACGACGTTCGCAAAACTCCTGTGCCGTCTCGCCGACCCCACCGTCGGTGAGATCACGATGAACGGCATCCCGCTGCGCGATGTGGCGCCGGCGTCGAGACTGGCATCGGTTCGTATGGTTCCCCAGGACGGGTTCCTGTTCGACGTGTCGATACGCGCGAACATCCGATTCGGTCGCGATGGCGCAACCGATGCGGACATCGATCGGGCGCTCGACCTGATCGGGCTCGGCGGCTGGACCGACAAGTTTCCCGATGGTCTCGACACTCGTGTCGGAGAGCGTGGACGCAACCTGTCGGTGGGGGAACGACAACTTGTGGCCCTCGCCCGAGCAGCCCTCGCCGACCCCGGGTTGCTCGTGCTCGACGAAGCGACCTCGGCCGTCGACCCCGAGACTGATCAGGCCATGACCACCGCCTTTCGTCGCCTCGCTGCCGACCGAACCGTTGTGAGCATCGCCCACCGGCTGGCCACGGCCGAGGCCGCCGATCAGATCCTCGTGTTCGAAGCCGGCGAGGTTGTCGAAGCGGGCACACATCAGGAGCTCGTAGGACGCGGCGGCACCTACGCTCGGCTGCACCTCGCGTGGGTGGGCGCCACCCAATCGATGACCGGAGGCGGCGCACCGGGCTGACTCGCGAGCACCAACCAAAATTGCGGCTTTCCGATATTCGGTCCGGCAGGACTACTCTGGCCGAATGCCAGCGCTCCATAGATCAATCGGGATGCCATGAGCACCGACGCCGTGCTCGAGATCAAGAACCTGATCACCCGTTTCAACACCCAGGATGGCGTGGTCCATGCCGTGAACGGGGTGAGCTTCGAACTTCGCCCCGGCGAGTTCCTCGGTGTGGTCGGCGAGAGTGGATCGGGCAAGAGCGTCACGATGATGTCGCTGCTCAGCCTCATTCCGATGCCGCCCGGCGAAATCATCGACGGCACGGCAATGCTCGACGGCGACGACCTCATCTCGATGAAACCCGACGAACTTCGCAAAGTCCGAGGGGGCAAGGTCGGTTTCATCTTCCAGGACCCCATGACGTCGTTGAACCCGGTGCTCACGATCGGCAAGCAGCTGGTCGAACCGCTGATACAGCACACCGGGCTCTCGAAGAAGGAGGCCCGCGCTCGGGCGATCGAGTTGATCGACCTCGTCGGGATCCCCGACGCCAAGGACAAGCTGAAGACCTATCCCCACGAGCTCTCGGGCGGTATGCGCCAGCGCGTCATGATCGCAATGGCGCTCACATGCTCCCCGAAGGTGATCATCGCCGACGAGCCGACGACGGCCCTCGACGTGACCATTCAGGCGCAGATCATCGAGATGGTGAGGGATCTCCGGGAAAAGCTCGGAACCGCAGTCATTTGGATCACCCACGACCTCGGAG
>JBPCTR010000300.1:0-6175 GCA_051011575.1 Acidimicrobiales bacterium | reverse complement strand
GGATGGGGTCCTCGGCCCCTCCGTGGTCGCGGGTCCGAGCGGCGGTTCTGAGCGCGTCGTAGATGCGCCAATCGCGACTGGCGTCGAGCTTCTCGAAGTTGAACGCACCGACGGTTCGGATGAGCTCGCGGCGTACGAGGTCGAGCTCTTCACGGGTCCCCGACGCAAAAACGTCGGAGTACTTCGCGATCTCCTCAGCGATCACATCCTTGGTCGCTGGAAGACCGCTCGTCGCAGGCATGCGGAGTACGTCGACGACGACCGCTTCGCGGAACGCGTCCTGCGGCGTCTGCCCCTCGGACTGCCAGATCTTGTATGCAGACCCGCGCGGAACGTCTGCAGCGGCGATCGCACCATCGAGCGTGATCGCATCGAGGCCGCTCTCGACTCCATGCTCGTGGAGAACCCGTCGGGCCTCGGCCAGGAGCCGGGCGCGAACCTCTGCGGGCGGAAATTTGGGTGGGCGTCCCCGCCCCCGTTGTGTCACGGCCATGTCTCCTCGCGCAACAGACGCCACCAAAGGCTCGAGGTCGACCCAACCGGACAGCCGATGGCTGTTTTCCGCCCGGCGGAGGGCGTCTCGAACCCGCAACAACACGAGATAGTGCAACGTTTGATGGAGTGTCGCAAACTCGGGTAGCGTCGACGCCACAACTCATCGCCATTTCATCGACGTGAGAGAGCGCCCGAAAGGGCCGCCGAAGGTGCAACGACCTCGACCCCGCCCGGGCCGAAGTCGGAAACTCTCAGGCAACAGGATCACGTTGGCGAGGCACTCTCTGGAGAGCCAACCGTTCGAACCACGAATCGGTTGCACCGACGGGGCAAGAATCTCTCAGGTCCAGGACAGAGAACCACAGCGGGCATCTCCTCGGGAGAACCACGTGACCTCGTCCGAACTTCAACGCACCGCCCTCCACGACTGGCATGTCGACCACGGTGGGCGCATCGTCGACTTCGCGGGATGGGCACTGCCTGTTTTCTACGAGACCGGAGCGCTTGCCGAACACCATGGCACCCGCGGCTCGGTCGGCCTCTTCGACATCGACCACATGGGTCAGGTCGATGTGGTCGGTCCCGATGCGGTTGCCGCCGTCGATCGCCTGGTCACCTCTGACGTGGCCGCCGTACCGATCGGCTCCTCGACCTACGGCTTGCTCTGCAACGAAGAGGGCTGCGTGATCGACGACGTGTTCGTCTATCGAACGGGGATCAACGCCTTGATGGTCGTCGTCAATGCATCCAACCGGATCGTGGATCGCGAGTGGATCGTCGCGAATACCGCCGAACACGATTGTGTCGTCACCGATCGTTCCGACCCCCTCGAGATGATCGCCGTCCAGGGCCCGAACGCGATCGATCTCATGGATGCCGCGGTGCCCGGAGTCTCTGAGCTCGACCGGTTCGGGATCCGTGAGATCGAGATCTTCGGTCGCTCGGCTCTTGTGGGCCGAACCGGATACACCGGAGAGGACGGGGTCGAGCTTTACATCGAAGGCGGTGTGGTCGACGTGTGGACCGGCTTGCTCGACCTCGCCTCGAGCCGCTCGATCGACGCGCTCGCTGTGGGGCTCGGCGCTCGCGACAGCCTCCGATTCGAGCCCGGATTTCCGCTGTACGGCCACGAGCTCGGCCTCGACATCAATCCCTTCGAGGCTCGGCTGAGCTGGGCGGTCGACCTCGATGGTGTGAGCTTCATCGGCAAGGAGGCGCTTGTTGCCGCCAAGGCCACAGGTTTGTCTCGCCGACTCGAGACGATCGTCCTCACCGAAAAGGGCGTGCCCCGCGAGGGCACGCCCGTGCTCGACGCCGACGGCACCCAGGTGTCGGAGGTCGTGTCCGGAATGTTCGCTCCCTCCGCCGACGTTTTCGCGGCGAACGTGTTCCTCCCCCGTCACCTCGGAGATGTCGGGACGCCCGTCGCCGTCGAGATCCGGGGGTCCGCCAAGTCTGCAGAAGTCGTCAAGCGCCCGCTGTACCGCCGGGCCGAAGCCTGAGATCGAGGAGAAATCCAATGACCAGTATTCCGTTCACTTCCCGCCACATCGGCCCTGATGGTCACGAGCGGTCGAAGATGCTCACGACCATCGATGCCGAGTCGATCGATCAACTCGTCGAGCAGGCTGTTCCGGCATCGATTGCGTTCGGGTCGACCCTCGACCTGCCGGCCGCGGTGTCCGAGGTTGATGTGCTCGCCGATCTGGCCGACCTCGCGGGGCGAAACCGCGTCGTTCGATCGCTGATCGGACAGGGATATCACGACACCCACACGCCCGCCGTGATCCTGCGAAACGTTCTCGAGGATCCGGGCTGGTACACGGCCTACACCCCGTATCAGGCGGAGATCGCACAGGGCCGGCTGGAGGCGCTCCTCAACTTCCAGACGATCGTCGCCGACCTCACCGGCCTCGAACTGGCGAATGCGTCGCTACTCGATGAAGCGACCGCGGCCGCCGAGGCGATGACGATGGCCCGTCGACTCAAGGGTCGGCGAAGCACGGCCAGCCGGTTTGTGGTCGACCGGCACTGTCATCCCCAGACCCTCGCGGTGCTCTCGACGCGTGCCGAACCGCTTGGCATCGAACTCGAGATCGTCGACATCGACGACGCCACCGTCGACGAGAACGTGTTCGGAGTGCTCGTGCAATACCCCGACACGCGGGGTGCAATCCGGAACTTCGCGGCATTGGCCGAGCGTGCCCACGAGGCCGGCGCACTGGTCGTGGCCGCGACCGACCTGCTGGCCTGCACCCAGATCGTGCCACCCGGTGAATGGGGCGCCGACATCGCCGTCGGTTCCTCGCAGCGCTTCGGCGTTCCGTTGGGTGCGGGCGGGCCGCACGCCGCGTTTCTCGCCACCGCCGAATCACATGCTCGCAGTCTTCCCGGCCGGCTGATCTCGGTATCGAAGGACGCCCACGGCAACCCGGCGCTCCGCATGGCGCTCCAGACACGCGAGCAGCACATTCGCCGTGACTCTGCCACCTCCAACATCTGCACGGCTCAGGTGTTGTTGGCCGTCATGGCCTCGATGTACGGCGTGTACCACGGGCCGGAAGGTGTGACAGAAATCGGCGCGACCGTGGCGTCTCGCGCGGACGCCTTCGCCGCGACCGCGACCGCTGCTGGTTACTCGGTCGCAAGCGAGCATTTCTTCGACACGGTCGTGCTCAGCGACGGTCCCGACATGGGGAAACTCTCCGAGCGGGCGCTGGCCGCAGGATTCAACCTTCGCCCGATGTCCGATGGGGCTGTCGGGGCAGCCTTCGACGAGACCATCACGGGGGCCGATCTCGACGCGCTCACGCGGGCGCTCTTCGATCGGCCGGCTGACGCGCCGTCGGGTGGCCGCGTGCCCGATGGACTGCAGCGCACGTCGACCTTCATGACTCACCCGGTGTTCAACAGCCACCGATCCGAAACCGAGATGTTGCGTTACATCACGAGCCTTCGGAACAAGGATCTTTCGCTCGTTCACTCGATGATCGCGCTCGGCTCCTGCACGATGAAACTCAACGCCACCACCGAGATGATTCCGGTCACGTGGGAGGGGTTCGGCAGAATGCACCCGTTTGCACCGACCGATCAGGCCGAGGGGTACGCGGAGATGGTCGCTCGACTCGAGCGATGGCTCGCCGAGATCACGGGATTCGCTGCGACCTCGCTTCAGCCGAACGCCGGCTCACAGGGTGAGTACGCGGGTCTGCTCTCGATTCGGGCCTACCACCGGGCCAACGGTGACCCGCACCGGACCGTGTGCCTCATTCCCGATTCGGCACATGGCACCAACCCGGCGTCGGCGGTGATGGCCGGTATGGAGGTCGTGGCCATCGGAACCGACGAGAACGGCAACATCGATGTGGCTGACCTCGAGGCCAAAGCCGTGGACCATGCCGAGAGCCTCGGTGCCCTCATGGTCACCTACCCGTCGACTCACGGTGTGTTCGAAGAGTCGATCGAGCGAGTATGCGAGATCGTGCATGCGAACGGCGGTCAGGTGTACCTCGATGGCGCCAACATGAACGCCCAGGTTGGGCTGGCCCGTCCCGGCGATTACGGCGCGGATGTGTGCCATTTGAACCTGCACAAGACGTTCTGCATTCCGCACGGCGGCGGCGGACCGGGCATCGGACCGATCTGTGTCGCCGAGCATCTCGCACCGCACCTTCCCGACCTCATGCCCGCGGTCGACGCCGACTCCGGCATGGTGAGCGCCGCCCCGTGGGGGAGCGCGTCGATCCTGCCGATCAGCTACGCGTACATCGCGATGATGGGGCCCGAGGGTCTCGCCGACGCGAGCCGCATCGCCATCCTCAACGCCAACTACGTGGCCGCGCGCCTCGACCCACACTTCCCCGTGCTCTACCGGGGAGCGAATGGACGGGTGGCACACGAGTGCATCATCGACATCCGTGACTACAAGGACATAGCGAGCGCCGAAGACATCGCCAAGCGCCTCATCGACTATGGATTCCATGCGCCCACCATGAGCTGGCCCGTGGCCGGTACGTTGATGATCGAACCGACCGAGAGCGAGTCACTCGCCGAGCTCGATCGTTTCTGCGATGCGCTGATCTCGATTCGCGACGAGATTCGTGAGGTAGAGGCGGGCGAGGCCGACACCGAGGACAACGTACTGGTGAACGCGCCACACACCGCCGCGGCGGTAACCGCTGACGAGTGGTCTCACCCGTACACCCGGAAGCAGGCGGCATACCCCGCACCGTGGACGGTCGCGAACAAGTTCTGGCCAGCCGTCGGTCGGATCGACAACGCGTTCGGCGACCGCAACCTGCAGTGCAGCTGCCCGCCGATGAGTGCCTACGGTGGCCTCGGGTGACGCGTTCTCGACGCGTCTCGTAGCCTTGTCTCCATGGTGAATATAGGAATCGTCGGAGCCACCGGCCAGGTCGGTGGCGTGATGCGCACCCTGCTCGAAGATCGCAAATTCCCGATCTCGACGCTGCGTCTGTTCGCGTCGGCTCGCAGCGCGGGTCGCGAGATCGAGTTCGCTGGCCGAACGGTCACCGTCGAGGATGCGGCGACGGCCGAGTACACCGGCCTCGACATCGCGATCTTCAGCGCCGGCAAGAGCACGTCTCTCGCCATCGCAGAGAAGGTTGCTGCGGCTGGTGCCATCGTCATCGACAATTCGTCGGGGTGGCGAATGCACGCCGACGTGCCGCTCGTCGTGCCCGAGGTCAACGCGCACGCGCTCGACCACATTCCGATGGGCATCGTCGCGAACCCCAATTGCACCACGATGGCTGCCATGCCCGTGCTCAAGCCGCTTGACCGTGAGGCGGGACTAGAGCGCATGGTCGTCTCGACCTACCAGGCGGTGTCCGGAGCGGGCCTCGCTGGTGTCGACGAGCTCGATCAGCAGGTTCGCAAGGGTGCCGAGAACCTCCCGGCGCTCACCTACGACGGTTCAGCCGTCGACTTTGGTGAGCCGTCGAGTTTCGCCGACACGATCGCGTTCAACGCATTGCCGTTGTGCGGCTCGATCGTCGACGACGGTCTCGAGGAGACCGACGAGGAGCAGAAGCTCCGCCACGAGAGCCGCAAGATCCTCGAGTTGCCAAACCTGCTCGTATCGGGCATCTGTGTGCGCGTCCCGGTGTTCACCGGCCACTCGCTCGCGATCTCGGCCGGCTTCTCGAATGAGCTGAGCCCGGCGCGCGCTCGGGAGATCCTTGCCGACGCCCAGGGGGTGCAGCTCGACGACACTCCGACGCCGCTCAAGGCCGCCGGGATCGACGTGAGTCTGGCCGGTCGGCTGCGTCGCGACGAGACGATGAACAACGGCCTCGCCATGTTCATCTCCGGCGACAACCTCCGCAAAGGTGCCGCCCTCAACACGATCCAGATCGCCGAAGCGCTCCTCGCCCGCGGAATCGTCGTCTGAGGTCTCGAGGGGAGCGAAGCTCGCGGAGCGACCATGTCGATGTCCGCGGTTGTCGGGCGGAAGTCCCGACGTGTTATTGCGGCCACCAGTCGGCGGTCTGCGTTCTGGTGCCGCCCCCCTGCTTTCGGTCGATCCAGAGCGCGAGCTTTCGCAGCGGTGAGTTCGAGAGTCGGAGCCACGCTCGGTTGGTGCGCTTTGTGTAGTCACGCGTGTATGGACATACGCGGACACAGACCGAACAGTCGCTGTTGATCTTCGACCAGTAGC
>JBPCTR010000299.1:0-30604 GCA_051011575.1 Acidimicrobiales bacterium | reverse complement strand
AAAGATCCACGGTTCGCTCCGACGGGCGGCCGCCGATCACATCTCGTTCGCTCAACAACGTCGCAAGGACGGCCGCCGGCCATCCCATTGGTCCGTCGCCCATGGCCGCGACCATTGCTGCCGGGCGTGGGTGGAGCGGCAGCTCGAGGATTCGCCGGCCGGTGGAAGTGATCCGACGCTCGGTATCGACGGCGTCGAGCATCGCGAGCACCTCGAACGCCTCGTCGACAACACCACTCGACGGCTGATCGAGGAGGCGCAGTTGCTCGGGATGTTCGACTCCCCACGCAAGGGACTCCAATACGAGACCAGCCAGATCGATCTGGAGAATCTCGGCAGTGTCATGGCTGGAACGTCCGGCCTGTTCCATCTTCGACCACAGCCGGAACGCCACGCCGGGGCCGAGCCGACCGGCGCGCCCTGCGCGTTGGTCCGCCGACGCTCGCGAATGCTCCACGGTCGTGAGACGCGACAAGCCGGTGTTCGGGTCGTATCGAGGGCGTCGGGCAAGGCCGGAATCGACCACCGAGCCGATGCCGTCGACCGTAAGTGAGGTCTGAGCGACGTCGGTCGCCACGACGATTCGTCGGTGCCCCGGAACAGTCCGCAGCGCAGCATCCTGTTCGGCCGCGTCGAGCGCACCGTAAAGCGGCATCACCGCTGCGCTCGTTCGCCGTTCGAGGTCCGAGACGGTCCGGCGGATCTCGCCGATGCCAGGAAGGAAGACGAGTACGTCGCCCGGTTCGGTCAGCGCCTCCTCGACGGCGGCAACGACCGCTCCCTCGAGCCGATCCCGCCGGGCTCGTGGCCGGTATCGGACGTCGATCGGGTGGGTGCGACCCTCGCATTCGACAATGGGAGCTGGTTCGTCGGCTCCGCCGACCAGGACCGCGACCGCAGACGCGTCGATCGTGGCGGACATGACCAGCAGTCGGAGGTCGGTTCGAAGTGCGTCACGGGCCTCCAGCGCGAGCGCCAGACCCAGATCGGCGTGAACGCTTCGCTCGTGGAACTCGTCGAAGATCACCGCGGCCACGCCGGGAAGCGTCGGATCCGACTGGAGTCGCCGTGTGAGAATGCCCTCGGTCACGACCTCGATCCGAGTCCGGTCGCTGATACGGCGATCATCTCGTGTACGCCAGCCGACGGTGTCGCCCACCGATTCGCCGAGCAGCGACGCCATTCGTCGGGCAACCGCGCGGGCCGCGATCCGGCGCGGTTCGAGCACGATGATTCGTCCGTCGGCGGCCCAGGGTTCGTCGAGAAGTCGCAACGGGACGATCGTGGTCTTGCCGGCCCCCGGCTCGGCGATGAGAACCGCAAGTCCCCGCGTGATCAGCGCATCTCGAACCGGGTCAACAACCGACTCGATCGGGAGATCGGTGAGAGGTGGGCCAGCGGGCATCGCACCATCCTGCCGTGTCCGGATCAACGCGCCGGTGCTTCTACAGTTCAGGATCGTGAAGGGGATGGACGACACGGGTATCGCGGCTCGGGTTGTGGGGCATGTCGAGGCCATCTGGCCAGGGATGGACCCAGACGACCGCGCTCGCTTGTCGAATCGGCTCATGGACGCGATCGGAATAGGGCGAGAGCGATTGGCGACGGACTCAGCGAACGAGCGATGGTCCGAGAACGACGTCGTGCTGATCGCCTATGGCGACTCGATCACGTCGATCCAGATGTCGCCACTCGCGGCGCTCCGCAACGCGCACGAACGACACTTCTGCGACGCCTTCTCGATCGTTCACGTTCTGCCCTTCTTTCCCTACAGCTCCGATCGTGGATTCGCGGTGCTCGACCATCGCGAGGTCGATGCGGCGCTTGGCTCCTGGGATGACATGAGAGATCTGGCCGCGGCTGTCGACCTGATGGTCGATCTCGTCGCCAACCATGCATCGACCGAATCGAGGTGGTTCGCTGAGTTTCTGTCGGACGAGGACCCAGGGCGCAGCTACTTCGTGACCGCGTCTCCCGACGACGATCTCAGCGCCGTCGTCCGACCCCGGAGCCAACCATTACTCACCTCGGCCGACACCAAGAGTGGCGAGCGTTGGGTCTGGACGACCTTCGGCGCTGACCAAGCCGACCTGGACTGGTCGAATCCCGACCTCGTCTGCGAGATGCTCGACATCATCGATCTGTACGTCGATGCGGGCGCGCGGTTGTTGCGACTCGATGCGATCGCCTACCTCTGGAAGGAACAGGGAACGTCGTGTGTGCACCTGAGGCAGACACACGAGTTTGTGAAGTTGCTGCGCTCCCTACTCCAACTCCGCGAACCGCGTGCCGCGCTCGTCACCGAGACGAACGTTCCCGACGATGAGAATCGCAGCTACTTCGGCGACGGTGATGAAGCGCATGTCGTCTACAACTTCACGCTCCCGCCTCTTCTCGTCGACGCCGTGATCAACGAGCGCGCTGATCGCCTCGGAGCTTGGCTGCAGTCAACTCCGCCTCCACCACATGGCTGCACGACCCTCAACTTTCTCTCATCGCACGACGGAATCGGGCTACGTCCCGCCGAGGGTCTGCTCAACCGCCGCGAGATTCAACGGCTCGTCGACGTCACGCACGAGCGGGGTGGACTGCACAGCGACTACGACCGACAGGGCGTCCCCACTCCATACGAGCTGAACATCTCACTTCCCGACCTCTTCGGCGGACCCGACGACGAGCACATGGTGGCGCGCGTCATCGTGGCGCACTCGATCGTTTTGGTCCTCGCCGGAATTCCTGCCGTGTACGTGAACAGTCTGCTCGCTACCACGAATACACCCGACGAGGTCGAGGCCGAGGGGGTGCGACGGGCAATCAATCGCACCCGCATCGACATCGACAACATCCCCGATGTGTTCTCCGACTCCTGGCGGGCCTCGATCATGAGCGGAATCATCCGGCGCGCAGCCATTCGTCGAAGCAGCGCGTCATTCCACCCGGAATCACCCCAGACGGTCGAGGTCAACGGAGCACTCCTCCGCGTGGCACGGATGGATGCGGATGGCAACATCGTCGAAGCGATGTTCAACCTGTCGTCAGTGGACGTTCAGCTCGACCTCTCACGCCCGGTGCGCGACCTGATCTCGGGGATCGATGCAAGCGGACGACTCACGCTCCCCGCGTTCGGCGATGCCTGGTTGAGCGCTCGCGCCGATGCCATGCGGGCGTGAACCTGCCCGAGCTGACAGCATGACCTGAAGAACGCTCCGACCGAAGCTCGGCCGCGGGCGAACGCATCGGAGGACACCATGGCCGTCGACGAGACCGAGCCGCGGATCGCGGTTTTTCTCGACTACGAAAACTTGGCGATCGGGGCTCGCGAGAACCTCGGCTTACCCTTCGACTTCAGACCGGTCGCGGACGCGCTCGCCGAGCGCGGCCGAGTCATCTCGCGCAAGGCCTACGCCGACTGGTCGTATTTCGACGACGATCGACGAATGCTCACTCGCCATCAGGTCGAATTGATCGACATTCCCCAGAAGATGGGCGGCAGCCGGAAGAACGCTGCGGACATCAAGATGGCGATCGACGCGATCGAGCTGGCGCTCGACCGCGACTACATCTCGACCTTCGTGATCTGCACGGGCGACAGCGACCTCAGCCCCCTCGTCCAGAAGCTCCGAGAGCTGGACCGGCGTGTGATCGGTGTAGGCGTTCGTCAGTCGACCTCGAAGCTCCTACCCCCAGCGTGCGACGAGTTCATGTTCTACGACAATCTCGCTCCCGATGCTCCCGACGACTCCGATTCCCAACAGATCTCTGATGCGGGCGGAACCGCCATCGTGCTCAGCACCCTGGCGGGACTGACGTCGTCGACACCCTCGGTACGTTCATCGGCACTCAAGCGCGCGGTCCTGCGAAAGGACCCGACCTTCAGTGAGGCCGACGTTGGGTTCCGCAACTTCGGCTCATTGCTGGCCGGCCTCGCGAGTGAGGGACTGGTCACACTCGACGGCACCGGCGACCCTGAGGTGTCCCCGTTGGGATCGGCTGCAGCCGATCAGGCCGATGAGCTCCTCGTGAAGGTCGTGTCAGACGCAGGCGAGATCCCGCTGAGCGGATTGAAGACCGCGCTCCGTAAAGCCGACGATTCGTTCTCGGAGCAGCGACTCGGGTACCGGAATTTCGGCAGCTTCGTGCGCAGTGCCGAGGCCCGGAACCTTGTAAGAGTTTCGGGGAAGGCCCAGGCGCGCATCGTGAAGCCGGCTCGTCAAGGGCGATCACGCCGAAGCTGAACCCGGTGGTCAGTAGCCGAGCCTCACGTCGACCAGCCCGATGAGCTCGTCGCCGGCGATCCATCGCTCGACGTTTTTGCGGACACGGCCGGCGAGGAGTGGCAATCCCATCTCGGGTGTGTTGCCGACGTGCGGTGTGATGATGCAGTTGGCGAGATCCCATAGGGGGTGACCGTCGGGTAATGGTTCGGGTTCGGTCACGTCGAGGGCGGCACCGGCGATGCGGTCAGCTCGAAGCGCATCGACAAGATCGTCGGTCACGACGAGCCCACCGCGGGCAACGTTGATGAGCCAGGCATTTGCGTCCATCGCGTCGAGAAATCCTCGATCCACCATCCCACGCGTCTCGTCGGTGAGCGCCGCTGCGAGAACGACGAGGTCGGTCGTCGAGACCGCGTCGAGAACGTGTTCGAGAGTGCAGGTGTGAGCGGCTCCCTCCATTTCCTCATCGCGGCGACGAACCACGGTGGTTCGGGTGCCCCACGGTTCGAGCAGGCGGAGAAGCGATTCGGTGATGCCTCCCGACCCGATCACCGTGACCGAGGCGCCGAGCAGGTTCCGGCCCTGCTGAGGCGGCCACGAGCGCGCAGGAATCGACGTGTGCAAGAAACGAAATCCGGCAAGCGCGAGCGTGATCACATGTTCGGCGACCGGATCGGCATACACACCCTTGCCGCACGTCCACACGTGCTCGTCGTCGAGGTTGGGAGCAAACGACTCCACGCCTGCATACGGAAGCTGGACCCATTCCACGCTCGGGCCTTCGGCGAGAACTTGAGGAAACCGGGCTGCGGCCCCGGGGTCAGCCCACACGAGCGCGCTCGCGTCGGCGATGTCGACCACCTCGCCGCCGGCGGCGGCGACGGCCCGTCGAAGATCCCGGTACATCGCCGGCCTCGAGTCAGGTGCCACTGCGATCAGACGCCGATCAACAGCGGTCACGGGAGCCGCACGGGACCCTGGGCCACCACCCATTCGCGGCTGGGTTTCACGGGGAGTCCGCCCGGCGACTCGCACTTGATTGTCGGAACTTCACGGCCCAGCTCGATCCGGACCTGCCAGCGCATCAGGTCGGTCGTGACCGTCACGTCGTATCCAGTCTCGGCTTCGGTCACGTCGACCGAGCGTTCGACCTCGTCGACCGACCACCCGAGCTGAGCGAAGACCGCACGTTCGGCGATCTGGGACGGGCCGGTCGGTGCACCCCACCACCCGCGACAGTGTGAAGCAGCAAGGACCGGGTCGAGGTCGCGTTCGAGGATCCTGGACGCGATCGCTGGTGTGAGATTCGCCCACATACGACCGTCGGGAAGTGTCATCGCCGTAGGCGCGAACCGGTGGCCACCCGTATGGCTGACTCGAAAGAGCTCGACATCGGGTTGCTGTCGCGACATCTCGTCGGCGAATTCGGCTCCCTCGGTGCCGCAGCACACGTCGTGCGACCCCTGGGTGCATATGAGCATCGTGCGGCGACCATCGACGATCGACACCGTGTCGACAGCATCGACGTCCAGCGCCGATGCGAGCGCGTCTCGAGGATCGTCATGGATCTCGCTCTCGGCTCGGAGGGCGCCTCCGACCGCAGGGCGAAAGGCAACAACGCGTCGCGGGCCCGAGTCGCGGGGAACGGCGGCGAGCAGGCGAACCTGCTCAGAGCGGGCGACACAGGCGGCGACCAACTCGACGAGATCAGGGTGTTTGGCGACCGGCTTGGGCCAGGGCTCGGCGACCTCGGCCACGACGATCACATCGGGGGCGAGTGCGGTCCCGCCGGGGTCGAGCTCGATCGAGCGAGCGAACTCCGCACAGCGAGGCGCGTCGGTGGCGATTGGCAGATGAACACTCACGGCGGACATTCTGCCCCGGCCAGCCGTCAGTCGGCGGTAGCGATGCCGCCGCCAACCGGAATTACGGTGCCGGTGAGGTACGCACCAGCGCGCGACGCCAGGAAAATTGCGGCACCTGCGATGTCGTCCGGCGTGCCGATTCGACCGACGGGGACGTCGGCGGCCACCGCTTCGCGCAGCTCGTCGGTGGCCAGCGCGAACGCCATCATCTTCGACTCGAATGGACCGGGGGCGATGGCGTTCACACGGACGTTTTCGAGTCGAAGCCGCTTCGCGAGTTGGCGGGTGAGGTGGTGCACTGCAGCTTTCGACGCCGAGTACGCGTAGTGCTCGAGATCACATGCCCGAAGGCCGTCGACCGAGCCGATGTTGATGACGCGTGCTGGATCATCCTCGGTCCCGGCAGCCCGTAGCTGATCGACGAGGGCCTCGGTCAGGTAGTACACGCCCCGAACGTTGACGTTCATCACCTTGTCCCAGCCGCTTTGCGGGAAGTCGCCGAGGCTCGCTCCCCAGGAGGCGCCCGCATTGTTGACCAGCACGTCGAGCTTCGGCGCGATCGCCGCCACTTCCTCGGCGAATCTCTGCACCCCTTCGACGGTGCCCATGTCGCCCGAGATCGCCGTGACGCTGCCGAGCCCCTTGTCGCGGAGGCGCGCCGCGGTGTTCTCGAGCTCCTCCGTCTTTCGTGCCGTGATGATCACCGACGCGCCGGCGTCGACGAACCCCTCGGCGATCATCTCGCCGATTCCCCGTGATCCACCCGTGACGACAGCCACCTTTCCGTCGAGGTTGAACAGGTCGTGGATACGTTCGGTCATCTGGTTTCTCCTGATCGTGTTGTCGTGGTGGGATCGATTCCGGCGTCGGACATGGCCTGGAGTGCGGAGTCGAGTACGTCGATCGCCTCGGAGCCAGCGACCGATGGTAGATCGAACGCGACCCGGTCGACGCCGGCCTCGGCGAGCTCGGCCAACCCGTCGGCTTCCGTCGGGGCAAAGTAGATCGAGACCTCGATGTCGTCGGGATCACGGCCGGCATCGACGGCCATCGCGCGCATTCCCGCGATCTGGTCGGCGAGCGACCCTCCCCCGCGCCCGGAGATGGGGATCCAGCCGTCGCCCCACTCGACCGCTCGGCGTGCACCTCCGGGATAGGAGCCACCCACATGGATGGGAGGGTGCGGACGTTGCCGGGGTTTGGGCCACATGCGGATCGGTTCGAAGTCGACCACGTCGCCGTGGAACTCGGCCTCGTCCGAAGTCCAGATCTCCTTCATGGCGAGGACCCGCTCGCGCATGAGTTTGAACCGACCCTCGAGCGCCGTGCCGTGGTTGTTCATCTCGTCTTCGTTCCACCCGGCACCCACCCCGAATCGGAAGCGTCCACCGCAGAGCTGGTCGAGGCTTGCGACCGACTTCGCCGTGTGGATCGGATCGCGTTGCGCAACGAGGCAAATCCCGGTTCCCAGCGCCAGTGTCCTCGTATGGGCTGCCAGCATGGTGAGCCACACGAACGGATCGAAGGTCTCGTAGTAGCGCGACGCCAGCTCGCCGCCACTCGGCGAGGGCGTGAGCCTCGACACCGGGATGTGGCTGTGCTCGGCGACCCATATCGACTCGAAACCCCGTTCCTCCAACGCAGGACCCAACTCGGACGGTGGAATGGAATTCTCGGTCGGAAAGTGCGCAACGGCGGCATACATGGCGAGCATTCTCGCACACCGACATTCTGGACAGCCGGCGCTATATCACAGCTGCTTGGCGGTCCTTACGGCCGTCTCAATCTGGCAGACTCGGGCTATGAGCCTCCTCGTACTCGCCGACGAACGACTCGCGGATCACCGACCTCCTGCAGGTCACCCCGAACGGCCCGAGCGATACGAAGCCGCCACCGCAGGGCTTCGCCGGGCGACGTACGCCGACGGTATGGAGTGGGTCACACCGGATCCGGCGCCTCCGGAGGCTCTGCTGCGTGTGCACGACTATTCGCATCTGCAACGAATCGAGAGTTTCGATGGCCAGGATCACGCTCGTCTCGATCCCGATACACACATGAGCGCCGGGTCTTTGACGGCGGCGCGGCTCGCCGCCGGGGCCGGCCTCGACGCCATCGCCGCGATCGACTCGGGCCGCGCCGACTCCGCCTTTTGCCTCGTTCGTCCCCCGGGCCATCACGCCACACCCACGACGGCCATGGGCTTCTGTCTCTTCAACAACGTGGCGGTTGCCGCCGCTGCACTCGCCGATCGTGGCGAACGCGTGGCGATCATCGATTTCGATGCTCACCACGGCAACGGCACCCAGGACGCGTTCTATGACCGGGACGACGTACTTTTCGTTTCACTCCACGAATACCCGCAGTATCCGGGCACCGGCGCGCTTGGCGAACGAGGTGGCGGAGCAGGTGAGGGATACACGATCAACGTTCCGCTCCCATCGGGCAGCACCGGCGACGTGTACATGAGGTCCTTCGACGAAGTGATCGATCCAGCGCTTGACGCATTCGCGCCGACGTGGCTGCTCGTATCGGCAGGATTCGACGCGCATCGGGCCGATCCGCTCACCAGCCTCGGTCTCACCGACGGAGACTACGAGATGTTCGGGCAATGGTTGACCCGTCGCGCCCCGAACGGTCGCCTGATCGCATTCCTCGAAGGCGGGTACGACCTCACAGCACTCGCCGACTCGACGGAGACGTTCGCTGGCGCAATCCTCGGCGAGCGGGTCTCGAAAGAGGCACCCACCAACGGGGGCCCCGGAAGTCACGTTCTCGACGCCCTGATCGAACAACGGAGGGCGACCTCGAGCTGACGGCTCATCTTCGGACGGATCGATGGTCTCTTCAGCGCTTCGGCCGACGTTGTCATCAATGGAATGGCCACAACGGATCGCCCGATGACCCGCCGCGAGTGTGATGCGCCCGACTCGGCGATCGATCGTGCGCGCGCAGGCGCCTCGTCCGGATTCGACGACCTACACCACGAATTCGTGCGGCCGATCCTTGCGTTCGTCAGGTCGCGCAATGTCGAGGATCCCGACGCTCTCACGAATGAAGTCTTCTTGCGAGCATTCCGCCAGCTGCACACGTTCGAGGGCGGCGCCGACGACTTCGGCCGCTGGGTATTCACAATCGCCAGAAACATCGTGATCGACGCCCATCGGGCGGCCGCACGCCGGCCTGCTCGGAGCGATGCGCCCATCGACCCCGACCTTGTATCGGTGCCAAGCGCCGAAGCGGTCGGGATCGAACGCCTCGACCCTCGGATGAATCGGCTGCTCTCGCACCTGACCGACGCGCAGCGCGAAGTTGTGGTGTTGCGCATCGTCGCGGATCTCTCCCTTGCCGACGTGGCCACGATCGTCGGTCGACCGGTGACTGCGGTCAAACGGCTGCAGAGCCGGGCGCTCCGCAAGCTCCAGAAGGAAATTCTCGACGAGGAGGTCTCCTGATCGTGGGCGACGACGTTGACCGAGGCGAGATGGCACGACGACTGACCGACGAAGAACTCGCCGCTCTGCTTTCCGGCGGAGCGATCGAAGACACCGACCACCCGGTCGGCACTTTCTTCGCCGACGCTCGGCGCGAGGTCGACGACCTCGAGGCGCCGGCACCAAATGCGGCGCTCGCCGAGTTTCTGAACGTTGGCGTCTCCACCCCCCACACGACAAACCTGGGAGCTGACGCGCTCGAGATCATCGATCTCGACACCGGCGCAGCCCCGAAGAGGAGCACTGCCAGAATGATTTCAACAGTCAGCGCATTCGTCGCAACGGCCGCGGGCAAAGTGGCGATCGGCGGTACCGTTGCCCTCGCTGCCGCATCCGGTGCGCACGTCGCCGGCGTGGTCGATGTGCCCGTGCTTCCCGACGTGAACAACACAGCTGTCGTCGAGATGGCCGATGACGAGTCGACCGGCCTGGCCGAGGATTCCTCATCGAGCTCATCGAGCACGACGAGCTCCACAACGTCGACCACCTCGACAACCGCTCCGGCGGAAACCCCAGGCGCCGACACCGCGCCGAACGAACTGGCTCCAGCCGACGAACAAATGGTGATCGACGTCCCCAACGTGGGGTCGGTGACCGTCGTGGCGGGTGCGAACCTCTCGCTCGCCGACGCTGCTCCGCTTCCTGGCTGGTCCGTCGACGAGATCGAAGAGTCGCCACGCAAGGTCGAGGTTCGCTTCAGCGACGGGTCGAACGAGGTCGACGTGAACGTCGAATTCGAAGACGGTGCGATCCGCGTGCGAATCCGTGATGAGGCCGCCGATTCCGAGGAGACCTCCTGGTTTGACCTCGACGGTGTGCCACTGGCCGACGAGCCGATAGACGACGACGACGACGACGGCGACGGCGACGACGACTCCGACGACGATGACGATCACGACGACTCCGACGACGATGACGATCACGACGACTCCGACGACGATGAAGATGAGGAAGATGAGTCGGACGACGAAGACGACTCGGACGACGACCTCGACGACGACGAGTCCGACGACGAATGAGCCGCCCGCGGTGAGCGGGGGTCGGCGTCCGCAGCGCCGGCTCCCGCGACCGTGGCCGTCAGGACATGAGCGCAACGCAAGAACGCCGTGCGACTGAAGTCGCCTCGATCGGTCAGCCAGGCCAGTCGTCGGTGTCGAGTGTCATGGCGAGGTGCAGCCCGGCCCCGGTGAACGGGTTCGCTCGAGCGACGTCTTCATCGACCTCAGTGCCGAGGCCCGGTTCGGAGAAGGGGACGAGGTACCCCTCATCCCACTGCACCGGATTTGTGAGAATCTCAGCGTGGAACCCGCCCCACTGCTGGATGCCTTCGAGAACGAGAAAGTTGGGGATCGTGGCCGCGACCGCCAGGTTGGCTGCACCTCCGATCGGACCGCTGTACAAGTGCGGTGCGATCTGGGCACCGAACGGTTCGGCGATCGCCGCGATCTTCTTCCCTGCCGTGATGCCGCCCGCACGCCCGAGGTTCGGCTGAAGTATCGACGCCGATCCGGTCATCAGCAGACGATTGAACTCACTGACGCTCGTCAGGCGTTCGCCGGTGGCGATCGGGATCGACGTGTGTCGGGCGACCTCGGCCATCGCCTCCGGGATGTCGGGAGGACACGGCTCTTCGAACCACAGCGGCATTGCCGACTCGAGGCGTTTGGCGAGGCGAATCGCCCCCGAAGGCGTGAACTGACCGTGGGTGCCGAACAACAGATCGGCTCGCGGCCCGACGGCCGAGCGAATTGTGTTTACGAAGGCCTCCGACCGAGCAAGCTCGTTCTGACTCGGCTGGCGGGGCCCAACCGCGCGGTACGGTCCGGCCGGGTCGAACTTGACGGCGGTGTGGCCCATCTCGACGTACTCCACCGCCCGAGCTGCCGACCGCTCGGCATCCTCGTAGAGCGACTCGTCGCTCTCATCGGCCGATGGGTACAGGTAGGTGTACCCCCGCACCCGATCGCGAACGAGTCCGCCGAGCAGATCGGTGACGTTCCGACCGGTCTCCTTGCCCACGATGTCCCACGATGCGATGTCGAAGGCGCTCAGGATTCCGCCGATCGTCACGTCGGGTCGTCCGGTGAAGCCGAGCGAGTACAGGAGCCGTGTGCGCTCCTCGATACGGAAGGGGTCGGTTCCGAGTACACGACGTGCGAATACGTCCGCCACCAATGCGTCTATTGTCTCGGGACCGAATGGCGGCGAGTACACCTCGCCCCAACCGACCGCTCCGGTGTCCGTGCTCAGCTTCACGAAGACGAAGTATCGGCCGCCGAAGCTGGGCGGCGGATTGGCGACCACGAACGTCTCGACCTCGGTGAACCTCACGAGCTCACTCTCCCATCATCACGATGTTACGGATCACGGATCCGTCGCTCACCGCATCGATCGCCGCATTGATCTCGGTGAGCGGATAGGTGGCCGAGACGAGCTCGTCGAGCTTGAGCCTTCCGTCGCGGTACCAGTCGATCAGTTGAGGGATGTCTCGACGAATCTGGGACGTACCCATCTTCGACCCGATGATCCGATGACCGACGGCGGCGATGATCACGGGGTCCACTTCAATCTCGTTGCCGCTGGCGGGCATACCCACGATCACAAGCTCGCCGCCGGGCTCGATGTAGCGAAGCGCGGAGCGGATCGCAGGCGCCGAGCCGACCGTGACAAGAGCGTGACTCACACCCCTTCGACCACCCGTCGCTTCCGCGATCACGGCCCGGGCATCATCCGGCGTGGCCCCGTGAGTCGCCCCGAACGCTTTCGCGATGTCGAGTTTCTCCTCGGCGAGGTCCACGGCGATTATCACCGGCGCCCCAACGATCGATGCCCCCTGGATGGCGTTGAGACCGACGCCGCCCGCACCGACCACGACGACCGTCGAGGTGTCATCGATCGTCGAGGTGTTCGTCACCGCGCCGACACCGGTGATGACACCACAGGCGAGCAACGACGCAACCGTCCAGTCGAGATCATCGGGAATCGGAACGACCTGGCTCTGATCGACAATCACCTCTTCGGCGAAGGCCCCGCAGTTCATCGAGGCGTCGATGTCTTCGCCCACCTCGCTCTCGAATCGCTTGTGCTCATCCGCCGTGAAAGAGGTCTCGCAGAAGACCTGGTTGCCCTTCGCGCACTGGCGACAGGACCCACACCATCGAATCAGCGTGACGACGACATGATCTCCGACCCCCACGTGGTCGACGCTCTCCCCGACCGCCGACACGACGCCGGCCGCCTCGTGACCGTAAACGGCTGGCAGGTAGCCACCCCATGCACCTTCGGCGTAGTGGATGTCCGAATGACAGACCGCACAAGCCGCCACGTCGACGTGTACGTCGGTGGCTCCGAGCTCTCGTAGCCGGACCTCTTCGATCAACAGGGGCTGGCCGAACTCTCGGCACACGGCAGCACGCATTCACGACTCCTGAAAACTTGGCGCACGACGGCGCGGGGCCTGGCGGCAAACAGTGTCGCAGACGTTAAAGCTGTGACCCAACAAGTTCGACCCAGTAGCGCGCGCCGAGGTCGAGGATGTCGTCGTTGAAGTCGTAGCTCGGGTTGTGGAGTGTGTTCGCACAGTGTCCTTCGATGCCGTTACCAATGTCGATGTAACAACCGGGAACCACGTCGAGGAGGCGCGCGAAGTCCTCCGAGGCGGGCCACGGTTCACAGTCGCCATCAACGTTTTCGGCACCCACCAGCGCCGTTGCCGCGGCTACCGCATTCTCGACCTCCGCGGCGGTGTTCACGAGCGGGACGAACTCATGTGTGTAGCTCACCGAGACTTCTGCGCCATGCGCGACGGCCGCTCCGGAGGCGAGTTGACGAATCCGTGCTTCGATCGTGGCCTGAACATCGCTCGAGAAGGTCCTGCAATCGCCCCGAATCGTCACCGTGCTCGGCACGATGTTTCGGGCGCCATCGGTGAGAATCTCGGTGATCGAGACGACGGCGGTGTCGATGGCGGCCACCGACCGCGACACGATCGTTTGCAGTGACGAGATCAGCTCGCCGGCAACGACGATGGGGTCGACCAGCTTCTCGGGCATCGAGGCGTGCCCACCGCTACCCGTGATCACAAGCTCGAAGAGATCCTCGGAGCTCATCATCGACCCAACTCGTGTGGCGAACTTCCCCACCGGGAGGCCGGGCTTGTTGTGCATGCCGTACGCCGCATTCACCGGGAACCGTTCGAACATCCCATCGTCGAGCATCGCCTGGGCGCCGTGGCCATTCTCTTCATCCGGCTGGAAGATGAGCACCACCGTTCCATCGAATGATCGCTCGGCCGCGAGAACTTCCGCCGCGCCAAGCAACATCGCCGTGTGGCCGTCGTGGCCGCAGCCGTGGAATGCCCCGTCGACCTGGCTGCGGTGATCGAACTCGTTGGCCTCCTGGATCGGGAGGGCGTCCATGTCGGCCCGAAGGGCGATCGCTCGGTCGGAGGTCCCCGATCGCACCACGCCCACAACGCCGGTGCCGCCGATTCCGGTGTGGATTTCATCAACACCGAATTCGTGAAGCAACTGGGCCACCGTCTCCGCCGTGTGCCCCACGTCGAAACCGAGCTCGGGTCGACGATGCAAGCTCCGGCGCCACGACCGCATGCGCTGCGCCGAGTCGCTCGATACGACGCTCACGACGTGATCCGGTCGGCGATGAGGCTGATGATCTCGAACATGACCGCCATCGAACGGTAGCTCGTGATCTGGTTGGGCGAATCCACGGTGGGCATCAGGCACACCACGTCGCCACCGATCACGTTCTTCCCGCGCACCGATCGCAGCAGCTGCGTGACCTGATCGATTCCGAATCCCTCGATGCCGGCTTCGATGTTGGCTACACCGGGTGCAACCATCGGATCGAGGCAGTCGAGGTCGAACGTTACGTAGAGCGGACGATCACCGATGCGTTCGTCGATGATCTCCATGACGCGCTCCGGGCCCATCTCGTCGTAGTCCGTCTTCTTGATCACCTCGTAGCCGAGGTCGTAGCTCGGATCGAGCCAGTCCAGAGAGCGCACGTTTCCCCGGATCCCCACCTGCACGGAATGTTCGGCATCGACGTGTCCGTCGCGCACGAGATAGCTCGCCCAGTGAGCTGCGCTCTTGATCGCTCCCATGAAGTGATCGACGTTGTGGAAGGCGTCGGTGTGTGCATCGAAGTGAAGCAGGCATGCTTTCTCGCCTCCCGTCAGCGTGGAGTGTGATCCGGCGATGCCCTGGAGGATTCCGCCGGTGATCGAGTGGTCGCCTCCGATCGAGACCGGGCGGCAACCCGCCTCGTCGATCGCCTTGTAGTAGTCGGTGATCATCTCGATCGAGCGCTCGTTGTTGTTGCCCTCCGAGAGCGGAACGTCGCCGAGATCGTTGATGCGACAAATCTCCCACGGGTCGATGCGGAAGGCGTCGTGAACCCGACGCCCGATCGCCGACACGTTTCGCACGGCCCGAGGGCCGAGGTGCTGGTCGCGTTGGGTGGTGCCGTTGCCGGTGCTGTGAGGCACGCCGACGAGGCCGATGTCGGCGTTGTCCGGGTCGGCGTCGTGAGGACAGCGAAAAAGCGTGGGGATGCCGTACCAGTAGATGCCATCCATCAGCCGTTGAGCATCGGATCGAGTGGAGTCGGTCATGTTTCGTTCCCCTTGCGTTACAAACTCAGATCTCCCAGCAGCGACTGGATGGTACGCAGCCCTTCGGCGAGTTGCTCAGCCAGGGTCTTCAGCTCGGTCTCCGCGAGATCGATCTCGATCGGTACGGTGAGATTCACGGGCACCTCGGCCTGGACGGGCACGGTCTCGTCGATCGGGACCTCCACGTCGAGTTGGATCGGCACGTCCACGTTCACCGGCACGCTCACGTCGACCGGAACCTGAAAGCCGAGGCCGGTGTCGATCTCAATGGTTGTGTCGACGGTCTGATCGATGGTGACGGTCTCGTCGATCGGGAAGCTGAAGTCGCGTTGGATGTCGATCGTCGTGTCGATGACGACGGTCTCGTCGATCGGGACCGAGAACGACAACGTCGAGTTGCTGAAATCTTCGAGTTCGACGATCGCCTGATCCAGACCGGTCTCGATCTGGGGTTGGAGCTCCGTGAGTTGACGAGAGATCTCGAGCACTTGGGCGGCTACGAGCGCCGAGCCGGCGGCACCCTGCTCAACCCGCTCGAGATCGGCACGAGTCTCGTCGAGCTCGTCGCGGGTGTTTGCGAGCGACGACACGAGGAAGCCGATCGCCACCAGCGCCCCGAGGAGAACGATGCCGAGGATCGCCACGACGGCCGTCAGGTTCTGATGCACCCAACTCGGACTCTGGGGCTCGGTGGTGGTGACGGTGGTATCGGACACGACGGTCGCTCCTGTTGGTAGCAGCTGGGTGGAGTCGGGATCGGGGGCGCTCCGACGCATCATCACCGCGAGCACGAGGCCGACCGCAGTGATTGCGGCTGCGGCCAGGAACGTCTCGCTGATCGCATCGGCCGTGAGGCGAGCCGACGCCTCGGTGATCGCCTCCTGGAATCCGGGGTCGGTGATCGAGGGGAGATCCAGCTGAGCACGCTGGGTGTTGAATCGGGAGAGCGCCCATGCAGTGAGCGCCGCCAGACCAACGCTCAGCCCGATGAGGCGCACGATCATCACGATCGCAGCCGCGGCACCCCGCTGATTCGGCGGCGATGCATCGACGACGGCAGATGTCGTTGGCGCAAAGACCAGACCAAGACCCGCGCCAAGCACCGCGAGTTGGAATGCTGCAAAGACATACGAGATCTGGGGATCCCACGTGAGCCCCATCGCGATCAGGGCGATCACGGACAGCAGGAGACCCACGAGGATCGGTGGCCGGTACCACGTGTGCTCGGTCAGTCGGCCACCGCCCCACGACGCCGCCGCCATCGCCGCGGTCAGCGCGGCGAGCACCCAGCCCGAGATCACCGCGGACCTTTCGAGATCGATCTCGACGGCGTTCACGAAGATCGGAACGTCGACCATCGCGATCACGAGCGCCCCACCGACGAGGAAGTTCACCGCGAGGGCGATCTGAAGCGTGCGGCCCGCGAAGAATCCGGGCTCGATCAGCGGATCTTCGGCCGTTCGCTGATGGCGCACGTACAACGCACCGAGCACGAGAGCCACCGGGTAGAGCAGCCTGAAATCGAAACCCCCACCACCCTGGAGTTCCTCGAGCCCTGACACGCTCTGGATCTCGGCGTTGCCAAGAAGCGCCAGGTCGAGGGCGATGAGCGTGAGCGCGAGAAGGATGGCGCCCACCCAGTCGACCGAACGCACGCGGCGATGCACGGTCAGGTCCACGTCGGCGAGCGCCCACCACACGAGCGCCATCCCGATCAACGCGAGTGGAATGTTCAGCCAGAACTGCCACCGCCAATCGAGGAATCGAACGAGCAGCGCACCGTATAGGGGTCCCCACACCCAGCCCAGGGTCTCGATGGCCCCGAGGGTTCCGAGCGCCCGGGCACGGCGCTGCTCGTCGAACACGTCGCCGACCACGGCCAGCGCCACCGGGACCATCGCTCCCCCGCCGATCGCGGTGAGGACACGGCCCACGAGGAAGGGCGTCATCGAGTCGGACAGGGGGATCACGACCGTGCCAACGAGGAAGACGCTGTACGCCATCAGGAAGAGTCGACGCCTCCCGATCACGTCGCTCAACCGGCCCGCCAGGGGCATGATCGCAACGAATGCGATCAGGTACACGTTCACGATCCAGGCGGCGTCGTCGAGCCCGTCGGGAATCGTGAGGCCGAGATCGTTCACGATCGGCCGAAGCATCGTGGTCACGACCGTCAGATCGTCTGCGGCGACGAAGACCGCGAACCCGACGACCGCGAGGACGGCCCGTGGCGACGCCGTGCGTCCGGGGCGCACGGTCTCGTCGACAACGCTCATCGAGATGTACCCGTGGGGTCGCTGATGGTGAACGAATCGCCGTACTGATCGAGCTCGAGCACCCACGACGAGGTTGCACCATCGAACGTCGTCTCGAACTCGATCGCGACGACGAGTGCGGTCACCGGGTGCAGCCACAGGTCGAGCTCGACGTCGGTGTTTCGAACGAGCCCGGCGGTGATCTTCTGCATCTGCGCCGCGGGCGCCTGACCACGAAGGTGATACCGGGTGCCGTCCCGATCCATCTCGGCGAGAAACTCGAGATCTTCCAAACTCTCGATCAGCGGCTGCCACCCCTCCTTGGGGTCGAAGAAGAGGGACGGGTCGAGGTCGAAGCCCGCCGGGAGCGTCTCGAAGGCGCCGGTCACCGGGTTCGAGAGCCAAACCTCATCGTCGATGGCGACCGCGCCGAGCTTTGTGCGAAGCGCACCGTTGACCGTCACATCGAGCACGGCATCCGCGCTCCCGGGTGCAGAGAACCGCCCCTCGATGGCATCGAGCGCAAGGCTCTCGGCGGCGTCGATGAACACGGGCGCGTCGGTCCTTTCGACGGTGAACGCCACACTCGTGACCGCTCCCATGGCCCGTGCGCTGGCCTCCTGGAGCCCCATCGCATCAGCCGGAAGCTTCTCACCCCCGAGGTCCTCGCCCCCACACGCTGCCGCAACGATCACAACGGCGATGAGGATCGCACCAAGTGGGCGCATCAGACTCCTGTGGCTCCGTCAACCACGAGCGCAGGCCCGCCAACCGCCTCGATCTTGTCATCGGTCATGGTCGGCGATGGTAGTGCACCACCCCGGGCCGATGACCCCCGGCAGCCACAGCTAGAGTCCGGCACAACCCGAGTTGAGGAGTGACGATGAAAGCCGTTCTGTCGATGGAACCCGGGGGCCCCGAGACTCTCGTGATCGAAGAGGTCGAGCCGCCGAACGCGTCACCCGGACAGGTCGTAATCGACGTGCGGGCGGTTGGGGTGAATTTCCCAGATGTCCTCATCATCCAGGATCTCTACCAGTTCAAACCCGAGCGTCCCTTCGCGCCAGGAGGCGAGCTGTCCGGCGTCGTGAGCGCCGTGGGCGGTGGCGTCGACTCACTCGCTGTCGGAGATCGGGTGCTTGCGAGCGTTGGGTGGGGCGCAATGGTCGAGCAGATGGCGGTCGACGCGCAGTCATGCGTGAAGATCGCCGATGACATGCCTTTCGAGGAGGCCGCCGCCTTCCTGTTCACGTATGGCACGAGCCACTACGCAATCAAGGATCGAGCGAAAATCCAGCCGGGAGAGACGATGCTCGTTCTCGGCGCTGCCGGCGGAGTGGGCCTCGCAGCGGTTCAGCTGGGGAGGGCGATGGGCGCCCGGGTGATCGCTGCATGCTCCACACAGGAGAAGGTCGATCTATGTATTGCCAACGGGGCCGAGTCCGGGATCGTGTACCCCACCGGCGATCTCGACCGTGACCAGCAGCGTGCCTTTTCGAAACAGATCAAAGAGGCCGGGGGTGGCGGTGTCGACGTCGTGTACGACGCCGTGGGAGGCGACTACGCCGAACCGGCGGTGCGAGCGATGAACTGGGACGGCCGCTTCCTCGTCGTCGGCTTTCCTGCAGGTATCCCGCAGCTTCCGCTCAACCTCACGTTGCTGAAGTCATGTCAGATCGTCGGTGTCTTCTGGGGTGCTTTCACGATGGGCAACCCCGAGGCGCACGCAGAGAACGTGGCGGATCTCATGCGGATGTATTCCGCCGGCGAGATCCGGCCGCACGTGTCCGCGACATATCCGATCGACGAGGCGGGCGCTGCCCTCGCCGAGCTCGCGGAGCGCCGGGCCAAGGGCAAGGTCGTCGTCAGGATCTGACGGCGAACCAACCCTCGGCCACGACCACACGAGTGCGCGACTTACATGTTCACTTCGAAGGTCTCGGCCACCTGAACCGAACCACCGCTGAGCCCGACGATCGGACATCCTTCGGCGATTGCGCATGCGGCTGCCATGTCGGCGGCTTCCACGAGGCCATATCCCGTGAGCGGATTCGCTCCGCCGCCCTCGGCGGTGCCCGAGGGGCCGACCGTCATCGCTGCACCCGTGGGCGCACCCATATCGACGAATGCCCCTTCGTTCGCACCGAACCAGGCGCCCCATGCAGCCATGTGTTCGGCCTGCTCCTCTTCGGACTCGGGCATTCCACCACCGTGGTAGGCAAACACGTACTTCGGCATGTCATCTCTCCTGTTTCTCGGCTGATTCTCAGCGCGATCTTCCGGTGAACGC
This sequence comes from Acidimicrobiales bacterium, assembly GCA_051011575.1. GTDB lineage: Bacteria > Actinomycetota > Acidimicrobiia > Acidimicrobiales > SHLQ01 > SHLQ01. Next base: position 10,851 of record JBPCTR010000299.1, on the reverse strand, counting down.
GAGGAGTGCGTCGAGCGTCGAGTCCGACGCGGGCTGTACCTCTTGCGCGAATCCTTTGCCCTCTCCGCGGTTGTCGGGCTGAATGATTTTTCGGGCCGCATCGAGGGTGTGGGCGGCCAGCGATTCCGGAACATCGATCGGCTGGCCGATCGCCGAGGCAAAGTCCCAAGCATGCAACAGGAATTCAAGGTTGATGATCCCCGCGGGTAGCCATGCCGGCGCCATGCCTTCCCCGAAGCGCACCTCGCCGTCCACACCGCGAGCGCGCCACGCGGCGATCGCCGGTTCCGCGGCTTGTGCGATGTAGTCCTCTGCTGTTGATGCGTCGATCGATTCGGGAACCTCGGCGCCGGCCATTCCGCCGAGACCGCGCAGACTTCCCATCAGGTGTTCGACGAGCTCGTGCACCGAATAGTCGGTGCACGGGGTCGGCGCATTCCGATGCTGCTCCTCAAATCCTCGCATGACGTCCTGGCAGAGCGCCCAGCTCGCTTCGATCGCCGTGAGGACGTCGAGTTCCTCGGGAGCGTTCGCCCATGGGTCGGCGCCGGCGTCACCGGTTGTGGCGGCCACCCCGAGCCGCTCCAGGTAGTGATTCCAGCCTTCCCGGTGGCCGGCAGCAGCGTCGCCGACGAGACCGGTGTGAGTGAGTCGGACGAGCGTTTTGTCGTCCATCGGTTCGAGCTCGATCACGACCTCCGAGCTCATGTTCGGTTGATCGGTCCACGCGAAGCTGTACACGAGACGCTCGCCCTCGGCGACCTCGGTGTACGTGCCCTCGGCGATGTGCCCGGGGGTCACGGTGAGGCGGTATGACCCGCCGACTCGAACGTCTACCGACGCACTCACCGCCTGCCAGCGGCGCAGCTGTTCGGGTTGGGTGAGAAGGTCGAAGGCTTCCTGGCCGGTGGCATCGATGACGCGCTCCACAACAATCGGTTCAGGCATGACGAAGCGACTCCTTGGTCGTGGGTGTGTCAGCGCGAGCCGAGGTTTCGAGCTCGTCGAGGCGATCGACGAGAAATGCCTCGATCGTGGCCCGGGCGAGCTCGAGCCCGCGAGGGTCGATGCGGTAGAGCCGCCTGCGCCCGTCGCGACGCTCGACGACGATGCCGGCCTCGCGGAGTATGCGCAGGTGCTGGCTCACGGCCGGCCGGGTCACATCGACCTGGCCAGCAAGATCGGACACCGAGATCTCGCCCCGTTCCGAGATCAGGGCCAGCAGCTCTCGCCGGCGGGGTTCCGAAATCGCATCGAGCGGGTGCACGTCAGCTGACGTTAGTGACCGCTTACTCGTCCGGCAAGCCGTTCGCCCAGGCGAATTCGGTCAGGAGCCGCTCATCGTGACGTCGTCGATCACGACGCTCACGCCGGCGGCGGCCATCGGCAGCCAATCGGTGTCGTTACCGACCGCGCGCACGTCGCCGAGCATGCGTTGGAGGGTCGAGGCAATCGTGATCTCGCGAACCGGTTCGGCCACGACACCATTGCGGATTCGAAGCCCCTCGGCGCCCGTGGAGAAGTCGCCGCTCACGGGGTTCACCCCCGAATGCAGGCCTGACACGCCCTGGATCAACACACCGTTGTCGATCTCGGCGATCAGGTCGTCCTGCGACGTGGAGCCCGGCACGAGTTGCAGGGCACGGGTTCCGACACCCGGCACCGAGGAATAGCTCCGTACCGCTGACCCGGTGGCCGCCGTGCCGGCCCGCCGAGCCGTGTAGGAGTTGTGCACGAACATGTCGAGCCGACCCTGGTCGATGAGAACATTGCGACGGCTCGCGAGACCTTCACCATCGGTTTGGGACGCGGTGAACATCCGAGTGTCGGTTGGGTCGTCGATGAGCGTGACCGACGACGCTGCAACCTCGTCGCCAAGACGATTCGCGAACAACGAGTAGCCCTTGAGCACCGCTTCGCCCGACAACGTCTCGCCGATGATGCTGAGCAGTTGCGCAGTCACGAATGGATCGAGCAGAACGGTGACCCGTTCGGTCGGCGGTTGCACGGCTCCGAGAAGGCGGGTGGCGCGATCGGCGGCATCGGTAGCCGCGGTGTTGATGTCGATCGTCGAGGGATCCCGCTGCACGTTGAAGCCGAACCCGATCTGCATCTCATCGTTCTCCTGCGCGAGTGCGGTGACCGAGACGAATGAGCCCGATTCCCGGCTCGTGACCGACACGCCCGACGAGGAGACGAGCGCGGCCTGGTGGATCGAATCGGAGTAGTCGGAGGACTCGATCCCACAGATGCGGGGGTCGGCCGACCGTGTGGCCGCCTCGAGGTCGATCGCCAGCTGGATCTTGTCGTCGGTCGACATGTCCGAGACGCCCGGGTCGTAGAGCTCGATACTCGGAAGGGGAACACCGTCGGGCTCGGCCAGACCGAGGAACTCGTCGGAGGTGCCGAACGTGGCGTTGTCGCGAGCCTCGGCGAGGGTTTCGACCAACACCTCGTGATCGAGCGTGCCGGCGTAGGCGAACCCCTGCTGGTCATTGGCGATCACCCGCACGCCCACACCGTGCGATTCGCTCGCGGTGAACTGTTCGATCTCACCCTCATAGACACGGATCTCGGTGTCGCGATCGTGCACCGCGACGACCTCGACGTGCTCGTCATCTCGCGCCCATCCGAGCACCTTCTGAGCGATGGACAAAAGGTCAGCCATGTGCGTTCTCCTCGAAACCCGGCTCAGGCGGCAGTGCCGCCGACGGTCAGGCTCGTGACCCGCAACGTGGGGGTGCCGTCGCCGACCGGAACACCCTGGCCGTCTTTGCCGCACGTACCGGGATGGCCCATTGCGAAGTCGTTGCCGAGTGCATCGATACGGGTGAGAACCTCGGGGCCGTTGCCGATCAGGTTGCCCTCGCGGATCGGTTCGGTGATCCTGCCGCCTTCGATCAGATATGCCTCGGTCATGCCGAACACGAAGTCGCCCGTGGCGGTGTTCACCTGGCCGCCGCCGAGCTGTGCCACGTACACGCCGTCTTCGGTGCTGGCGATGATGTTGGCAGGATCATCCTCGCCGGCGGTGATGTATGTGTTGGTCATGCGAACCATGGGCAGGTGTTGGTAGCTCTGGCGGCGGCCGTTGCCCGACGACGGGCGACCCTCCTTGCGGGCACGGATCTGGTCGTACATGTAGTCGGTGAGGACCCCGTCCTGGATGAGCACGTTTCGCTGAGCCGGGCGACCCTCGTCGTCGATGGCGTAGTTGCCCCACTCGGTCGACATCGTTCCGTCGTCGATCAACGTGACGAGCGGGCTGGCCACCTGTTCGCCGATACGCCCGGCGAACACCGATGCCTGTTTGGCGACGAGATCGGCTTCGAGGCCATGGCCGCATGCCTCATGGAACAACACTCCCCCGCCACCGGGCCCCACAACGACGGTCTGGGCACCGCTCGGTGCCGGGCGCGCGCTGAGCTTGGTGATGGCACGGTTCGCGGCGGTGCGGGCCATCTCGGCCACGTCGGTCGAGTCGAACAGCTCGAACCCGACCGTGCGCCCGGCCGACTCGCGCCCCGTCTGCATGCCGGTGTCGCCCATGGCCACACACGAGATCGAGAAGAATGTGCGCACCTGATCGTCGCCGGCGAGGAGTCCATCGCTGTTCGCGACCAGGATCCGCCGACGACTGTCGCCATATCGCGCCATCACCTGGCTGATGGAGTCGCCGGTGGACCGCGCCTCTTCGTTCGCACGGTTCAGAAGATCGACTTTGGTCGCCTTGGCGACGGTCTCGGGGTAGGTGTTGATGGCAACGTCGCGGGACACGCTTTGACGCTCGAGAGCAACCGTTCTGACTCCACCCCCGCCGCCGCGTGCAGCTGCCGCCGCCGATTCAGCTGCCGACCGGAGTCCGGCCTCGGAGAGATCGGCCGTATGGGCGAAGCCGGTGGTGTCGCCGGCAACAACTCGCACACCGGCCCCACGATCGCGCCCGGATGTGAGTTCCTCGATGCGGCCGTCGTCGAGATGTGCGGAGGACGTGCGCTTGTCCTCGACGAACACCTCGGCAAAGTCGGCGCCGCCGGTGAGGGCGGAGTCGAGGGTCTGGGCTACGAGCGATTCATCGATCATGCAGGTCAGGCTACCGCTCGCCGCCGGGCAGAGAGGACCGAGCTCTACGCAGCGTCAGGGATGGAGTCGGGTGCCGTCTCCGCGCTCGCGTCGCCATCTTCGGGAGCGGCGTGGACTTCTACGTCATCGTCGTCGGATTTCACGGCGTCCGATTGTTCGTCGAGCTCATCGCTGGACTGCTCATCGAGTGTGGATTCGGCCGCTTCGGCCTCGAGACCCTCTTCGGAATCGCCCCCAGCATCCTCGTCCGCGATCGGCGAACGGGGTTCGTCGACATGGCTCAGGGCGTCGAACAGGTCCTCGATCGGCGCATCGTCAGCAGGGTCGATCACGGGAGTGGCGGCCGGCACGGGTGGGGGTTCGGACGGCGCTTCGGATCCGTGGTCCTCAATGACGGGTGACATCGAACCCGGTGGAGCCTCGGCCTCAGCAGGGACCGCTTCGACTTCGGCCGCGCGGCTCGAACCAACGTCGACCACGAGTCCCGTGTCGGCCCCGGCCGGGTTCTGCACGATGTCCTCTTCGTCGATCACGACCCGTGTGCGGCCGAAGAGTGTGGTCGTCTCCATCTCGATCGTCGGGAGCTGACATTCGGTGGCGCTCTCGGGAACCTCGAAGCCCGTCGATGCGAACAGGCTCATAGCCGAAGGCTTCACATCGGCACCATGGGGCATCAGGAAGGTCGTGTTGCCGAACACACAGGTCACCGACATCTTGATCTTCTCGACCTCGGGGTCCGTGTAGGCCTGGCGGAAGTCGACAAAACAGTGCCCGAACAGCACGAGCGCATTCGTTCGACTCGATATCTCCCATCGGCCGCGTCGTCGGCACACGCCGAGAACCGCCATCAATTTCGCTGCCGGCATTTCCGCCACACTTTCGTCCGCCTTACAACACGCCCATCGGCACCGCCGGGGATCGCCCTTAGCCGCAGGTTGCACAATCGGTCTTTTGGCCCGGTCATGGGAAGACGCAGTTTTTGCCTCTTTGTCTTCAATCTCGCCACGTGGCTGCCGACGTGATCCGCATATGGAACGGCGGGGCGGGACCGGCGTCGATGGCGACGTCACACGAACACGAGCATTTCTCGAATCTCTACGCGCTCGGCGCGACGAGGGCGAGAGGATGCCGCCGGTCGGGCCCGACATCGATCTCACCGGCCTGAACCTCGTGCGCGCCGACTTCGCCGGCCTCGACCTGACCGGGGTGAACCTCAGAGGGCTCGATCTGTCCGAATCGAATCTTCAGGGTGCCCGTCTGCTCGGTGCCGATCTCGAGGGAGCGATTCTTCACGGCTGCGATCTGTCCGACGCAGAACTGCTCGGCGCGAACCTCGACGGGGCCGACTTCACGACGGCCACCCTCCACCGAACCGGCCTCGGCCGGGTGTCGGGCAACAGTGCAACATTCTTCGGCGCCGATGCGACGGGCGCGACCTTCACGAGTTCGGATCTGACCGACAGCGACTTCCGAACGTCCACGCTGAAGGATGCTCGCTTTCGCGAGACGACGCTCGACGGCGCCACGTTCGACGGCGCCGTGATGCGGGAGATCGATCTCACTACATCGACCGTCGATGGCGCCTCGTTCCAGAAGGTCGATCTGTTCAACGCCCGACTCCGAGGTGTCACGGGCTACAAGTCGGCCAACTGGATCAATGCCGACCTGCGCGAAGTCGACTTCACCGGTGCCTGGTTGCTCAGACGCCACGCCCTCGACGAGAACTTCATCGCCGAGTTTCGAGGACAATCGCCTCGTCACGAGCTGCTGTACAAGCTGTGGTGGGTCACATCGGACTGTGGGCGCTCGATCGGCCGCTGGTCGGCCTGGACCGTGCTCGTCGCCCTCATTTACGCAGGCGTCTACACCCAGGTCGAGATCTCCTACGGCGGTCTCGAGACGCCGCTCTCGCCGCTCTACTACAGCGTCGTGACATTCACGACGCTCGGATATGGCGACGTGCTCCCGGGCTCGACGACCGCACAGATACTCGCAATGTCGGAGGTCGTCCTCGGTTATTTCAGCCTCGGCGGAATGATGAGCATCCTCTCGGACAAGATCGCCAGAAGGGCGGGTTGAGCAATGGCACTCGGATTCAGGAGTGAGAAGAAGTCAAAGAAGGTCGACGAAGCGCGACTGCTCCAGGAGACGCTCGGGAACATCGAACTCCCGAGCTTTCCCGGAGTGATCCTCGATGCCCTCGACACGATTCGACAACCAGACTCCTCGGCGTCCCAGGTCGCCACCGCGATCCAAGCCGACCCTGGCGTCACGGTGAAACTCCTGCGCCTCGTCAACTCTGCCGCGTTCTCGCCGTCTCGACCGATCGAGAACGTGAGTCAGGCCGTGGCGATTGCGGGCCTCGGCACCGTCGAATCGATGCTTCTGGCCGTGGGTGCGAATGTGGCGCTTCCCCACGTCGACGTCGAAGGACTCGATCAACGACGGTTCTGGCAGTCCGCGGCAAGGCGGGGATCGATCGCTCGCACCTTTGCTGCCGAACTGCACCCATCGACCGCCGGGCAGAGTTTCACCGCCGGCCTCCTCCAGGACATGGCGATTCCCCTCCTCGCCGTTGCGCGGCACGACTATCGGCCGGTCCTCACCGAATGGCACGGCGGTGGCGACGACCTCCATCAGCTCGAAGAGAGCGAGTTCGGGTGGAGCCACGACCAGGTCGCAGCCTGGCTGTGCGCCGAATGGGAACTCCCGGCCGACCTACGAAATGCGATCGGCGGCCACCACGGCCGACCCGACTACGACGCTCCTCCCGCAGTGGAGCTGTCGGCCCCCTTCCGTGAGGTCGAGACCGGCGAGGAGCGCGAACTCGTGATCGTCCGTGCCCACGAGGATTTCGGGATCAGCCCGGATCGTTCGCTCGAACTCATCGAGGAAGCCGAGATCAACGCCAATGAGGTCGCTCAGCTGTTCATCTGAATCGGTTGTCCTGGTCCGGCCGCTCTAGTGTCGTGCGATGGCGATCGAACTGGGATTGAGCGGCACCGCCACGATGACGGTCGCTTCCGCCGACACCGCACTCTCACAAGGCACGGGCGACGTCGAGGTCCTGAGCACGCCACGCCTCCTCCAGCTCATGCAAGAGGCCACCATGGATGCGATCGATGGAGACCTTCCCGCTGGTGTCATCACCGCCGGACTCCGCGTGAACCTCGATCACCTTCACGGATCGCCGGTTGGGAGTGAGGTCACCGCAACCGCCATCCTCACCCGAATCGAAGGGCGCCGGCTCGTGTTCGAAACCAAAGCCGTGAGCGAGGTCACCACCGTTGGGGTGGGGCGCATCATTCGCGTGCAGGTCGATCGCGAGCGCTTCCTGAGCAACCTCGGTTAGGTCGGCAAAACTCGGCACTAGCGTGGTCGGATGCCAGCCATCCCGCTGTCCGTTCTGGACCTCGCCGTCGTGCCCGAGGGGTCGACGAGCACAGAAGCTCTCCGGGCGACCACCACTCTCGCCGCACGCGCCGACCAGCTCGGCTACCTGCGGTTCTGGGTGGCCGAACACCACAACATGGCCACCGTCGCCAGCACCGAGCCCGCGGTACTCATCGCGCATCTGGCCGCGAACACCGAGCGGATCCGACTGGGCTCGGGGGGCGTCATGTTGCCCAACCACGCGCCGCTCGTCGTGGCGGAACAATTCGCGATGCTCGAGGCCCTTCACCCCGATCGCATCGACCTGGGTATCGGGCGAGCACCGGGCACCGACCGAAACACCATGCGTGCATTGCGCCGAAACCTCGACGTCGACGATGTCGATCGATTCCCCCAGGACGTGCTCGACGTCATGGCACTGCTCGGTGATGTGCGTACCGAAACCGGCCCCCACACCCACCTCCGCGCCACGCCCGTGGCCACCACGTCGCCTGCCATCGCGCTGCTCGGTTCGAGCGGATACAGCGCGCAGCTGGCGGGAATGCTCGGCCTCCCCTTTGGTTTCGCCCACCATTTCGACATGGGCGGCACGATCGAGGCCGCCGAGATCTACCGAAACCACTTCACGCCCTCACCCGTTCTGAGCGAGCCGCACCTCATCGTCACGGCGGCGGTTATCGCAGCGGAATCAGCGGAGCGCGCCGACCACCTTCTGGCACCTCATCGACTGCGCAAATACGGGATGCGAACCGGTCGGATGTTGCCGCTCCTGTCCCCCGAAGACGCATGCGCACACCCCGAGTACGATGCGGCGCTCGCAGCCGGCTCCAACGCGATCCACGGTGAGCCGGCTCACGTCGCCGCGGGGATCGCCGAACTCGCGCGCCGCACCGAGGCGTCGGAGATCATGGTTGCGATACCGGCGACCGACCCAGCCGATCGGGTCACGAGCCTCGATCTGCTCGCAGCCGCGTGGCGGTTCCGCCCAGCGGAACCGGCTCCGTCGTGACGACGACCGAACCCACGCCCGCGACCTCCACGAAGCTCGGCGCCAACTACTTCCGCCTGTTCGGGGCAAGCACCATCTCGAACCTCGGAGACGGCATCGGCACGATCGCCTACCCGTGGCTGGCGTCAGCCACCACTCGAAGCGCTCTACTCATCTCGCTCGTCGTGGTCGTTCAACGCCTTCCCTGGTTGCTCTTCAGCCTGCCGGCCGGGGTGATCACCGACCGGGTCGACCGTCGCAAACTCATGATCGGCTCGAACGCCGTTCGGGCCGCGATCGCCGGGGTCGTGGCGCTCGTCGTTCTGGCGCAGCAGGCCGACCTGCCCTCCCCGGACGAGCTCGACGCCGTCGTGCTCGACGGCACCAACTGGACGCTCTATCTCGTGCTGCTGGTGGCAACGCTTGCCCTCGGGACCGCCGAGGTGCTCTATGACAACACGGCGCAGACGTTCATGCCGTCGATTGTCCACACATCGAATCTCGAGAAGGCGAACGGCCGTCTGTGGAGCGCCGAACAGGTCACGAACACCTTCGCGGGACCGGTACTGGGCGCGCTGCTCATCGCCGCCGCCTTCGCGCTGCCGTTCGGCGTCGACGCGGCCACGTTCGCAATCTCGGCGCTGCTCATCGCCCGCATCACGGTGCGCACCGAACCAAAGTTGGCCGCGACACGCTCTCCGTGGCAACAAGAGCTGCGGGAGGGAGTGCGATGGCTGTGGCACCACTCTTTTCTGCGACCACTCGCCATCATCCTCGGCCTCATAAACATGCTCGGCATGCTGACGATCTCGACCCTCGTCCTCTACGGCCAGGAGGTGCTCGGCACCAACCCCACCGAGTTCGCGATCATGAGCACCGGAGGAGCGATCGGCGGGGTCGTTGCGGGATGGACTGCCTCATCGGTGTCGGAGCGCATCGGTGCCGGGCCGTCGCTGGCCCTCACGATCGTTGGCGGCGGAATCGTCATGATCCTCACCGGGCTCACATCCTCGTGGATAGTCGTCTGGGTCCTCTTCGCTTTCTTCATGTTCGTCGCGGTGTTGTGGAACGTGATCACGGTCGCATTGCGCCAGACGATCATCCCCGACGATCTCCTCGGCCGGGTCAACAGCGTCTATCGCTTCTTCGCGTGGGGGATGATGCCTATCGGAGCGCTCCTCGGCGGTGTGATCATCGCCGTCGTCGAGCCGCTCGCCGACCGAGAGCTGGCCCTTCGTGCACCATGGATCATCGGCGGGATCGCGCATGTCCTCGTGTACCTGTATGCCGGCCCGCGACTCACCAGCTCGGCCATCGCGGCCGCGCGCGCATCCGCGCCATCGAAACATGTGAGCACCGACGACGGTTGATCGCGACCACGCCGAACGGCGCGGGCCGCGCAGCGTTAACCTGACTGTCGCATGCGTCTTGAGTCGATCAGGGGCCCCGAGGACCTCGAGTCCCTCTCCTACGACGAACTCGACGCGCTCGCCGCCGAGATTCGCGAGCTCATCGTCGCTTCGGTGTCACGCACCGGTGGCCATCTCGGCTCCAACCTCGGCGCCGTCGAACTCACGATTGCCCTCCACCGGGTGTTCCGTTCCCCCGCCGACATCGTGCTCTGGGACACCGGCCATCAGACATATGTCCACAAGATGCTCACGGGTCGAGTCAAGGCGTTCGAGGGACTTCGCCAGAGCGACGGCATCAGCGGGTACCCCTCGCGTGAGGAGAGCGCCCACGACTGGGTCGAGAACTCCCACGCTTCCACGGCGCTGAGCTACGCCCATGGCCTGGCGACCGCGCAAACGGCAACCGGCGCCGAACGAGGAATCGTGGCGGTCATCGGCGATGGCGCGCTCACCGGCGGGATGGCGTTCGAGGGGCTCAACAACCTCGGCCACTCCAACAGCGATGTGACCGTGATCCTCAACGACAACGGTCGCTCGTATGCGCCCACCGTGTCGATGCTCACCGAATCACTTGTGAAGATCCGATCGAACCCGGTCTACATGCGTCGCCAGGCCCGGATGGAGAAGATCGCCGAGACCATCCCCTGGGTTGGTGATCTGGTCGAACGGTCGATCACGGCGACCAAGGCAGCCATTCGCCACATGTGGGAGCCGCCAGCGTTCTTCGAGAACCTGGGTGTTCACTACCTCGGTCCCTTCGACGGCCACGACATCGAGGGCCTCGAGGAGGCCTTCGACAACGCCAAGAAGTTCAAAGGCCCCGTGGTTGTACACGTGCTCACCCAGAAGGGCCGCGGCTACGCGCCGGCGGAGAACGACGACATCAAGAACATGCACGACACGTCCGGTATCAAGGCCGGGTCGTACACGCAGGCCTTCACCGAAACGCTCATCAAACTCGCCGAAGAACACGAC